>NZ_JBWJZD010000078.1:0-15988 GCF_056429065.1 Bradyrhizobium sp. USDA3010
GTCGCTGATCCATCACTGACACCTCGCTCCACGGCATGGACGGCCTCCCGAATCGACCAATCCAGCCAATTTTGACGTGTCAGCTATGTCTCCGAACACCTGTCAGTGATCTGTCCGGTCTAAACACAAAGCGGGCGATCCAGTATTCCAGAGGCGCTCGTATTCAACCGATAGGCCGCGGCGCACTGGATCCCCTATTCGCGGGGATGACGGACCGAGTGCGAATGAAGGCGCGGCGCGTAGCCCGGATGAAGCGCAGCGCAATCCGGGGCAGCTTTCACCGATGGCGCGACTGGTCCCGTATTTCGCTTCGCTTCATCCGGGCTACGTAGTCAGGGACTGTCGGCCTACCGAAACAACCGATCCGCCAACCACCCATCCAACCCCGCCGCCGCTTCGGGCCGCGCGTTCGGGTTGGGTGGCGCCGAGGCGCGGGCCGGCGTCGGCGGTGGCTGGCGATAATAGCCGCCGCCGGACGGGACCGGCGCGGGCGGTGGCGCCTGCATCGGCGGTTGAATCTGCATCGGCGCCGCCGGTGCTGAAGGCGCTGATATCTGCGACGAGATCTGCATCAGGTTCGCCGGCGCCCAACTGCCCTGCGAGTTCGGGATCGCCGCGACCGGTACGCCCTGATGCGCGGCCTTCATGAAGCGGGTCCACACTTCGACCGGCAGTCCGCCGCCGGTCGCCTTCTTGGTCGGCGAATTGTCGTCATTGCCGAGCCAGACGCCGGTGACGAGCTTGGCGGTGTAGCCGATGAACCAGGCGTCGCGATAATCCTGGCTGGTGCCGGTCTTGCCGGCGGCGGTCCAGCCGGGGATCTCGGCCTTGCGCGCGGTGCCCGAGATCAGCGTCTCGCGCATCATGCTGTTCATCATCGCGTCATAGCGCGGTTCGATCACCTGGTTGGGCGGCTCCGTCGGGCGGTCATAGAGCAGCTTGCCGGAGCTGGTGCGGATCTTGGTCACCACATGCGGTGACACGGCGTAGCCGCCATTGGCGAACGGCGCATAAGCGCCGACCAGCTCGATGACAGACACTTCCGACGTGCCGAGCGCGATCGAGACGTTGGGCTCTAACTTCGACGAGATGCCGAGCCGGTGCGCGGTGCGCACCACATTCTTGGCGCCGACCTCGACGCCGAGCCGCACCGCCACCGTGTTCAGCGACATCGCCAGCGCCTGGGTCAATGTCACCGAGCCGAAATATTCGTGGGTGTAGTTCTCCGGCTTCCAGCCCTTGATGTCGAGCGGCGCGTCGGTGCGGATCGTGTCCGGCGTCAGCCCGGATTCGACCGCGGTGAGATAGACGAACGGCTTGAACGACGAGCCCGGCTGCCGCTTCGCGGTGACTGCGCGATTATACTGGCTCTCGGCATAGTTCCGGCCGCCGACCATGGCGCGCACCGCGCCGTCGGGCGTCATCGCCACCAGCGCGCCCTGGCTGACATTGAACTTCACGCTCTTGGCGGCGAGCTCGTCGATCACCGCGGCTTCGGCGACGTTCTGCAGCTTCGGATCGATCGTGGTCTGCACGATGATGTCCTGGTCGATCTGGCCGACCAGGTCGTCGAGCACTTCGCCGATCCAGTCGGCGACGTAGTTCACGGTGCCGGCGCCGGCTGGCTTCACCGCAATCGAGGGCTGCCCGATCGAGGCCTTTGCCTGCGCCTCGGTGATGAACTTGGCGTCGGCCATCGCCGCGAGCACGACCTGCGCGCGCTGTTCAGCGCCTTCCGGGTTGCGGTTCGGCGCCAGCCGCGACGGCGACTTGACGAGGCCCGCGAGCATCGCGGCTTCCGGCAAGGTTACGTTCTTCGCCGACTTGCCGAAATAGCGTTGGGCGGCGGCCTCGACGCCGTAGGCGCCGGAACCGAAATAGACGCGGTTGAGATAGAGCTCGAGGATCTCGTTCTTGGAATGCTTGCGTTCCAGCCACAGTGCGAGCTCGGCCTCCTGCAGCTTGCGCTGCATGGTGCGCTCCTGGGTCAGGAACAGGTTCTTGGCGAGCTGCTGCGTCAAGGTCGAACCGCCCTGCGATACACCCCGATGCAGCACATTGGTGACGGCCGCGCGTAAGATGCCGAGCGGGTCGACGCCGAAATGCGAATAGAAGCGGCGGTCTTCAATGGCGATGAACGCCTTCGGCAGATAGGGCGGCAGGTCCTTCAACGCGATGTTGGCGCCGGCCATTTCGCCGCGCTGTGCCAGCACGCTGCCGTCGATGCCGACGATCTGGATCGTCGGCGGACGCTTGGGAATTTCCAGGGACTGGATCGGCGGCAGATGCGCGCCGACCCACACCACGACACCGATCACCACAATGCCCGCCCACAGGCCGAGCACCGCGGTCCAATAGAACAGCCGGCCGATCCCAAAGCCGCGCGACTTGCTCCGCCGCTTGCTGCCGCTGCGCGACGGGCGCGGTTTCTCGCTACCGGAATCGTTGCTTTTGGGTTTGGATTTGGCGGGCGTATCGTCGCCGCCGCCGGGAACGCGATCGGAGGGCGACAGTCTGAGGTCGGCAAGCGCGGCCGGAAGCCCGAACAGCGGCTCCTTGCGCGCACCGCCTTTTTTACGTCCCCACGCCATCCGCAATGCTCACACCCTGACAGGGGCGCACGCTAGCGTTCCCGGTTTAAGGGGCGGTTACGCAAAGCTTAACGGGGGATTAGGAGGTGAGGCGGCGCGTGTTAGATAGAGATGGAACAAGGGAAAAGGAGCTCTGCATGGGCCATATCGATCCGACAAAGGACGTCTTCGCGCAATTCCGGGACAACAACCGGCCGGGCCCGATCCACATGCTCAATCTGGTGCGCTTACGCGAATGGGCTGCCTATCCCGACGGCCGCAAGGCGACCGGCGCGGAGGCCTATGCCGCCTATGGCCGCGAGAGCGGCCCGGTGTTCGAACGCCTCGGCGGGCGCATCGTCTGGCAGGGCCGCTTCGAGCTGATGCTGATCGGTCCGCAAGAGGAGCGCTGGGATCACTGTTTCATCGCGGAGTATCCAAGCGTCGCCGCCTTCGTCGAAATGATCCGTGATCCCGTCTATCGCGAGGCGGTGAAGCATCGCCAGGCCGGCGTGGAGGATTCGCGGTTGATCCGACACGCCGTGCTGCCGGTCGGGAAGAATTTTGGCGAGATTCCGACGTGAGATCGGATTAGCGCGAGGGCGGCTCATCTCCTTCCCCGTCATGCTGAGGTGCGAGCGGAGCGAGCCTCGAAGCGTGCACGGCCCGGCTGGTGGCCGTCGACCCTTCGTGACGCCGCTTCGCGGCTCCTCAGGGTGACGGGGATTGGTGTGGAAGGTCCAAAAACAAATCGGCGGCCTGGAGGCCGCCGATCGCGTTTCAAATCCGCAAGAACCGCTAGCCCGCCGGGCCGGCGTCCTCGAGGATCGGGCCGAACAGCTCCCAGCGCTCGCCGTTGAACTTCATCATCTGCAGCTGCTTGTTGACGCGATAGTCGTTCGGCGTGGTGTTGCCCTTGATGCCGGGCAGCGCCATGTCGAGGTCGACGTTCTTCAGGTTGGTGGCCTGCTTCAGCACGTTCTCGCGCGTCAGCTCGTCGCCGCACTGCTTCAGGACATGCACCATCAGCTGGGCGGTCGAGTAGCCGTAGGTGTTGAAGTTCGAGTTCTTGTCGCCGTCGGGATAGTACTTGGCCATGAAGTCAAAATAGCGCTTCATGCCCGGATCGTCCTTCCACTGCGGATCGGCCGGATCCTTGCCGTAGTTGGTCGAGATCAGGCCCTTGGAGGCCTCCAAGCCTGCCGGCTGCAGCACGGCGCCGACCGACGTGGCGTTGATGTCGACGATGTGGACCGGATGCCAGCCGAGCTCGGCAATCTTCTTGATCGCCTGCGCTGCCTGCTTCGGCGTCGAGGCCGAGAAGAACAGGTCGGCGCCGGCGTCCTTGATCTTGATCACCTGGGAATCGATGGTCGGGTCGGAGACCTCATAGGAGGCTTCGGCCACGATCATCTTGGCGGCCTTGTCGCCGAGGCCGGCCTTGATGCCGTTCAGATAATCCTTGCCGAGGTCGTCGTTCTGATAGAGCACGCCGATCTTGGCGTTCGGATGCTCCTTCAGGATGTACTGGCCGTAGATGCGGCCTTCGACGAAGTAGTTCGGATTGAAGCCGAGCGTCCACGGGAAGTTCTTCGGATCGGTGAACTTCGAGGCGCCGGTGGCGGCGAACAGCTGCGGCACCTTCTTGGCGTTGAGATATTTCTGCACCGCGGCGTTCGACGGTGTGCCGACGATCTGAAAGGTCAAGAGCACTTCGTCGCTCTCGACGAGCTTGCGCACCTGCTCGACGGCCTTCGGCGGCGAATAGGCGTCGTCATACTGGATCAGGTTGATCTTGCGGCCGTTGATGCCGCCCTGATCGTTGATCATCTTGAAATAGGCCGCCTGGGTCTTGCCGATCGAGGCATAGGCGGAAGCCGGTCCCGAGAAGGGGACGGTCTGGCCGATCTTGATCTCGGTGTCGCTCGCGCCGGGATCGTATTTCTTTTGCGCGGAGGCCGACGTTGCAGACAGCGCGATCGCGAGCGCCGTTCCCGTGACCAGGTGGAAAATCCCATTCCTCATAATGCTGTTTTCCTCACGTGACTGATGGTTGGCCGATGATCTTGTCCGCGGGTTCAAGGTCCCGCGGTCGCCATCGCTGGGCCGGGATACTGGAGGAACCGTTGCTGCGACGCAAGACGACGGATGCCGAAAAGGCGAGCAATTTCAGTCAACGAAAGTAGGGGGCGGCGCAAAAAGAAACGGCGTAGCGCGGATGCGCTGCGCCGGCTTTCGTGGCCGGAGATGGCTGCCTAACCCGCCGGTCCGGTGTCCTCGATGATCGGGCCGAACAGCTCCCAGCGTTCGCCGTTGAACTTCATCATCTGCATCTGCTTGTTGATGCGATAGTCGTTCGGTCCGGTCGTGATCGACATGCCGGGCAGCGCGAGGCTCGGCACGAACTTCTTCAGGCTGGTCACCTGCTTCATCAGGTTCTCGCGGGTGAGGTCGTCGCCGCACTGCTTGAGCACCTGGACAAGGAGCTCGGCCGTCGAATAGCCGTAGGTGTTGACAGTGTTGAGCTTGTCGCCCTCCGGGTAATACTTGTCCATGAAGGCGAAATAGGCCTTCACGCCGGGATCGTCCTTCCACTGTGGATCGGCGGGGTCCTTGCCGTAATTGGTCGAGATGATGCCCTTGGAGATGTCGAGGCCGGCCGGCTTCAGCGTCGCCGATACCGGGCTCGCATTGATGTCGAGGATATGCACCGGGTGCCAGTCAAGGTCCGCGACCTTGCGGATCGCCTGAGCTGCGAATTTCGGCGTCGACGCGTTATAGAGCAGGTCGACGCCGGCCGCCTTCAGCTTGACGATCTGGGAATCGACGGTCGGGTCGGTCAGCTCGTAGGACACCTCGGCGACGATCATGCTCGCGGCCTTGTCGCCGAGCCCGCTCTTCAGGCCGGTGATGTAGTCGCGGCCGAGATCGTCGTTCTGGTAGAAGATGCCGATCTTGGCGTTCGGGTGATTGGCCAGGATGTATTTGGCGTAGATGCGTCCCTCGGACTGGTAGTTCGGGTTGAAGGCGATCGTCCACGGCGCGTTCTGCGGATCGGAGAAGCGCGAGGCGCCGGTGGAGGCCAGCAGCTGCGGCACCTTCCTGGCATTCAGATATTTCTGCACGGCGGCATTTGACGGGGTGCCGATGATCTGGAAGGTGAACAGCACCTCGTCGCCCTCGACCAGCTTGCGCACCTGCTCGACCGCCTTCGGCGGCGAATAGGCGTCGTCATACTGGATCAGGTTCAGCTTGCGGCCGTTGATGCCGCCCTGATCGTTGATCATCTTGATGTAGGCCGCCTGGGTCTTGCCGATGCCGGCATAGGCGGATGCGGGGCCCGAGAACGGCACGGTCTGGCCGATCTTGATCTCGGTGTCGGTCGCGCCGATGTCGTATTTCTTCTGCGCGGTGGCCGATGTAACCGACAACGCGATGGCAAGCGCTGTCGCAGCGAGCAATTGCGCGCTCCTCATGTCCGTGACCTCCCATGTTGCCGGTGATCTTGTCCGCAAGGCTCAAACCCGCGGATGTCACCGTTATCAGGGATGATGGAGGAAGGGCGGGGGCATTGCAAGGCGATGCCCCTGCGCGCGATGTCGCGTCAGGCGAGCCAGAGCAGGATCAGCGCGAGCGCCGCGGGGGCCGCCTGCACATAAAGGATGCGCCGGCTGACGGTGGCGGCGCCATAGGCGCCGGCGACGATCACGCAGAGCAGGAAGAATGTCTTGATCTGGAAGGCGAAGGCGGCATTGCCGTGCACCAGGCCCCAGATCAGTCCGGCGGCGAGGAAGCCGTTATAGAGTCCCTGATTGGCGGCAAGCACCGCCGAGTCGGTCGCCTTCTCGATCGAGTTGCGGAAGGTCTTCAGCCCGAGCGGCTTGGTCCACAGGAACATCTCGAGCACAAGGAGATAGACGTGCAGCGCGGCCACCACCGCGACCAGGACATTGGCAAGCAAAAGCATATTGCGGTCCCCCCAGAGCTTCGGTTCTGATTGAATCAGAACCGAAGCTCAAGATTCTCATTTTGACGTGTTCTCTTCACGCGAACCGGTGTCCACTTCGCTCGAAAACGCTCTCACCGGAATTCGGGTGGACGCTAGCACGCGCACGGTGAATTGTATGCCGAGCGACCTGTTTCCAGAGCAATGACGTTCCAGAGTGACTGATATGGCCGACCGCAAGACCGCACAAACCTTCAAGCTCGACCGCCTCAAGACGCCGATCGGCACCGCGCTGCTGGTGAGCGATGACGACGGCGTGCTGCGCGCGCTCGACTGGGACGACTATGAAGGGCGCATGCTCGACCTGCTGCGGCTGCACTATGGCGCCGTGACGCTGCGGGACGGCCGCGCGCCGGCTGCGATGCGCGAGGCGCTCGGCGATTACTTCCAGGGCGATCTCGATCGCCTGACCGATGTCGAATGGCGCGTCGCCGGCACGCCGTTCCAGCAGAAGGTCTGGCACGCGTTGCCGAAAATTCCGCCGGGTACCACCATGAGTTACGGCGCGCTGGCTATGAGGCTGAAAGTGCCGAATGCAATGCGCGCGGTCGGCCACGCCAACGGCTCCAACCCGATCAGCGTCGTCGTGCCCTGTCACCGCCTGATCAGCGCCAATGGCTCGCTGGTCAAATATGGCGGCGGACTGGAGCGCAAGCGCTGGCTGCTGCGCCACGAGGGTGTCGAGATATAGCGGCCGTACTCGGCCGCAGTGAGACGATCAATCGAGATCCTCGCGCGGCATGTTGCGCAGATCGCGCACGATGTAGAGGAATACGATGAGCGAAGGCACCCACGCGAGGATCGCTCCCACCAGCATCGCATCGACCGTCGTCATCGGATCTCCTTGAGCGTTGCTGGCGCGGTTCCGAGCGAAATAGCCGGTTCGCCTGAAGAAAACGCGTCAAACAAAAATCTGGTCTTCGCCGTCAGATCAGCTTTTCCGATGAGCCGCCGGCTCTCGGAGGGGATAGAGCCACTTCCAATAGACCTTGTTGCGCTCCAGCTGCCGCTTGTAGATCTCGCGGCACTTCGTCGAGCAGAACTGCTCGAAATGCCAGCTGTGCCGGATCAGTCCGAAGGGCCGCCGGCATCCTGGGTTCCCGCAACGGCCGGTCATGATGCTGCCTCCGCATTCGCGCGCCAAAGCCAGCGAATGAAGTTCTCCTGACCCTTGTGAAGACAGAGCCGTCCGCAGTAGCGTTCACCCGCCGGATTTCGCAGGCAGATGATCTTGGCATCTTCACTGTCACACTGGGCGCAGCGCGGTTCCGTACGCATGGCGACTTCCCTCCGAGGAACTGCCATTTGCCAATCAAAAATGTCTGATGCTGTCGTCACCGTCGGCCTTCTTGAGGGACGGCGCCGCGAAATCTCGCGCGGCCACCGTCGATGTGCAACTTGTCCAGATGTTTCTCGGCATCATCCTTGCGTATACTCGATTTTAACTCACCCGCGCGTCGCTGTGCCATGCTGTGCGAGAGCAGCATCGAGGCATTCGACCAGCGCATCTCCGTCGAACGGCTTGATCAGAAAGCAGATCGCGCCTGCCTCCATGGCTCGGGCCCGATCGGCTTCGACGGAGAAGGCCGTGATGAAAATGAACGGAAGGCGCCGGCCGTCGGCAATCAGGCGCGCCTGCAGGTCGAGCCCGCTCATGGCCGGCATCCTGACATCGGCTATCACGCAGGAGGTGTCGTTCAGTCGCGGCGAATGCAGGAATTCTTCGGCCGACGCGTAGGTCTGGGCCGCGTAGCCAAGCGACCTGACCAGATTGTCGGTTGCGGTGCGGACCGACATGTCATCATCGACGATTGATATCACCGGGTTGGACAAGGAGGGCTTTCCTGGAACGGCCAGAGGGGCCTCTGGTGTCTGCGATCACGGAGCCACAGTGCGTCGTCTGCCGCGGCCGGAGAATCATACTTAGGTTTGCGCGCCGCCGGATGCCTGCTTGATCCCGAGGATCTGCGCCATCCTGACCAGATCAGGCAACGACTTCGCCGCCATTTTCCGCATGATGTGCCCGCGGTGTATCTTGACTGTGATCTCGGCTACGCCGATTTCGGCGGCGACCTGCTTGTTCATGAGCCCCGCGGTGACGAGGCTCATGATCTGGCGCTCACGAGGGGTCAGGGTCGCGAAGGCTGCACGCAGGTTCGCGAGCGCCTTGGCCTCATTGCGGCGAGTTCTGTCGCGTTCGATCGCAGTCGTGACGGCATCCAGCATGTCCTGATCGCGGAACGGCTTGGTCAGGAAGTCGACGGCTCCGGCCTTCATGGCTCGGACCGTCATCGGGATATCGCCATGGCCGGTCATGAAGATGATCGGAATATGAATGTCGGCTTTGGCGAGCTCCGCCTGGAAGTCGAGGCCGCTCAGCCGGGGCAGCCTGATGTCCAGGATCAGGCAGCTTGGAACATCGGGGAGCGTGTGCTGCAGAAATTCATGGGCCGACCCGAACGCTGCGGTCCGCAGGCCGACCGACCGGAAAAGATTGCTCAGCGAGTCTCGCACCGACAAATCGTCGTCGACGACGAACACGATCGGATCCTCGACGTTCGCAAGGGCGGGAGGCGATGCCGCGCGTCCAATCACCATGCATGATCCTCCTGATGCAGCGGCAGGGTGAACTGGAACGTCGTGCCAGGGCCGATATTTCTGGACATGGACAGGCGCCCTCGGTGGGCTTCGACGATCGAGCGGCAGATCGACAACCCCATTCCCATGCCGCTGGCCTTGGTGGTGTAGAAGGCGTCAAACAGCCGTTCGGCATTCTCCGTCGCAACCCCGACACCACAGTCGGTGACCGTGACCAGGATCTGCCCGGCATCGTCATGGCGTGTCCGGATCACGAGTTCCCGTGGCCTGTCCGTGACCGGCTGCATCGCCTCGATGCCGTTGACGACAAGGTTGAGGATGACTTGCTGCAGCTGGATGCGGTCGGCGACGACGGGCGGGAGCGCGGGAGCGAGGTCGAGCTGCAGGGATACAAGGTGGCTCTGCAGTTCATGCTGCACCAGGCTGATCACCTCGTTGATGGCTTCATTGATGTCGAGCGGCGCCATCTCACCGGTCGTCTTGTTCACCAGCGCGCGGACGCGCTGGATGACCTCGCCGGCCCGGTTGCCGTCGCTGATGATCGACCTGACCGCCCCGCGCGCTTCATTCAGATCGGGAGCCGCCCGGTTGAGCCAGCGCAGGCATGCCGCGGCGTTGGCGACCACGGCGGCGAGCGGCTGGTTCACTTCATGGGCGATCGATGCGGCGAGCTCGCCGAGTGCCGTCACGCGCGTGACGTGCGCGAGGTTGGTCTGCGCTTCGTGCAACTCCGCTTCGGCGCGCTTGCGGGCGGTCACGTCGGTGACCGCTCCGATGAATTCGGTGTCGCCCGAGGGGGTGGTCACCGCATGCGCCCTGGCGTGAACATATTTGATCGCGCCGTCCGGCATCAGCAATCGGTAGCCGTGCTCGAAGTCCTTGCCGTCGAGCGAGGCGCTGTCGACGGTCCGTTGCACGCGGCCGCGATCATCCGGATGGATGCGTTGAAGGACCGTGGCATGCTTGATGGAAGGAGCCCTGTCGAATCCGAAGATCCTGAACGTCTCTTCCGACCAGATCACCTCACCGCTGGCGACGTGCCAGCCAAAGCTGCCGGTGTGGCTCAATCGCTGGGCTTCGCTCAGGTACATTTCGCTCTGCTGTAGCGCGTTTTCGGCCTGTTTGCGCTCGGTGATATCCTCGCATGCGATCAGCACGATCAATCGGTCGTCCTGCCGCCGCACGGCCTTGGCATTTTCACGAACCCAAAGTCTTGAACCGTCCTTGCGGACCTTCCGGATTTCCCAATTGTGGGTTTGGCCGATGTTCTCGAGGCACGCCGCGACGTTGCGCTGGACCATCTCTCGGTCCTCGGCGGCAAAGACCCGCAGCACGGATTGTCCAAGCAATTCGTCGACGGTGTAGCCGAGTTGTGCCGCGCCGAACGTGTTGACCGACAGCACGAGACCCGTGGCGTCGACCATGAAGTACATGACCGGATTGTGCTCGAACACCTCCCTCCATTGCGCTTCGCTGTTCCGCAGGGCCTCTATTGCGCGCTCTTCGCCGCTGGCCCGGCCGCGCAACATGGCTTCCATCTGCCTGTGGGTGCGCCCCACCACCCCCATCATCAGCAATGCGGCGGCAAGCGAGGCGATCAGCAGCGCCAGCGCAATCAGATGGGCGGAAGCTGCCGGCTGCGGACCAAGCAGCAGCCCAATGCAGGTTGCGGCCAAAGCCAGCACCATGCCGCCGAGCAGCCATTGCTCGGCCGACCAAGACCTCGTGGTCGGGATGCGCATCATCGGCAGCACCAGCACTTGGCTATCCAGCACTTGGCCGTCCAGCACTCGGCCGTCATGGGCCGCGCTGCGTCGCTAGGTGACCGCTATCATCAGCGGCGACAACGTCGCCCTCCTAACAAACTGCATACTAGCAGCTTTCTCGACGTCCGAACGGGATCGTGGAGGCGATTTAGGCGATCCGCTCGCGTACCGCGAGATCGCGCGGAAAGCGCAATCGCCGAACCAACTCAGGCCCCGGTTGCGGCTAAACCAAAGTATGTCGTCCCCATCCGAATGTAACGGCCGGATCAACCTCCGTTCAATGGCCGGTTTCCTCCCGGTGGCTACGCTTATTGGGTAACTCGATGACAGTAGAGGCCTTTCGGGTTCAGCAATCGCCAATCAGAGACGGGAGATTGAAATGCCCAACACGCGCCTGCATCTGATCCTTTGCTCCGACGACGTCACGTGCGAGACGACACCTCAGAGACGCAACCGCAGCTTCCAGCCCTCCGTGATCGACGGCGGCAAGCAAGCAGCGACCGTGCAGGCCGACAATTCCTGGATCGATCTGCTCGACGTCTTCGATTTGAGCGTTGTGCTCTGTCAGGCGAGCTACCTGGCCTTGCTGGGGGCAAGCCTCGCGGCGCTGCAGCCGCAATTGAACGTGCCGGATCCAGGGTCGTAGCCCGCTCTGGATCTAGGTCCGGCAGGCTGCCGGGACCGACGCGCTGGCTGCTCACGCCTGGGTCGCGCAAAACGGGTCCGACAACAGCCTCCGCGAGAGCCCGGAATCCACTCCCCGTCTAGCCCCGGCCCTGATGGATTCCGGGCTCAGTCCCTCAGATGCGCCATGGCGCATCTGGGCATGACGGGTGGAGAGCGGCTCTTCACGCCGCAGGCTTCGCCGCCTGGTCCTCGGTCGACAACAGATGCAGCAGCGCGCTCTTGATCGCGGCCTGCCGGGTCGGCGCGTTGATCTGGGCGCCGAGCAGGTCGGTGACATAGAACACGTCGCGGGCGCGTTCGCCGAAGGTCGCGACATGCGCCGAGGCGATGTTGAGGTTGAGCTTCGAGATCGCGGTGGTCAGCTGGTAGAGCAGGCCGGGGCGGTCGAGGCCGGAGACCTCGATCACGGTGTAGCGGTCGGACCACTGGTTGTTGATGGTCACTTCGGGCTCGACGATGAACGGCCGCGCCTTGCTGCGCACCGCGCGCTTCGCCACCGCCTCGGGCAGCCTGAGCTTGCCTTCCAGCACCTGCTCGATCATCTCGCCGATCCGCGTCGCGCGGCGGCCCTCGTCATCGTCGCGATCGTATTCGCGCGAGATCGAGATGGTGTCGAGCGCGCGGCCGTCGGTCGTGGTGTAGATCTGCGCGTCGACGATGTTGGCACCGGCGGAGGCGCAGGCGCCCGCGATGATCGACAGCAGCCAGGGATGGTCGGTCGCCAGAATCGTGAGCTCGGTGACGGCACGGACCTCGTCGAAGCCGACATTGATCGCCAGCTTGTGGCCGGCCTGCTCGCTGGCGCGGATGAAGCGCGCCTGGCGGATCTTGCGTTGCAACTCGACCTTGAGCCAATACGCCGGGTAGTGCCGGCCGATATAGGCGTTGAGCTCGACCTCCGGCCATTCGGTGAAGGCGCGGCGGAACTCGGCCTGCGCCACCGCGATGCGCTGGGCGCGGTTGACCTCGGAGAAGCCGCCGGTCAGCACCGGCTCGGTCTCGTAATACAGCGTGCGCAGGAGCTGCGCCTTCCAGCCGTTCCAGACGCCCGGGCCGACGCCGCGGATGTCGGCGGTGGTCAGGATCGTGAGCAGCTTCATCTGCTCGACCGACTGCACCACGGCGGCGAAATTCTCGATGGTCTTGCGGTCCGACAAATCGCGCGATTGCGCCACCGTCGACATCGTCAGATGTTCCTCGATCAGCCACGCCACCAGCTCGGTATCGGCGGCGGAGAAGCCGAGCCGCGGGCATAGCCGCCGCGCCACCTTGGCGCCGGCGATCGAGTGATCCTCAGGCCTGCCCTTGGCGATGTCGTGCAGCAGGGTCGCGATATAGATCACCGGGCGGTGCTCGGGACGAATCTTGCGGAACAGGTCGCTGGCGACGGTGAACTCCTCGTTGCCGCCGCGCTCGATGTCCTGCAGGAAGCCGATGCAGCGGAGCAGATGCTCGTCCACCGTATAGTGGTGATACATGTTGAACTGCATCATCGACACGATTTTGCCGAAGGCGCGGATGAAGTGGCCGAGCACACCGGTCTCGTTCATCCGCCGCAGCACGGTCTCCGCGTCGTTCGAGGTCAGGATCTCCATGAACAGGCGGTTGGCTTCCTCGCTGTCGCGGAGCTGGGTGTTGATCAGCTTCAGCGAGCGCGTCACCGTCCGCATCGCGTCGGGGTGGAAGGCGAGGTTGTTCTGCTGCGCGAGGCGGAAGATACGGATCAGGTTGACCGGATCGTGCTTGAACACATCAGGGGCGGCGAGGTTGATGCGGTTGTTGTCGACGATGAAGTCGTCGCTGCCGGCCACCCGCCGCCGCTTGATGCCGGGCCGCAGCCGCGCCACCATCCGGCTCAGCACCGGCGCTGGCTTGTTGTGCTCCTCCTCGAGCTTGGCGCACAGGATCGCGGTGAGGTCGCCGACGTCTTTCGCGATCAGGAAGTAGTGCTTCATGAAGCGCTCGACGTCCTGCATGCCGGGATGCGAGGTGTAGCCGAGGCGCACCGCGATCTCGCGCTGCATGTCGAACGACAGCCGCTCCTCGGCGCGTCCGGCGAAGAAGTGCAAATTGCAGCGCACCGACCACAGGAAGTCGGCGCAGCGGCGGAACGTGCGGTACTCCTGTGCGTCGAACACGCCGCGTTCCAGCAGCTCATCGGTCTCGCGCACGCGGTAGACGTATTTCGCGATCCAGAACAGCGTATGCAGGTCGCGCAGCCCGCCCTTGCCGTCCTTGACGTTGGGCTCGACCAGATAGCGCGACTGGCCGGCGCGGCGATGCCGCTCCTCGCGCTCGGCGAGCTTGGCGGTGACGAATTCCGCCGCGGTGCCCTGCACCACTTCCTTGTCGAAGCGTTCGACCAGCTCGTCATAGAGCGGCTGGTCGCCGGTCAGGAAGCGCGTCTCCAGGATCGCGGTGCGGATCGTCATGTCGCCGCGTGCCTGGCGGATCGATTCATCGACCGAGCGCGTGGCGTGGCCGACCTTCAGCCCCATGTCCCAGAGGCAATAGAGAATGGCTTCGGCGACCTGCTCGCCCCAGGCGGTCTGCTTGTAGGGCAGGATGAACAACAGATCGATGTCGGACTCCGGCGCCATCAACCCGCGGCCATAGCCGCCGGTCGCGACCACCGCCATGCGTTCGGCCCCCGAGGGGATCGGCGAGTGGTAGAGATGCCGGGTCGCCGCCGCGTAGAGGATGCGGATGATCTCGTCCTGCACGAAGCAGAGCCGTTCGGCGCAGCGCCGGCCATGACGGTCCTTCAGCAGCAGCTCCTGCGCCGTGGCGCGCGCCGCGATCAGCTCGGCCTTGAGCAGCTGCGCCATCGCGGCGCGGAACTGGTCCTCGCGGCCGGCATGCTGTTCGGCGAGTGCATTGACCGCCGCGGTGATCCGCTCGGTCTCGAAACGACCATCCGCTTCAGAGCGGACTTCGGCTACGACGCTGTCCATAGGTTCATCCGATATCGGACCAAGCTGTTGCTGTCACTGACCAAAGTATATGGACAGCAGCTCCATTCTGTTTCCTGGGCACCCAGCGCAAGCCTGTGCTCGCGCCGCCAAACAAAGGGTAGAGATTTTCTCGTTGACCGCAAGGCTAACTCATTGAATTAGAAGTGTGTTTCTTATTCAACCCAAGGGGGTCGACGAATGCAGAATTTTTCCCGGCGCGCGTTTGCGGCGCTGCTCGCGGTCTCGACGTTCTTGCCCGGCGCGGCGTTCGCCGCCGACGCGCTGAAGGAGATCCGGATCGACTGGGCGACCTACAATCCGGTGTCGATGGTCCTGAAGCAGAAGGGCCTCTTGGAGAAGGAGTTCGCCAAGGACGGCATCAGCATCGTCTGGGTTCAGTCGGCCGGCTCCAACAAGGCGCTCGAATTCCTCAATGCCGGCTCGATCGATCTCGGCTCGACCGCGGGCTCGGCCGCGCTGGTCGCCCGGATCAACGGCAACCCGATCAAGTCGATCTATGTCTATTCGCGCCCCGAATGGACCGCGCTGGTCACGACAAAGGATTCCAGGATCGCGTCGGTTGCCGACCTCAAGGGCAAGCGCGTCGCGGTGACGCGTGGGACCGACCCGCACATCTTCCTGGTCCGCGCGCTGCTCGGCGCCGGTCTGACCGAAAAGGATATTACGCCGGTGCTGCTGCAGCACGCCGACGGCAAGACTGCGCTGATCCGCGGCGACGTCGACGCCTGGGCCGGCCTCGACCCGATGATGGCGCAGACGGAGGTCGAGGATGGCGCAAAACTGTTCTACCGCAAGGCCGACGCCAACACCTGGGGCATCCTCAATGTGCGCGAGGAGTTTTTGAAAGCGCACCCCGATATCGTCCGCCGCGTGCTCGGAGCTTACGAGGAGGCGCGAAAATATTCGCTGGCGAATAATGACGAGCTGAAGAAGACCTTCATCGCCGTCACCAAGCTGCCGGATGCCGTGGTCGACAAGCAGCTCAAGGAGCGCACCGAGCTGACCCACAGCCGGATCGGTGGCCCCCAGCGCGAGTCGATCCTGGCTGCGGGCCTGGCCTTGCAGCAGGCCGGCGTGATCGACGCCAAGACCGACGTGAAGGCCGCGCTCGACAGCCTGATCGACGATCAGGTCCCGCTGCCGACGAATTAGCTCCGTCGCCAAACTAGCTTCCGTCGTCCCGGCGAAAGCCGGGCCCCATAACCACGAATGCGAATTGTCTTGAAGAGCTGGGGCCACAGCGCGCTTCAACAACGCGGCCCTGTGGTTGATGGTGTGGACGGCCCCCTACGGCATCGGTGTGCCAGAATGAGGTTGTCTAGATCTCATACATGGGAGCCGTCCGTGAACCAGATTATCCGCATTGGTATGGATACGTCGAAGTAT
>NZ_JBWJZD010000079.1:0-14205 GCF_056429065.1 Bradyrhizobium sp. USDA3010
CGTCGATCCGTTCGCCTGGCTCACCCTCACGCTTCAGCGTATCGCCAATGGCTGGCCGAGCAGCCAAATCGACGTACTTATGCCATGGAACCACGCCGCCTGACGGCCTCAGCTTGCCGCTTACGCAAGTTCTCAGCGTTTGATAACTCCACTACGGCTCGTCCGGCCTAATGATAAAGCTTAGCCTTCTCCACCTCTCCGGGAGGCGGAGGTATCAATGCTCTGGCTATTTTAGAAATTGCTTCGCTTTGGGTGGGCACTGGCGGCTTTCCCATGACGCCCCCTCAAAGCTTCATAGCCGCGATAAGCAGTCCAATCGTCGCAAAGGTCGCACTGAAACACCACTGCCAATGCTTCAGAAGTCGGCAACCACCTGGGCGGCTTTAGAAGTCCAGTGCCGCTCGCAGGTGCCCTGTATGATAAAGACCGAAGTGCCCGGAGGATTATCCGGCGGGACATATCTCCCGTCCCACCACTGCTTAAAGAGCTGCTTCATCTCGAATGACCTGCTCAGTTGGCGATGACCGAGAAATATGCGCATAGTCAGAATTAGGTTGACAAGCATCAACCGCGATATCCTTCTGAGTGCATGGTCGCGCACGCATCGAGATACGTTGTGATGCTGTTGTGGGCTCGGATCAGCCCTTCTAGTTCAACGTGGGTCAGTTCGAACCGCTTGCCTTTGATATCGGTGGGATAGCGAAATCGGTCCCCCTTAGGGTCCACTTCTTGAATATCGGCTATCTGCTTGGCGACGATAACACCCCAGTCGTCTGTCGCTGCACATCCCCATCGCTCCATGCAGCCCGAAAGCTCGTTCCAGAGCACAACGAGGTCGTGACCGTCTGTCTTTGGGACCGCCTCATCCGTTCTAGCGTATTCTAGAATTGCGGTTTTAATCGCCAGCTCTATTGAATGGCGCGCAAGGAAGAAGAGCGGAATGCTCAAGTTACTGACGCGATGGCCTGGTTCATATGCCTTCCGCGCAAGCTCGTCGAACGCCAGGCTGTAGCTGAACGACACATACTCCCACGTCGTGGCAAAATTATTGATGTCGCCGCCGTGGTGAATGTATCTCGCCAGCAGCGACTGGCCATCGAACTCTGAAATATCCAGCAACTCGTCGAACGTTTTTGCCGTCATTTCTTTCGCCCGCGGGCTTCCCACGTCTCCAAAATAAACAGCGCCATCGTATGTGCGGCGTGGACCGCGAGACGTGCATGTCGGGCCTCGATTTTGTAGGTTTTATTACCGTGACCATGCGCTGACCCTTCATGGGTTCGGAGTGCGCCCACGCCGGCAGCGATGCTGAAGAGACCAGACAGGATTTGTTTGAGATCGTCGTCGGCCATCTGACCTGGTGACAGACCAAGGTTTTTGGCGACTTCGGTCCAAAGCGGCGCAATGGTCTGTTTGTTTGGAAGCGGAATAGTTTCTGTTTCAAGATAATGCTTGCAAACGGCCTCAACAATCGCACATGCGGCCGTGACGGCGGCGCCTGGGTCTGAGGCTATCGAGTTGTAGGCCCGCTGGTATTCAAGGTCTACCGCCGCCAACCCGCCTGCCTTGAGCCGTTCTCCCAAAGACTTAGATGGTCCTTTGAGGTGGGCCCCGATGATGTACCCGCCGCGCCGGTAGCTTAGCTGCTCCTTTTCAAGGACAGTTTTGATCCTCTCGCGAGCATCCCCATCTTTCGCATACTGCTCCAGACGCCAGGGCGTGGGCTCGACATCCATCATTTCCGCTATCAGCGTGCCAAATAAGCTAAGCGGATCAGCACACTCCGTGTTTGCGCGTCGCAACCAGGAGAGGCATTTCTGGGTTTTGTTTCCTTCGGGCGGATCGCCGGGAAATCCTGCCTGCATAAAGAGGGCATTGAGTTCCGCATGGGTATAGTGTGTGTCGAGAATCGGCGCTGTTGTGCCGATCAGCGCTGGCGGAATCTGTGTCATTTTGAATTCCATGCCCTAGCCGGACGCGGGGACTTTGATGGTGGACGCAAGATCATTTTTCAAGGCAATCCGGAAGAACCCGGCGCAGTATTTTATCATACACTATTCGTCCGAAATGCTGTTCGACGAGAACCTGGAGGGTCATTCCCCTAGGATCACGTCCATTGTGGTCATGCACCACGCCACGGGACAGACGCAGAGCTTTGCATTTCACCTATCGGCCGATCTGCTCAATATCCGAAAGGACGACGTTGACGCCAATCTCGATGAGATTGAGATGGACCTCCTCTCAAGGTTCTACAAATTCGCGCGTGACCGCCGTTTAATGCATTGGATACACTGGAATATGAGGGGCCAATTATTCGGTTTTGAACACCTTGAGCATCGATACCGGAAGTTGACCGGCCTGGACGCCCCCAACATACCGGTCGAGGTCAGGCTTAATTTGAATGATATCCTGCGCGAGCGTTATGGCCCGGACTATGCACCTCACAAGCAGCTTCCAAACCTGATGCTGCTGCAAGGCGACATGCCAAAGGGTTTTCTTGAAGGCAAGGAGGAACCCGAGTGCTTTAGCCGGCGTGAATTCATCCGGATGAATGAATCGACCAACACGAAGGTTCACTTTTTTCGCCATGTCATAGAGCTTGCCCTCCGCGGCAAACTCAAAACAGCAGGCCAGTCTCTCGCGAACCGGATTGACCGGCTTCTCGAAAGTCGCATCTCTCGTGTATTGGCCGTTACGGCACAGCCCTTGGCCTATTAAGCTGGATCGGCTGGTTGGTTCTGCTTGCCAGATGGTAGCTCACGTATGCCGGGGAAGAGACTATGAACTTTCTGGACGAACTTATTGAGTTGGCATCTAACGACAAGGAGCCCATCGGCAATGTTCTCAGGAAATGCCTAATCCTTGAAAGCAAGTTTCCGAATGAGGCATTTAAGGCATGGATTGACCGAGAGCTGGACGGATACGGCAAAGACGACGAAGTGCCAACGTACCGACTCATCCCGGCCAGGTCCTATGGCATGTTCACCGGCATAGCCTCGAACATCAGCAGCCAGCCCCTCAATATCGGCGTAATGAAACCCGACGATCGGAAAGTCATCGAAGAACTCCGGCTATTCCAGCCCGCTTCCTCGTATGAAGGCCGGCCCGACAAAACTTCTGATGCCTCCATTCCTTGGCCGGTTCATCTCACAACGAAGTATCAGGAACAGTTCATCACCACCCACACGCTGTTGCGTGCGTGGCAGTCCCTTCCGGGCTCGGTCATAATCGCCCTGCTTGAGACGGTTAGAAATCGTGTGCTTCGGTTTGCACTGGAGATGAAAAAATCCGGCGGCGACGACAAACCGATTTCAACCAATGACGTTGGTGCAATTGTCGATCGTCAAATATTCTTGGGGAAGAAGTTCGACTGGACCTAAAAATGCGCCCAGATCATACGCGCCAGGATTATGATGACGCTCTTAAAGACGAGCGCCGACGGGACTGCCATTAGCCCGAAGCCGATCAAATAGGACCAGAAGCAAACCTTTCGCCCTGTTGGATGGCTCTCGTTCAGATGCTCAAAGTACAGATGCAGCACCTCGATCCTGTATCGCTCAGAATCTTCGTCAGTCGCTGCGCTGCGTCTTATTTTCTCGTTCAACGCGTCGCTTATAATCTGCAGCCTAGGGCGTTGCGCGGAATTTTCCAGTCCCCTGCCGATATCGTCGATAACGAATCCCCTGAGACTCGGGCCATCTCCCTGGACGAATGCTGAAGCGCTCCCATAGTGCTTAACCTCGTTCGGGCACAGCCAGCCGTAAACGACAACCCCCAGAGAAATAGCGCATAGGCCGAGGTAGATCAAAATAAGCCGGTAGGAAGCCTCTGCGCCACCGTGGGAGCCGATATCTTTGGCCAGGTTCAGAAACTCGACCACCTTCTCATTGAAGAGAATGAGATACCCGATAAGCGGGACCAAAATAGTCGCCTTAGCTGCGGTTGAGTTGCTCACAAACCGCAGTCGTACCCACAACGGCGTCGCAAACAGTCCGCGCAGCATCTGCCCACTCAACAAAAAAGCCGAGACGACGCTCGGCTAACTCCAGCTAGCAGATTTGCGAGGCGGGTACCAGCTGAAGAACCCTGTAAACCAGCCGTAGGTACACAGTCCGGCCCAGGCCGTCGCGAACAGCGCCGATTTCAGAAATCAGTATTTGCTCGCCATTGTGACCGATCGTGCGATCGGACCGATCGGCCCCTTTCCTACCGATGCGAAGGCCGCAGAATGGGCGAGAAGTCACCCATTCTGCGGCCACATGCGACATCGCCATCGAGCACCTCACAGTAAGAAGCCTCGCGTCGAGGTAAGTACTGAGGTTTTGGAAAACTGCCTCGACAGGCTGGCACTGGTGATTGACCGCGCTGGTAAACGTGGCGCTGTTTACCTGCCGATATACGAGCGCATTGAGACCGAACTGGACGCACTTAGGGCCGAGGAAGATCGCATGATGCGCGCGCGCCACCGTCTTAAATGATTGCCGGGTTGAAAGGAAAGACGATCTTCATCATCTCTTCCTGATACAGTTTCAGTGAGCCACCAGACCCGTACTTGGGCCTGTCGACGGAGTGCCCCATCAAAATACTGCGAAGCTCTTCGTCGATCCTGGCCTCCTTCATGCGATCCTCAAAGGTATGGCGGAGCGAATAGATGACGTGCTTCTTCGTCGGAAAAAGTTTGTTCTCACGGAAATACTTTCCGGCTGCACTCGAAAAATTATTCTCGTTCTCCTTGTAGCTCGGGAATCCATTCGGGAATTTCTTCATGACTTCGAGCGCAACGCCGACGAGCGGTATGCGCCTGATCGACGACACGGTCTTGATCTCGCGCGGATCTTCGGGGTCAAGCCTCGGTTCGACAAGGATGTGCGGAACTGCGTCGCCGAGCTTGATGACGTCCTTATGCAGATTGCAAATCTCCCCGCCCCGCGCACCGGTTTCGCTGAGCACCAAGACGATGCCGCGCGCTTCAGCGTTCATGCCGGCGAGTGTGCCCGGTTTAAATATCTTGTCACGCACCCACTCGATGGGGAAAGGCGGCCGCGATCGCTTGAATTTTTCACTAAAGGTAAGGCCATCGAATGGATTTTGCCTGTCGATGTCTCCGAGGTGCTTGAAGTATTCCTCATAGAGAATCCTCATGTCACCCATCCGGCGTTTACCCAAGGAGGCGGATCGCTTTTTACTGCCGTCTGTTGGGGCGAGGCGTTTGACCCAGTGCTGATAGAATTGCCTGGCGTGGTCTCGCGTGATGTCGATCATTGCCAGATCGTCAACGACCGCGATGAACGATGTCACCGCGAGCTTCTTGACCTTCTTCCATTGCTCCCTTTGCTTCTCGCTCTTGCCGGCAAGCTCGGCCGCCCTGATCTCGTCGCAGAAGATGTCGAATGCGTGAGACACTTTGACTTTCGGCTGCTCCACGCCGCCTAGTATCGCGGTCTCAACCGCGATCGGCGTCCGGACGTCGCTGATGATAGTCATTCTTCGGAGTATGTCGTCGAACGGAAGGTTCGCGATTTCACTGGCGGCCTTGTATGTGAAGCCTAGGGCCTCGGCGCGGGCTCTCGCCACCTGATAGGCGGCAAGCGCCTTCGCGTCGTCGCCATCGGTGAAGAGTGCTCCCCAAAACGTGCGGTCCGCTTGTTCAAGCAGATCGCGCTTCGCGCGAGCCTCAGCGAGATCGTCAGTTTTGAGTGAGAGCCGGATAAACGGCGCACGGTCGTCCAGGTGCTCGACCGACCTCGGAACACGCCGCCAGTAGTAATAGAGCCCGTCGCGCAGGAGCAAAAAGCGATTCTGCTTCCGTTGCCGTACCACCGCTTTCCCCTATCGCGGTATCACATAATGTATCTCGATTTGTATCACAGTTTCAGGCGAGATCAAGTGCGTAGCCGAATGAGATTTCGGCTTCATCTTGTAGATCAGTTAGTTAGGGTCGATGAGTGAGGTGATTTTTTGGTGCGCTCGGAGGGACTCGAACCCCCACGGTGTTACCCACTGCCACCTCAAGGCAGCGCGTCTACCAATTCCGCCACGAGCGCTAAGGATGTCGGATGGAACCCTAAGGCGCCGCCGCATCGAGGGGGCCATGTAACAAATCACGGATGCAGGGACAAGGCGCTTGATGCGTGAATTAACTGCGAACCCCGGGAGATTTCGGCAGCATCTGCTTGACCTCGACCGCAATCCGGTTGCGGTCGACCAGGACGACGCCGCTGGCCACCGGCAGGTTGTTGGCGAGTATCTTGACCTCGTCGGCCTCGGTGGCATCCAGTTCGATGATGGCGCCGCGGGACAGCCGCATGACCTGGTGAATCGGCATGGTGGTCGTGCCGAGGACCACCATGAGATCTACGCTGACTTTATCAAGCGTGGGCACTTCTGAACCACCGAACGGGAACTAAATTGTGGGTGCACCTGACCACGTTAGGGTTAGCTAATGGTTAATGACCGCCAAAGCCTCGATTTGACAACCTTTGCACGCCCTTCGCGCGGCGAAGCGGTCGAATGGCGGATCTCGGACCGTCCGGTGCCCTACCCCGATTCGCTCACAGAGATGGACGCAAAGGTGGCGGCGATCGCCGAGGGCTCGGCGCCTGAACTGGTGTGGCTGCTCGAGCACCCGCCGCTCTACACCTCCGGCACCAGCGGCAAGGCCGACGACCTGCTGGCTCCGCGCTTTCCGACCTTCCAGAGCGGCCGCGGCGGCCAGGTCACCTATCACGGCCCGGGCCAGCGCGTTGCCTATGTGATGCTCGACCTCAAGCGGCGCCGGCCGGATGTGCGCGCCTATGTCGCCTCGCTGGAGGAATGGATCATCCGCACCCTCGCCGCCTTCAATGTCCGCGGCGAGCGCCGCGAGGACCGCGTCGGGGTCTGGGTGCGGCGCCCGGACAAGGGGCCGGGCCATGAGGACAAGATCGCCGCGATCGGCGTGCGGCTGCGCCGCTGGGTCTCGTTCCACGGCATCGCGATCAATGTCGAGCCCGATCTTTCGCACTTCCAGGCGATCGTGCCCTGCGGCGTGGTCGATCCGCGCTACGGCGTCACCTCGCTGGTCGATCTCGGACTGCCGGTCACGATGGCCGATGTCGACATCGCGCTCCGGCAGGCATTTTCCGAGGTGTTCGGCACGGCAGCGCGCCTGCCGGAAGCAACAGTGTAAGGCTCACGCCGCCTTCTGCGGCGCCACCTCGAGCTTGCCGGCGATGTAGCGGCGCTCCTGGGTCAGCCCGCCGAAGCCGTAGGCATCGCCCCTCACCTCGTCGACATGGGCGTAGCTCTCGGTGTGGAGCGGCCCGAGCAATTCGCCCATCCGCTTGAACAGCGCCGCGAGATAGGCCGCCTTCTCGTCCTTGGTGTTGGTGCCTTCGGTGACGTGGATGTCGAGCCAATAGCTCGCGAGCCCCTGCTCGGCGAGCGACTTGCCGCCGGCGAACCAGTCGGCGGCGGCGGCGGACTTCACGATGATTGCCGTGACCTTGGGGTCCTTGTGCAGAATCCCTGCGGTCAGCTCCGAGACGGCAGCGGCGATGTCGGACTTCAGCGACGACTTCTCGCGGGAGGTCGCATAGGTGACGGTGATAAGCGGCATGATCGGTCTCCTTGAATTCGGTTGGCGCGGGTCAATCGCGCCACCTCTAGCTAGACCTTTGCGCATCATCTTGGTATCTTATCTCTATGGATATCAATGATAACGTTCGTTGATCATGACGGCGACACTCGATATCGACACCGTGCAGGCCTTCCTCCTCGTCGCCGAGCTGCAGGGCTTCACCCGTGCCGCCGAGGCGCTCGGCACCACGCAAGCGGCGATCAGCATGAAATTGCAGCGGCTCGAAACCGTGCTCGGCAAGCGGCTGGTCGAGCGCTCGCCACGCGCGGTGCGGCTGACCGCCGATGGCGCGGCTTTCCTGCATCACGCCCGCGCGCTGATCGAGGTGCATGACCGTGCGCTGTCGGGCGAGACACCGGCGCGGCAGCAGTTGACGCTCGGGATCAGCGATCACGCCGCGGGGCCGGAGCTGGTGCCGCTGCTGGAGCGGCTGCACGCGATGGCCTCGCAGCTCGCGCTCGCCGTCACCATCGGCTTCTCGCGCGAGATGCTCGACGCCTACGATGCCGGCGAGCTCGACGCCGTGATCGTGCGCCAGGAAGGCAGCCGGCGCGGCGGCGAGAAACTGACCGAGGACGAATTCGGCTGGTTCGCGGCCAAGCGCTTGGTCTGGCCGCGCGGCGATGTGCTGCCGCTCGCTACGCTGGCGCCACCGTGCGGGGTGCGCGCCCTCGCCGTGCGGGCGCTCGACAAGGCCGGCATCGCGTGGACCGAAGGCTTCGTTGGCGGCGGCGTCACCGCGGTCGTGGCTGCCGCGCTCGCAGGCCTTGCCGTTGCACCCCTCGTCCGCCGCATCGCGCCGCCCGGCTTGATCGACATCGGACCAACCCACAAGCTGCCGCGGCTCGGTACGTCAAAGGTGATGCTGCACTCGAAGGTCAGCGATCCCGCCAAGCTCGCGGCATTGCGGACGCTGGCAGCGACATTCCGGAGTGTGGCGTCCGCGGCGTAGTGCGGGCACCGCTCGGCGGCATCACAGGGAATGCTCGGCGGCTTCCAGCTCTCTCACGACAAACCAGTAGGTCAGGCCTGCGACAAATCCGGCGGCGGCGAACAGGCAGACAAGTCCGGACGTCCAGACGGCCGGAGACCGCAGCAGCACCGTGATGCTCAATGCGCCGATCGCAGCGCCTGCGCCGGCGAAGAACCCGGCGGATCGGATCCGGAACTCCTCGCTTAGCCAGATCGCGATCGCTGCGGGAATCGCGGTCAGTAGGCAGGTGACGACAAAGACCAGGAATGAGGGAAGCAGGAGCGCGATGACGCCTCCCAGCAGCCTCATGATGTCGCCGCCGGATGCGACCATCAGGAGCGTCTGGGCAACGCCAGAGAGAACCGCCGTTGCGGCTCCGCATCCGGCGAGCCAACCTCCAAATGCACGGCAACCGTCATCAGACATCTCGCCCTCCTCACAAGATCGCCTCGAACGCGCTGCGCAGGGTCTCGTGCCGGAACACAAAGCCGTTGCTGAGCGCCTTGTTCGGCAGCACGCGCTGGCCGCCGAGCAGCAGCTCGTCGGCGAAGTCGCCGCCGACGGCGCGGAGCAGCGCGGCAGGCACGCGGAAGATCGCGGGCCGGTGCAAACGGCGTCCGAGCTCCTCGGTGAATTTCATGTTGGTCACGGGGATCGGCGCGGTCGCGTTGATCGGGCCTGAGAGCTCCGGCTTCGCGATCACATGCGCGATCAGGCGCACCAGATCGTCGCGCTCGATCCATGACATCCACTGCTTGCCCGAGCCGAGCGGGCCGCCGAGACCGAATTCGAAGGGCGTCAGCATCCGCGTAATGAAGCCGCCGTCGGTGCCGACCACGAGACCGATCCGCAAATACGCCACGCGCACGCCGTGATCGGCGGCGGGCTTGGCCGCATTCTCCCAGGCCTCGCACAGTTCATGACTGAAGCAAGCGTGGGATTTCGCCGACTCCGTCAGCACCTGGTCCTGCCAGAGCCCGTACCAGCCGATCGCGGAGCCGCTCACCAGCACCGACGGCTTGCGTTCGAGCCGCGCGATCAGCCTGACGACCTCGGCCGTCATGTCGACACGCGAGGCGATGATCCTGCGGCGCTTGGCCTCGGTCCAAAGACCGTTGCCGATCGGCTCGCCCGCGAGATTGACGACGGCGTCGATCCCGGTATCGGCGGGCAGCTGGTCGAGGCTCGTGATCAGCGTCACCGGCGGCGGCAGCATCTCCACCTTCGCCGGATTGCGGATCAGCGCAATCACCTGATGGCCGGATGCGATGAGGCTTGCGGCCAGGCGGCTGCCGATGAAACCGGTTGCACCGGTGATGAGCACGGTCTGTCGCGCCGGCAATTTCTCGACCAAGGCCGCGGCCGACCCGCTGACCATCCGTCCCAACCGCCTGGCGGCGGCGAAGTCGCGCGCACCGAACAGCGCCACGCCAAAGGCCGCGGCGGTTGCGAACAGGCTTAGCAGGCCCGCATAGGCCGGCACGACAGCCGTCGGCAGCATCGCCCAGCCGATCAGCACCGGCACCAGCAGCACCAGGATGGCGCCGTAGTTGATCGCGAGCAGCGTATGATTGATCCGCTCGCTCGGCGGCAGTTTTCGGCTCAGATCCTCCTCGACGAAATCCATCAGCGTGATGACGACCTCGACGACCAGCACGGCCATGATGCCGATCGCAAAGATGCCGTGCACCTCGAGCCAGCCGAGCACGAGGAACAGCAGTGCATAAAGCATGTTCCGCACGCTGTGCAGCTGCAACTCATGACGCTGCGAGGGACGCCAGGCGAGCCGCTCGGTGAATTCGTGGTGATAGAAGGTGTCGAATGCGCCCATCGCAATCTGGATGGCGACCAAGGTCCATAGCAGCGGCGTCATGACGAAGCCTCCCTGAATACGGCGGACTGACGGATCAGCCGGCCGAAACGCGGGTGGATGATCTCCAGCGTGAAGCGGAAGTCGCCGCAGCCGAGATCGGAATGCGTGACGGTGAGATCGCCTGGCGTGAGCCATTCGGGCAATTGCATCCGAAACGGCCCGAGCCGCAGCGAATAGCCGACGCTATGAAACACCAGCGCCTCGTCCTCGACCGCGATGCGCAACGCCATACTGACGCCGAATCCGACATACTCCTCGAGCCCGGAGGGGCCGGCAAAACGCTTGGCGGAATGAATCACCTGCGGAAAGCCGTCGCGGCGCGCGCAAATGCGGGTCCAGATCTGGCCGCCGCTCGCAGCGTCCTCGGTGACCGTGACGATCATCGGCACGCCGGTCTCGGTGCCGGTCGGAAGCGGTCCGCCGATCAGCCGGGCGGTCTGTGCCAGCCACCAGCCGGCGCGGCTGCTTGAGGCTTCCTCGACCTCGCCGACATAAACGACGGTGTTGCCGTCCTCGAACCGCTTCGAGAAGCGTCGCCAGATCGCAACCGGCAGGCGACCCCAATCCTCGTCGGACAGCAATGCGCGGAAGCGATGGTCGTCGAGCAGTTTCGTATCGGAAGCCGGCGCTGTCGTTAAGGTGGATATCCTTGCTGACGCCATCGCACACTCCCGTTACGCCGCCGCCCCTATTTGGCCCTGCCCGTCGGCAGGAAACTCACGATCTTCTCGCCGAGCCTGATCAGCGCGACCAGACGTGGCCGCGGCACGTTCAGCATCTGCGTGTACCAGCGGTCGACCAACTCGGTGAATGTCAGCATCTCCTTCAGCCGCTTGCTGGCGAGCGGGCTGATGGCGGGATCGTCGGCCGCGTCGGAGACGCAAGCGCGCAGCGCGGCAAGCGCGGGATCGATCTCGCGCTCCTTGCGCCCGGCCGCGATCTTCGCCGCGACCTCCCAGATATCGGTCTCGGCCTCGAAATGGTCGCGACGGTCGCCGAGGATCGGCACCCGCCGGATCAATCCCCAGGACAGCAATTCCTTGATCGAGTTGGAGACGTTGGAGCGCGCCATGCCGAGCGTGTCGGCGATGTCTTCCGCGGTCATCGGCGCTTCGGCGAGGTAGAGCAGCCCGTGGATCTGGCTGACCGAGCGATTGACGCCCCATTCGTCGCCCATGTCGCCCCAATGCAGGATGAAGCGCTCGACGGCGGCGGGAAGTTTTTTCTTGGCGGTTATTTCTGTCATGACAGAAATATCAGATTGTTCGGAGCAGAAGTCAAGGGTCATCGATGCCGCTCGGGGACGCCGCATGACGCAGCGTGTCCCCCTCGCCTGTGTGACCCCAGCGAGGGTGATCATCACAGATGACGAATTTTCCTTTGTCGCGACCGAGGTCTTCGTCCAAGCTGATCCGGGTGGACGATTTTCGGCCGGATCGCGGGCTGTCGACATGAGCCAGCTTCACGGCCAACAAGGAGCTTCCGATGCCCGCGTCCGACAAGGAGTTCGTTGGGTCCATTCCAGAACTTTACGACCGGCTCCTCGTGCCGATGATTTTTGAACCCTATGCACGCGATCTCGCACAACGCGCCAAGGCCATTGGCCCGCGCGACCTGCTTGAGACGGCAGCGGGCACCGGTGTAGTCACCCGCGCGCTGTCGGCAGCGCTCGGCCGCGACACCCGCATCGTGGCGACCGACCTGAATGAGCCGATGCTCGAACGGGCGAAATCGCGGATGCCGGACGCGGCCGATATCACGTGGCAGCAGGCCGACGCGCTCAACCTGCCGTTCGACAATGCGAGCTTCGATGTCGTCGCTTGCCAGTTCGGCGCGATGTTCTTCCCCGACAAGCCCAAGGGCTATTCGGAGGCTCGCCGTGTGCTGAAGCAGGGCGGCCGCTTCCTGTTCAGCATGTGGGATCGCATCGAAGAGAACGAGTTTGCCGACGTGGTGACCCAGGCATTGGCAGAGGTCTTCCCGGCCGATCCGCCGCGATTCCTCGCGCGCACGCCCCATGGCCACTACGCGGCAGACCCGATCCGGGCCGATCTTTTGGCCGCGGGCTTCAGCAAGATCGAGATCGACACCGTCCGGGAGCAAAGCCGGGCGAACGCGCCGCACGATCCGGCGATCGGTTTTTGCCAGGGCTCACCGCTGCGCGGCGAGATCGAGGCGCGCGGCGGGATCGGCCTCGACGCCGCGACCGAGCACGCTGCAGCGGCGCTCGCGCGGCGCTTCGGCAAGGGTGCGATCGAAGGCCGCATTCAGGCGCTGGTGATCACGGCTGTTGCGTGACCACGCGTCACACCGTCGGCAGGACCGAGAACCGCTCGCCTGCCCGTCGCAGGTTCAGAAGATCGGAATTGCCTGATACGGCGTGCACACGGTCGACGCGCGCCGAGAACGGTCCGCGGCCGCAGGCCGCGATCATGTCAGCGACGGCGGCTTCGGGGCCGGCGAACACCGCCTCGACGCTCCCGTCGCGGCGATTGCGGACCCAACCCTCGAGGCCGCGCGAGTTCGCCTGCTCGTCGACCCAGGCGCGATAGCCGACCCCCTGGACGCGGCCACTGACCGTGATATGGCGGATCACGCCGCTCATTTTTTCAGGCCGAGGAACTCGCCGCTGCGCGCCTTGGTCTCCGCCTCGCGCATCACGCGGCCGGTCAGTTCGGACGAGGCGATGCCTTTCAGATTCTTCGGCGAGGTGCCTTCGCGCAGCGCCTTCAACGTTTCGTAGACGGCCTGGGTTGCGGCCGCGAATGGCGCGTGGCCCTGCAGCGCAATCCTGACGCGCTGGCTTGCCAAATAATCCAGCGCGGTCATCTCCTCCGGCGCGCCGCCGAGCACGATCGGCAGCGTCGTGGCGGCCGAGAGCGCCTCGAGCTCCCCGCGCGACTTGACGCCTGTGAAGAACAGTCCATCGACGCCGACCGCTTCATAGGCCCTTGCGCGTGCGATCGCGTCGTCGAGGTCTGTGATCGAGACGGCGCCGGTCCGGCCCAGGATGACGAGCGACGGATCGCTGCGGCCGTCAAGCGCGGCCGTCATCTTGCCGACGCCTTCCTCGAGCGAGATCAGCTGCGCCTTGGCCTGGCCGAACGCCTGCGGCAGCAGAGTATCCTCGATGGTGAGGCCGGCGGCACCGGCAGCTTCGACCTCCTGAACCGTGCGGCGAACGTTGAGCGCATTGCCGTAGCCATGGTCGGCATCGACAAGCACAGGCAGGGTCGACGCACGCGACATCCGGCGCACCTGTTCAGCGAACTCCGTCAACGTGATCAGCGCAATGTCGGGATCGCCGAGCACGGCGAGCGATGCCACCGAGCCGCCGAACATGCCGAGCTCGAAACCGAGATCCTCGGCGATCCGGATCGAGGTCGCGTCATAGACCGAGCCCGGGCGAATGCAGCTTGATCCGTTGAGAATCGATCGCAGGGCTTCGCGGCGTTTGCGGAAGGCCATGTCTCGGACTCCTTGTTGGTCCTTGCGCAGGCGCCGGCGAAGACTGGTCCGCCGACACCTCCGCGAAGGCGGAGCTCTTTTATGCGAACTCCAGGATCAGTGCATCGACGGCGAGCGTGGCGCCGGCGGCGGCGTGGATCTTCTTGACCGTGCCGTCGCGCTCGGCGCGCAGCACGTTCTGCATCTTCATGGCTTCCACCACCGCGAGCGTCTCGCCGGCCTTGACCTCCTGGCCCTCGGTCACCGCAATCGACACCACGAGGCCCGGCATCG
>NZ_JBWJZD010000080.1:0-13816 GCF_056429065.1 Bradyrhizobium sp. USDA3010
ATGGCGAGTGTGGCGGCCCGGATGCGCGGAGGGTGGGTGTCAGCAACCGAATCCTACGCCACCTCAGCGGCTTACGCCACGCTCGCCAGCCTCTCAACAAGCCGCTGATGAATAAGACGGGCTAGGCCAGGGCGTTACTTGCAACGCGGTGATCTGACGCGCCCGAAATTCGTGACGGGACCAAAGGACGGTCCCTCGCGGCTGCGCTCCTCTCGACCTATCGTTCGCCCGCGGCAAAAGACTACCTCATCGAGGGTAAAGAAGATCATTTCAAGATGTCGGCGTGGCGAACGGCCTGCATCGAGATCTTCGCGCCATTGCTGCCGAGGTTGGTGCGCATCGGGCGCTCGAAGAACGCGTCAACAATCCGCTGTTGCTTCGCCACGATGAATTGCCGACGTTCACCGCAGCCGAACGCTGGCTCACCGCGCCGGGCGCGGAGAGAATTAATGCGCTCTCGAGCAAAAAGCAGCTTTTCCATCATCCAAATTACCTTTGAAGGAGAATTTATTTGCTTTCGCCTGACCGCGTTGAATTGCTAGCTGAAAGAGATGAACTCCAGTCTGATCCGCCTTAGGGTGGCTGCCGACAAGTGTAATTCTGTGGGGTTGGAGAACTGGTTGTCCGCGCTTATACGGATGCCGACACAGTTGCGGGTTCGATACGAAGACCATTGGTGGAGCAAACCGAGGCGCATGCTGAGTGATTTAGTTAGGTAGCGGGAAGTACAGCGCCGCTTTTGTTGCACAACTGCAGCCCATAACAGGGAGCAAATGTAGAAGCTCTGCACTTGACCGCGGCCATCGCCATTATCAAGGCAGCGGGAGCTCGTAAGCGAGTGGTCAGAATCTTTCACAATCCTGAAGACCAATGTTTACGTCTGATTCCCCGACGGGATTGGACGCCATCTGGCGTGAGAAAGTTAAGGAAATGGCTGGGTTTGATGCTTCTATCTGGTTCCTGGCCGCAACGACGTGTTTTGCGGCTTTCGTAAACGGAGCCATCGGCTACGGTTTTTCGTCGCTCACTGTGCCGCTTGCGCTGGTTTTCTATACCAATCGCATTCTCAATCCTGCCATTGTCATCGTCGAAGTCTTCGTCAACGTTTACGTGCTCCTCATCAATCTGAAGGGCGTACCGGCGGTTTGGAGGCGCGTGTTTCCCATCTTGGTTGGACTCTTGCCAGGCATTGCGCTTGGCGGCTATGCATTGGCTTCACTGCAGCCGGGCTGGATCAAATTCGCCACCTACACGATCATTCTACCTTTGATCCTGCTGCAAGCCGCCGGTTGGCGCCGCCCTATCGAAGCAAGCTGGCTGATCGGTCTGCCATTCGGATCGATGCTGGGCATCCTCTATTCGGTGACGACTATCTCCGGCCCGCCCTTGGCGATGCTGCTTAACAACCAAGGCCTGGTCAAAAACGAATTTCGCGCCGGCCTTGCCCTGGTGCGCGTGGCGGAATCGAGCGTGACCGCTTTCGTCTATTACCAGCTCGGTCTGTTCATTTCCGAAAGCGGCAGTCTTCTCCATGTCTTAGTACCCAGCGTTGTGCTCGGCATCCCGCTGGGATCCTACGTCATTCGCCGACTTGATCCGGAGATATTTCGACGCATCTGCATGAGCTTCGATGCTTGGATCGTGGGCTTCGGTTTGTCACGGGTTCTGATCGAGCTCAATCTAGTGCAGAGCGCATGGGCTTATAGCGTGCTAGCGGCGACGATATTGATCGATCTTTGGTTGCTATATTCCTTCCTTACCACGCGCCGTTCGAGCTGGTCTGAGCGGCGACCTCGGCAAGCTGCGGATATAAGCGCTTGAACGATGCCAGAGCGCGCCTCGATGTCGAAGGCACCCGTCCTGGACCTGGCCAAGCGATTGCAGAGCTCATTGATGTGCTCGCGACACCGCGCTGGCCCTTTTCGGGGTCGACGGGAACGACATGGACATCCGGTTGATTGCTCCAAAGACAACCCAACGCACGGGCCAGATATCCAAAATCAGAGGAAAACCCAGGACATTTGGAGGCTGATGTTCTCGCCGTTCCACTCGAAATGGTGGTGATCTTCGTCAGTGCACACTACCCAGAAAGAGCGGATCACCCGAAATGCGAAGACATTTGGCACGGCATAGGGAATCACCAGCCTGAAGCTGGAAATAAATGGAATCTCACAAGTATCGGACCGACATTGACGGCTTGCGCGCGGCCGCCGTCCTATCGGTCATCGCCTTCTACGGCTCAATCGTCCCCGGCGGCTTTAGCGGCGGAGATGTCTTTTTCGTCATCAGCGGGAACTTAATTGCGTCCGAGAGATCCCTGCGCGCACGTTCAGCCTGCTCAGCTTCTACCATCGTCGCATTCGGCGCAATCTCTCCCATATAACGAGGTGGCAATTCGCTGAGCTCATTGGGTGACGGAAGCGCTTGCGGAGAGGCCAGACGCAAGGCCCGAGGCGTCGCGCACGCCGCACGAATGCACGAGTCCTTGGCCTCCGCGACAGTGCCGAACAAAGCTAGGTGTTGATCTGGAAGCCCGCTCTGGTGATGCTCGTTGTATTGATCTTGCAACGCAGGGCCGTTGCAAATGATGAGAGCTTCCGGATTGGCTGAAAAGTTCTGTCATAAAAACTGACGACCGTGTTCGAGGTGAGTCAGTGCAGGGCCGGGCGCGTTGGGCTTTGTATGTTTTGCGACAGGGATCCGTGAGCTTTGCGCTTCCGACCGTCGGGTACCAGCAAAGACGATTGTCGCTCGTAGGGCTAGTCTATCCCAGAAAGATTGCGCGACACGCCGGATGGAGCTCGACAATCACTCTCATTTGGCGTTTGCGCCCCAGGACCTGGGCCGGTTTTGCGACGGCATCGCATTTGCAGAGATGAAGATGGTCAACTTGATGCCGCCATCATCAAGCTTCGGGCCGCTTGCAGGCGTCGCGCACGGATGAGAGGCGCCGCGCTCGCGAGCCCGTCCTCTCAGGAGCGTCTGTGATACCATCTGCCAATTGGTCTGCCGGCCTGCTCGGGACGCGGCTCGCATTTTTTGTGGCCGGCTTCGGCCTCGCGGCCTGGGCGCCTTTGGTGCCGCTCGCGAAGGAGCGGCTCGGGGTGGATAACCGCGTGCTTGGTCTTCTGCTACTCTGTCTCGGAGCGGGGTCCGTCATCGCTATGCTTTCGACCAGTGTGTCGAATGCGCGCTATGGCAGCAAGCCCATCATCATCGCGGGTGGGCTTGGCATCTCGCTCATCCTGCCCTGGCTTGCAGTTGCCGGCACACCTCTCAGCCTCGGTGCCATGCTGTTTGCTTTCGGTGTTTCACTTGGTTCGATCGATGTAGCCATGAATATTCATGCGCTCGAATTGGAGCACGCCACTGGACGTCCATTGATGTCCGGCTTCCACGCCCAGTACAGCATTGGCGAATTCACCGGCTCTGCCGCGGTGACCTCGTTCCTTTCGCTGCAGTGTGGCCCGCTTATCTCGACGTTGGTCTGTTCGGCCATAATGATGATCGCGATTATGTCAGCTTGGCCGCGATTGCTCGCCATGAGTTTGAGACGGCAGGAACCGTTGTTTGTCTTGCCCAATCGCAGTGTGTTGCTAGTAGCCGTACTCGCGGCTATCACCTTTCTCGTCGAAGGTGCAATGCTTGATTGGAGCGCTTTGCTTCTCGTTGGACAAGGCCTCCTCGCAGAGGCGCACGGAGGCCTTGGTTGTATGCTCTTCTCAATTGCGATGACCGTAGGCCGTCTCAGCGGAGATACCATGGTAGCTCGACTCGGCGACCGTACCACATTGATGCTCGGGACCGTGCCAATCTTGACCGGCTTCTTGGCTGTGGTGGCCGCGCCGATTGCGTTGATTGCCATGGCGGGGTTCCTGCTTATTGGATTGGGCATTTCAAATGTTGTACCCGTACTGTGTCGACGCGCCGGCAAACAGAAAGTGATGCCCGTAGGCGTTGCGATTGCAGTCATCACCACAGCTGGGTATGCGGGTATACTGGTCGGTCCCGCCAGCATCGGGCTCGTCGCACACATGGTCGGCTTGCCGTTGGCGTTCGCGATGTTAGGCGTGCTCATGTGCATCGCGACGCTGTCGGCGCGGATGGTGATGGCAGAGTCTCTCTAAGCGTCGGTCCAGAGGCAACAGCGACACGCGTCGAGCTAGTGGCCGGTCGCGAGGCGGCGTTCGTGCCGAGCGTCGATAGCTCGCAACTTGATGCGTGTAGAACAGCACGTCGATCATGCCTCTGTCCCTGCAAGTCGGCTGACTGAGCCGTGGCTTTGACACACCGGTCACTCGGATGTTGGGCGTCCCACCGAGCGCTGTTGTTAGCGAACTGGGTGGACTGCGCGGCGAAGTTGATCGTTTGCGCGAGCGGATAGCCCGGCTATGTTGGGACGTTCACCGCCGAGTAATTCTGGGATCGGCCCTGCGCCCGCTTGTCGGGACACGCGGTTACTCTGGGGCCGTCCATCTGCTGTCGGCGAGATACGCCCGATACGCGAACTGAATGCCCTCCTGCAGTGAAGTCTGCGCGCGCCAGCCAAGCTTGGCGAGCCGGCTGACGTCGAGCAACTTGCGCGGCGTGCCGTCCGGGCGCGAGGTGTCGAAGCTGATCTCGCCGCGAAAGCCGATGGCGGCCGCGACCATGAGTGCGAACTCGGCGATGGTGATGTCCTCGCCGGTGCCTATATTGACCAGCTCCGGCGAGGAATAGGTCTTCATCAGATGAATGCAGGCGTCGGCGAGATCGTCGACATAGAGGAATTCACGGCGCGGCGTGCCGGTGCCCCACACCACGACGCTGCCTGCACCCGAAACCTTGGCCTCGTGGAAGCGGCGGATCAGCGCGGCGACGACGTGGCTGTATTCGGGATGATAATTGTCGCCGGGACCGTAGAGATTGGTCGGCATCACGCTGATGAAATCGGCGCCATACTGGCTGCGATAGGCCTCGGCCATCTTGATGCCGGCGATCTTGGCGATGGCATAGGGCTCGTTGGTCGGCTCCAGCGGGCCGGTCAGCATCGAATCCTCGCGCAGCGGCTGCGGCGCCAGGCGCGGATAGATGCAGGACGAGCCGAAGAACATCAGTTTCTCGCATCCATTGGCGTGGGCCGCCTGGATCACATTGGTCGAGATCGCCAGATTGTCGTAGAGGAATTCGGCGCGCAGCGTGCTGTTGGCGACGATGCCGCCGACCTTGGCGGCGGCGAGGAACACGGCCTGCGGCCGCTTCGCGGCAAACCAGGCGTTGACCGCGGCCTGGTCGCGCAAATCGACCTCGCCGCGCGACACGGTCAGCAGATCCGCCTGTTCGCGCGCCAGACGGCGCATCAGCGCCGAGCCGACCATGCCGCGATGGCCGGCAACGAAGACCGTCTTGCCCTTCAGTTCAAACGCCGTGCTTGCCATTGGCCGCATCCTGCCTGGCCTCGACGAGATCGCTGGCGACCATTTCCTTCACCAGCTGCGCGAACGGCGTCTTCGGCGCCCAGCCGAGCTTGGCGCGCGCCTTGCTGGCGTCGCCGATCAGAAGATCGACCTCGGTCGGACGGAAATAGGCCGGGTCGATCTGAACCAGGGTGTTGCCGGACGCCTTGTCGACGCCGACTTCCTCGACGCCGTTGCCGCGCCACTCGATGCTGCGGCCGACCTCGGCAAATGCCAGCTCGACGAACTCACGGACCGAGCGCGTCTCGCCGGTCGCGAGCACGAAGTCGCCGGGCTCGTCCGCCAGCAGGATCTTGTGCATGCCCTCGACATAGTCGCGGGCGTGGCCCCAATCGCGCTTGGCATCGAGATTGCCGAGATAGAGTTTGGTCTCCAGGCCGACCTCGATGCGGGCGACGGCGCGGGTGATCTTGCGCGTCACGAAGGTCTCGCCGCGGATCGGGCTCTCGTGGTTGAACAGGATACCGTTGCTGGCGAACATGCCGTAGGCCTCACGGTAGTTCACCGTGATCCAGTAGCCGTAGAGCTTGGCGACGCCATAGGGCGAACGCGGATAGAACGGCGTGGTCTCCTTCTGCGGCACCTCTTGCACGAGCCCGTACAGCTCCGAGGTCGAGGCCTGGTAGAACCGGGTCTCCTTTTCCATGCCGAGGATGCGGATCCCCTCCAGCAGGCGCAGCACGCCGATGGCGTCGGCGTTGGCGGTGTATTCCGGGCTCTCGAAACTGACCTGGACGTGGCTCTGGGCGGCGAGGTTGTAGATCTCGGTCGGCCGGAGCTGCTGCATCAGCCGGATCAGATTGGTCGAATCGGTCATGTCGCCGTAGTGCATCAGGAACGGCACGTTGCCGGCATGCGGATCCTGGTAGAGATGGTCGACGCGGGCGGTGTTGAACGAGGACGAGCGGCGCTTGACCCCGTGCACGGTATAGCCGAGCCCAAGCAGATATTCGGCGAGGTACGCGCCGTCCTGCCCGGTGATGCCGGTGATCAGCGCAACGCGCCGCTTCGAATCCTGAACCGCCATGGTCTCTCTTAGCTGCGCTGGAAAGAAAGCTTCCCTTCGAATCGTCCCTCGCGAAACGGGCTTCTCGAGAAATCCGCCGGCGCACTTCACCCGCAATCAGAGGAAGCCGATCGTTAGATCTAGTCATACACATCGTGCAGGAACGCACACTATATACATTGATTTATATCGTGCTGCAGGGGGGACTGCCATCGAGCTTCAAAATGAAAGCCGACGAACCATCGCAGATGACAAACCCCGCTACGTGCGCACGTCAATGAGAGAGGCCGAAAGTCTGTGTTCTCTATCTTTCATTGGGCGCATGCGTGCATTCGCTCGGTGTGGCCATGGTGCAAGAGGGTGACTTGCTGAAGCCGCGGTAGTCGATGTATTCGTCCGAACTCTGGCACGCAAGCCAGCGCACGGCGAAGCCTGCGCATCAACAACGTTAGCCCTACAAAATGCCCCGATCTTTCTTCTGAACGGAACCCATAGTTTGGGCGGCAGGATCATCGACGATGATCATCGCTCTTCTGCTGACGGCCCGTTCGCGTAAGCGGCGGATGGTCGACGCAAGCACGAAATGTGAGAATGCAGCAAACGTTGGTATAGTTCTTCGAATAAGTTCGATATCGAAAGCTTACGTTCGTACAATGGAGCTTCGGTGGCAATCAATTAGTCTCATCCCGACCAACATAGCTGGAAACCGTCAGAGGCTGATGAGCCTATTACACCAGCGCGACAAACCCTAGAACGGTTGCGTGAATGCGAGAGCAGGACGTTGTAAGGTGACGCCACACTACTTGCGCGACGTATCCTTGCGGCGGCCTCGTGCGGCAATGACGCCATCGTCGCTATCCAGCGAAAGTCAGTTTTTGTCGAAAGCGAATTTCATGACCAGATTTCCTGTCGGGGACGTCGGGCTCTTTGAGCTTGGGCGGCATTAGTCGATATGTGTGGAATTGTCGGCATCTTGGGGCGTGGTCCGGTCGTCGGGCAGTTGGTCGCTTCGCTCAAGCGATTGGAATATCGTGGCTACGACTCCGCAGGCCTTGCGACGCTCGAAGGGCTACATATCGAGCTCCGGCGGGCTGAAGGTAAGCTGAGAAACCTTGAGGAGCGGCTGCGCTATTGTCCGCCCGCGGGTCATACCGGTATCGGTCATACCCGCTGGGCGACTCATGGAAAACCGACCGAGAGCAATGCTCATCCGCATGCTACGGAAAATGTCGCGGTCGTTCATAACGGGATCATTGAAAACTTCCGCGAGTTGCGAGCCGAGCTGGAGCGGGATGGGGCCAACTTCCGCTCAGAGACGGACACGGAGGTGGTGGCGCATCTCGTCGAATCTTATCTCAAGAATGGCTACTCGCCGCAGGATGCAGTGCAAGCCTCGCTCCCGCGGCTGCGCGGAGCCTTCGCGCTTGCATTCCTCTTCAAGGCCCACGACGACCTTTTGATCGGTGCGCGCAAGGGATCGCCCCTCGCGATCGGACATGGCAACGGCGAAGTGTATTTGGGGTCGGACGCGATCGCGCTCGCGCCGTTGACGGACACCATTACCTATCTTGAAGACGGCGACTGGGCCGTGCTTACCCGCGCGATCTGCGTGATCTATGGCGCAGACGGCTCCGTCGTCCAGCGGGAGACATCAAAGCCTGGCGTATCGTCACTCCTTGTGGATAAAGAGAACTATCGCCATTTCATGGCCAAGGAAATTCACGAGCAGCCGAGAGCGGCGTGCAAAACACTGGCGCATTATCTTGATACCGCAGGCGAGCGCGTAGCCCTGCCGCTCGCATTGCCGTTCGATTTTAACTCCATTCAGCGCATCTCAATTACCGCGTGCGGAACGGCAAATTATGCCGGTCACATCGCCAAATACTGGTTCGAGCGGTTGGCTCGCTTGCCTGTCGATATCGATGTCGCCTCCGAGTTCCGCTACAGGGAGGCGCCTTTGCGCCAGGGCGATCTCGTGATCGTCATCTCGCAGTCCGGCGAAACCGCTGACACACTAGCTGCGTTGCGATACGCCAAGAGCCAAGGCCTGCACACAATATCTGTGGTCAACGTCCCGACGTCGACGATTGCGCGCGAGAGCGAATCCATGCTGCCGACGCTGGCGGGGCCAGAAATCGGCGTCGCTTCTACGAAGGCATTCATCTGCCAGCTGATGGTATTGGCGGTGCTTGCCGTCGCAGCAGGAAAAGAGCGCGGTAAGCTGTCAGAGATCCATGAATCGAAGCTCGTGCGCGAGCTCATCGAAGTGCCGCGGTTGATTGCTGCGGCGCTGTTGATCGAGCCGCAGATCGAAAAGCTCGCGGGTGATATCGCCAACTCGAGGGACGTGCTCTATCTCGGCCGTGGCACGTCGGCCCCCCTGGCGTTGGAAGGCGCACTCAAGTTGAAGGAAATTTCCTATATTCACTCAGAAGGTTATGCCGCCGGCGAGCTCAAGCACGGACCGATCGCCTTGATCGATGAGGCCGTGCCTGTGGTGATGATTGCGCCTTACGACGAGCTCTTCGAGAAGACCGTATCGAATATGCAAGAAGTTGCAGCTCGCGGCGGCAAGATCGTTCTGATCACCGATGCGAAGGGCGCTTTGGAAGCGACGCTAGACACACTCATGACCATTGTGCTGCCGGAGATGGTCGCAAACTTTGCGCCGATGGTCTATGCCATTCCGCTTCAGCTCTTGGCTTACCATGCCGCCCTCGTAAGAGGCGCGGACGTAGATCAGCCACGTAATCTCGCCAAATCGGTGACTGTCGAATGAAGCCGCAGTGGTAATGTCGGAGCCTCCCGCCTCGGCATCGGGCTGTTGGGTTTGCTTTCCGTTGTGTTGGTTGTGGATGACGGAACCGGACAAGTTATCGATATAGTTGCATCCGAAGTTGCTTGAAGCTTCTGTCTGGTTGCGCGCTCACGCAATCCTGTTGCGCCGCCCCTGGCTCCGCTGATCGGCCAGACAGGTGAGCTTCGAAGGAGAACGATCCCGGCATCAACAGGTCAGTCATAGACCGATTAGCTGGACGAGCAGATTCAATCTTGTTTGGGTCATCATCGTAACCCCTGACTAATGCCGATGGGGGCCAGGCCCCTCTTCCTACAGGGCCAAATCAGCCTGAAGCCGATTCAGAGCCGATGCTCGGTATCCTCGCGCCCTTGCCGAAACCGACGAGCGGACCGGCGTAGGGAGCTTCGGGCTCCTCCGCCGCGGCTAGCTCATTGGCAGCGCGTAGGCGCGGCAACTGACTTTTTTCAAAATGCCAGCATGCGCGCCATTTCGGCCAACTTGAGCATGGTGAGCGTCATGCGGAGACCACGCGCTGAAGGTTGATCTGGTCGGCTAGGAAGATCTCGCGGAATGGTTTGTCGCGAGGTCACAATGTCCAAGGATAGTCGTAAGGATAGCGATAAGGATAGGCATTTACCTATCCTCGAACACGGCGCTGACACGCTGCAGCGTGTCGAGATCATCACCGGGACGGGCCGGCGTCGGCGCTGGTCGACCGATGCAAAGGCGACGATTGTCGCGGAGAATTTTGCGCCGGGTGCGAGCGTGTCCGCGGTAGCGCGGCGACACGACATCAGTCCAAGCTTGTTGTTCCAGTGGCGTCGCCAGGCCACGCGGTCGCAGGTCGCGGAGCACGGGGACAGAGGCATGCCAGTTGGCTTTGTGCCGATCGCGATCACCGGCCGTGGCGGCCCTAGTGAGGAGCAGGCGACGATCGAGATCGAGGTCGGCGCGGTTGGCATCCGTGTTAGGGGGACAGTCGACCGGCAGGCACTGTGCGAGGTGCTGGCGGCGGTCGGGACGGCTGGTCGATGATCGGGCTTCGAGCTGGGTTGTCGATCTGGATTGCGACGCAGCCGGTCGATTTCCGCCGCGGCATGGACTCGCTGGCGATGCTGGTGAGCGAGGCCTTTGGAGCCGATCCGTTCTTATGTGTCGGACGAGATTATGTGGCGGAGGCGCCCTAACGCCAGCCAGGGCCGGCCACGGCTGGATTCCTCCGCCACATAATATTTTGTGCCCCTCGTGCGGACGCGGGATCCCCCTGCGCCGTAACGCCGGAGGGGCACAATGCTCGCGTTCTATTTTTCGTACCGCGGGGTGCTTAAACGCCTTCGTGACGGGGCGCTCGGCGCCGAGATGGATCGCATCGCGGGGCACTTTTTCTCGCTCGGTTACAAGCAAGCATCCGCTAAGCTTTATCTGAGCCGGATCGCGCGGTTCGGCCGTTTTGCTGCAGCACATTGCGGTTCACGGCCGATCGGCGAAGCTATCGTCGATAGCTATCTATGCACATTCACCACGGACTCACCACGGATTGCGGCAGTGTCTGCGATCCAACACGCGCGACGGGTGGCGCCCGAACGATTCATTGCTTCGACGCCCATTGTAGTCGATGATCCGGACGCTCCGCTTTTGCGCTCCTTTTCTCACTATCTGAGCAGGGTACGAGGCCTTGAGCCAAGGTCCCGCGATGGCGTTCTCTTGGGCGCACGGCGCTTTCTGGATTGGCTCCACCATCGCCATCCTGGCCAAGACCTCGAGGCGTTGACGGCAGAGCATGTCCTTGCCGCTGTCGAGTATCGGCTGTCGCTCTCGGCGACCTCCGGCACTCGCACGGCGGCGATCTCTCACATCCGAACGTTTCTCCGCTTTCTGCATTGTGGTGGTCACCACGAGCAGGATCTGGCTCCCATCGTTCCAAGAACGCCATATTGGCGACTGGCCCATTTACCGCCCCGGCTTTCGTGGGATGATGTTCGCCGCGCCATCGATGCGATCGGCAAGGTGACGCCGATCGACCTTCGCGATCGAGCTGTTCTGTTGTTGCTCGCCACCACAGGCATTCGCAACGGCGAGCTACGCGCTCTTCAGCTCCGGGATATCGACTGGCGAGCTGGTGAGTTTTTTGTCCGGCGCACCAAGGGCAAGCGTGACCGAGTGGCCTCGCTCATCGAGGAGACCGGCGCCGCGCTCGCCGACTATATCCTGCGGGCTAGACCGAAGGTCGATAGTAAGCATCTGTTCCTGTCCTTCACGCCGCCCGCGGGACCATTCAAGTACGCGTCGTCTGTTTCGAGGATCGTGCGGAAGCGATTGCAGCATGGTGGGATCGAGCTCGGTCGCGTCGGAGGCGCACATCTCCTGCGCCACAGTCTAGCCACCCAGCTCGTGGGGCGACGAAGGCCGATCAACGAGGTCGCCGATCTTCTAGGGCACCGGAGCATCAACACAACGGCGCTGTACGTGAAGGTCGCGGCCTCGCAGCTCGCTGAGGTCGCGCTCCCCTCTCCGGGAGGCTCCGCATGACCGCCTTCGCCGCATTCCTCGACGACAAGGTCGAGCGCTACATCGAGCTGCGCCGCTCCCTCGGCTACGCCTTCAACAAGCAAGCCGGCACGCCGCGGGCTTTCGTTCGCTACGTCGAGCGATCTCAGCTGGGTGCGCCCACCACCCGGACGATGTTGCTGGACTTCGTCCTGTCGTTCGGTGGCGCCGCCGACAGCCGCGCGGTCCGTCACGGTGTGTTCCGCCGATTCTGCGGGTATCTGGTCGTCTACGCCCCCCAGACCAAGGTCTTGGAGCGCAAAGCTTTCCCTCTGCGCTCCTAGCTCCACCTCGTTCATGGATTGGTGGAGATCTCACGTCACATAAAGTCTCCATCCGAGTCGGGCTCTGACGATGGTTCAGTATCGCTGGCGCATTTTGAGAGATACGTCGAATGCTGGGTATCACGCTGCCATTCACCGTCCCTGTATCTCCAGGGTCCGGACCGGGTTGGGTCAAGTACCATATCGTCTCGGTCCACATGGACGAAGCCCATTTGTTCTGCCCGGGTTCTCGCTTCGTCATTCGCAGGACGCCAGTTCACCAGAGGCCGTTCGCCGTCTCGCCGAAGTTGATGCTCGAGCAGAATATCGCCGGCATTCGAAACGAGCGGATGAGCAACCTGGAAATCCACGATGGACGTGACGTCAGTTCGACCGGGAAACTGTTCTCGCCAGCCTTGGCTGTTGAAGTCAGTCATAGGAAATCCGCCTTCCGTTCTTTGGAGACCGACGCTCCTATTTCCGAGTTGGTAGCTGTAATATCGGGCGGCGTCCGAATCTCTTCGGAGGCCAAAATCCCTAGCGACGTCCGCCGTGCGCCTAGCCCTTTCGGATACAAATTGTGAGTATTCCTGTGGATTGTTGGCGATATGATTGATTTCTTCGCCATGAAAAGTCCTCACCTCTCGCCGGAATCTCTCTTGGTTGATCTCGATAATAGGAGGTCTTGGATTGTTGTAATAACTTGGACCCGAGGATGAGCTCGCGTCGGAATCCTGCAATCGCATTCTAGAGAATGTGTCCGCGAAGTCGTCGGCATTCCCGCGCTCCGGGGAGCTTGCGCGATGATATTCATCATCGGATGGAACATCCGACCAATTGTTAATTCGACCGTACATGACGACCACACTCCTATGGATGTTGCATTGTGTTCAGGTCGTTAGACCTGACTCCGCTGATAAGAAGCTTAGCTGTCCGTAAGCTGACGCGGGCAAATAAAGAGAGAACTAAATTCGGTGAAACGACAGGGCGAGGCGCGCAGTCCGGCGCCGCGCTCGCCGGGGCGTCTTCATAAGTGTCGTCCGTGAAGAAGTGTCCAAGCCGTTGAGTGAGAGTCGGTTTTTGGCCCCGCTGCGATACGAGATTGCAAGCTTTTCACGGCGGAAAGCCGGAAAGCCTGCAGAATAGCCAGCCGTGATTCCTTCGTAGCGGAGGCGCGCGATGCGCCCGAAGAAGCCGGAAACGACGGGGGAAGGCGACCTGTTTCGCGCCAGGTTCGATCGGATCATCCACCTGAAGCACGAGCAAGGGTTTACTCGTTGCTTTCTTGAGGCGTTTCCGTGATCAGGATCTTTCGATGCGGTGCGGCTTGGCATGGAACGCGACCAAACTCAGTGGCTCTGCGTCGCGATTCAGGGCGGATGAAGCCTGACCACGGGCCGATCTTGAGTAGTCGATTAATTGTAATTGCGAAGTCTGGAAACGTGGCACGGTCGAGAGACCTGTTGGCGCGCCAGTCCTCGACCCTACCATGATTGGCGAGGCCGCGTTCGCTCAATAGGTCCGTCAGCGATCGCACCAGATCCTTAGGAATGGGAACGACGCGATCTCGGCGTCCCTTGCCGTGAAGCAGCACCTGCGGGCGTCCTCGCTCCAACTGTGAGCGTCACGAGAGGATCACGGGTGCCTGGGCTTGACTTGCGCGGAATGCTCTGGATAGCGCGGTCGGGATGATTGACGCCGCCGGCGCGCGGTGATGGGTTGATCCCGGTTCGGAGCGGGCAAC
>NZ_JBWJZD010000081.1:0-13692 GCF_056429065.1 Bradyrhizobium sp. USDA3010
AGCCTTGACGGCAGCACACCGGATCAAGCCTATTTCATCTCGCTGCCGCTCCGCACGGCAGCCTAACCACGGCAGAGGCTCCACTTATCGATGCGGAGTTTCTGTTCAGACAACCGGGACCGGCTCAGTATCGAACAGCAGCGCGAATATAAACGCAGCCTCAAGGCTCGGTTTGCGCTTCGCGCCTTCAAGGCGGGAGATAGCCGTGCGACACTTGACCCCGATAAGAAAAGCAATCTCCTTTTGCGTAAATCCAAAGCGGCGGCGAAGAGGTCGAATGTATGATTTGACGTCGTAGTTCATAGCGTGGTGGGCCTTATGACAGGCACACACGCAATTATTCACCTGAGAACGCCTCAGTTCGAGACACGAAAAAGTGCCGACTCGTCACTGAAATAAAACGCTAGGCCCCATTTTGGCTTTGACAATAGTGCCCGCGTTTCGATGAAAAGAGTGTGGAGCGGGACAAGGGGACGTGGAAAGTTCGCGCTGGCGTGCCGAGAGTCGCTAATTGTCTGTGAATCGGCGTGGGGTCCGGACGCCGGTCGGCGTCCCAAGTGCTTGATTGACTTCGCGCGTGCGGGGTCAATGTTCAGCGTCGATTCACAATCGAGGTCTCCGGCCTCGACCGCCCTGGCCTGCTCTACCAGCCGACCACCGCGATTTCGAAGCTCAACCTCAACATCGCCCTCGGCGCATGTCGCGACCTTCGGCGAGCGCGCCCGCGACGTGTTCTATGTCACCGACCTGCTCGGCGCCGAGATCACCGCGCCGACCCGGCAGGCCGCGATCAAGAGCGCGCTGCTGCATCTGTTGTCGACCGAGGACCAGGCGGCGAAGCCGGCGGCTTGACGCGTCGCCTCTCTCCACTCGTCATTCCCCGATGTGCAATTGCGCATCGGGGAATGACGACGGATGGGACTGCTGCAGGCCCACCTCATTCATACCGCTCTAGCCGAACAGCCGCATCAGCAGGGCCTTGCCGACCGGCGCTGCGCGGACACTGCGGAAGGCGCGGACATATTCGCCGGCATAGAATGCGCGCACGACATTGATCCGCGTCGCAACCGCGTCCTCGAAACGGACGCCGAAGCCATCGCGGGTGCGGCGGACCACGAGCGCGGCCACGTTCTGTCCGTAGACATTGCACTTGATCGAGGCGCCGATTGCGGGAGGAGCGGGATCGATGAAACGCGCGCCCGAGATCGAAATGTCGACCATCCGGACCAGCCGCGGCTCCGTACCTTCGTGAATCAGGATCGGCTCGTCACGCTCGAAGCGCTCGGCCTTGCGACGCCGCGGCTGCTCGATGCAAATGAAGCACACGATCGCGAGCACGACGCAATTATAGAGGCTCCAGGCCAGCGCCAGCCCCCCATAGGCGATGCTGTCGCCGCGCAGATGCAGGATGAATGCGTAGGCGATCGCCAGCAGCGTGATGAGCAAGGCGCTGCCATAGAGCCGCAGCAGCGGCCACTCGATGAAGCGGCGATTGCGGTCACCGCCCTTGGCCGTCACCTTGAACTTGTGGCCTTGCGGCTTGGCGAGGCCGATCACGACCGCCTTCAGGACCGCGGGGGCTGCGATGTATTGCGACACGTCGGTCATGATCGCGAGCGAGCGACCGCGCGAGATCCAAGCCATGGTGAAGGCGTGCCAGACATAGAACGGCATGAAGTACTTCAGAAGCTCGAACAGATCGGCGTGGACAGCCTTGATGCCGAACAGCAGATAGAGCCACGGCACGACGAGGCCGAAAACCTTGGTGCCATAGACCGCCGCCCAGCTCATGAAAGCGTCGACCAGCGACAGCCGGTCCATGAAGGCGAGCTTCGATTGCCGCGAGAACGGCCCGCTGCGGCCCCTGAAGATCTGCATGAAGCCGAGACACCAGCGCCCGCGCTGCGTGATGTATTCCTTCAATCCCTCCGGCGCGAGGCCGATGGTCAGGCGCTCGTTGAGGTAGACCGTGCGCAATCCCCTTTCCTTCAGGCGCAGCGTGACGAGATAATCCTCCGTCACCGAATCGGTCGGAAAGCCGCCGATCTGCATCAGGCCGGAGTAGCGGATCAGCGATGAGGTGCCGCAGCAAAATGCCGTGCCCCAGGCGTCCTTGGCCGGCATCAGGATGTCGAAGAAGAAACGCTGTTCGTCGGGCCAGACGTCGGTTGCGGCGAGATTGGTCTGGATCGGATCCGGATTGATGAAGTGCTGCGGTGTCTGCACCACGCCGACGGTACCGTCCTGCATCAGGCTGATCGCCCGCGTCAGGAAGTCCGGCATCGGGACAAAATCCGCATCGAGGATCGAGATGAATTCAGGGCGGTCCGGCAGGGCGGATACGTGCTGGAGCGCATGATTGATGTTGCCGGCCTTGGCGTGGCGGTTGTCCGGACGGGTCAGGTAATTGCAGCCGAGCTGCTGGGCGAGCCGGCGCAACCAAGGCCGCCGCCCGTCGTCGAGCACCCAGACGCGGTAGTTGGGATAGGTCAGCCCCGTCGCGCCGATGATGGTGCGCTCCAGGATCGCTTTCTCTTCATTGTAGGTGCAGATGAAGACGTCGACGAGCGGGGCATCCGTCGGCGCCTTGGATCGGCGCAGGATGGCATTGACCTCGGGCGAGCGGTCGATGGTGCGGCTGAGGAACAGCAGCGACAGGCACACCGCGATCATCGAGGCCGCCTCGGCCGCCACGAAGGGATAGCCGACCACCGCGTCGGCGGTGAGTCCCAGAGGCGGCAAGGTCTGGGTTACCCGCCAGACGAAGTAGTGCAGCAGCAGCAGGAACGACATGCCGGTCATCATGAGGCGGGCCAGCGTCTGCTCGCGCCGGAGCAGCGGCAGGATCGCAAGGCAGGCGCCGAAGGCGACCAGCCCGGGCGCGAATGCCGCCATCATGGCTTTGCCGCGTCCGTGTTGAACACCACCCGCCCGGTGCGGCCGACTGCGCATTCCTTGCCCGTGGTATCGAGCTCCGGCATCGAGATCGTCACCCGGTACGGTTCCTTGTTCAAGGCATCCGGATTGATCGCAAGGTTCGCGGGCGCCCCCGATGCACCGGTGAGGTTGACGATCTCACCCTTGATCGAAGCGCTGCCGTCGTTCGGCTCAAAGCTCGCCTGCTCACCAAGCCTGAGGCGGTTGTAGACGCCTTCGGTGACATTGGCGGTGACCACCGCACCGCTGCAATCAAGCAGCTTGAGCAGGGGCTGCCCGGCCCTGACGTCCTCGCCCGGCGACGTCATCATCTCCCAGATGCGTCCGCCGACCGGCGCCCTGATGTCGGCTTCCGCCCGGTTAATGTAGTGCAATTGCTCCGAGGCAATCTCGTGGGTGAGCCAGTCGATCTCCGCATCGGAATGCACCAGATCGGCGCGCAGATCGCTGACACGCTGGCGCATCTCCTCTTCGCGTTGCACGGAACTCGGCCGGTCATTGTAGCTGTCTCCAAGATAGGTGCCGTTCCTTGCCGCGGTGAGTTCGACCTTGGCGGCGTCGAGCCGGCGCTGCGCGCCGATCTCGGTCTGCTGGGCGATCGACTGCTCGCGCGTCAACCGGGCCATTTCGACCGTCGAGACGCTGCCCGATTTGATCAGCGACGAGGCGCGCTCGACCGCTGCCGTCGCTTCTTCCCGCCGCGCAGCCGCAGCCTCGATCGCGGTCTGGATTTCGGCGATGCGTGCCTGGAGCTGGAGGATGCGACCGTCGCGGAACTGGGCCGCCTGGCGGGCGAGGTCCTGTTGCGCCGTCTCGGTGGCTGCGAGCTTGGTAGCCAGACTAGGCCGCTCATTCTCAAGCCGGGACATCTGCCGGCGGAGATCGTCGAGCCGCACCCGATCGCCGCGCGCGTTGACGACATGAAGGATCGTATCGCCTTCGTGGACCACGCTGAGTTGCGTCGAGCCCTGCGCGAGCTTCGCGCTCACGGTGCCGTCGATCGGCGAGCGCAGGGTTACGATCCTGGCATTGACCACGGCCTCGACGCTCGAGGTCTGCAGCACCGCCTTCAGCGGCAGCCATCCGAACACGGTGACGATGGCAAGGCCGATGCCGACCTTGAGCAGGCGGCGAACCCATCGGCCGGAGCCTCGTGGCGTTTTGGGATGGGGAGCGCTGTCGCTGACGGGCTCGCTGACCGGCTCGTCGTGCGCCGGCTGCAACCGATCCTGCAAATCGCGCTGCAACCCTCGTGCGCCCGATTCCTCGTCCTTGCTGACGGACGTATGATCTTCGGGAACGGGCTTCTGCTGTTCCTGATTCATGATGACCGGACCCTGAACTGTCAGTGCGCGCGGGGTTCAGAAACCGTAATCCTGAACGGCCAATGTGCTTTGGGGTGCCCCTTCGACATGGGCGCACCGTCCCACCGAACGGGGCTGTTATAAGCTGGCCCATTGATGGCCACTAATGCTATCTTGGGTTCCTGGCCCAAGCCTAGGGTTGCACACAACCTAGACGTTTTCAACAGTAATTTTCCACTTATGGTGCGAAACCGCGCGCTCGTAAAGCGGTTGCAAGGCTCGACGCTGACGGAAGACACTGTGAATCGGCGTGGGATCCGGACGCCGATCGGCGTCCCAAGTGCTTGATTGACTTCGCGCGTGCGGGGTCAATTTCAGCGTCGATTCACAAACAGGCAGAGCGCTTGTCGTCTCCCTCACACCTGTGAGCCTGCCGCGCTCGATGCCACTTGCAGCGGCCGTTCTCGATTGTCAGAAGCACCGAGTGAAGAAGCTCAAGAAGCCGGGCCGGAGGTAGCATAGAAATGGCGCACGCGATTATCCGAGGAAAGAATGGTCGCCGATATGAAGTGGATTTTGACGACGCGCCGGTACGCGTCGAAGTTCACGCCAGTGAGGAGACCGTCGAGATTTTTGTGGAGGCAGATTTTGAAACGCACCCGGAAGAACGGCGACGTTTTGCGATAATCAGCATCCCCCGCCACCTGTTCAGCGAGGCCACGGGTCGGACTGCGCGACGCGCAGCGAAGGATCGTTAATGCCGCTGCCGCGCGCTCTGTGGCGCTTCCCCCTTCAGGCCGCAGCCATGCTGCTCCCTACCGCGGAGCGGTTTAGTGCAACATTCATTCTGGCAACCTCGGCCCGACATAGTTCAACAGCGATCGGGACATCCCCGAGTGCGCCGTTTCCTGGCACTTGCTCGGGTTGTCTTTTTCGTTCCCGAACTGGCCCGAGTCGCACGATGTAAGGCGACATCTGTCTTCGCTGCTCGTTTGGTCTTTCTGGCAGATATCTTGCCTTTTTGCGCCTTGGACTGTTGGGGTCTCTTTGAGACTGTTAAGGCGGGATTTGGGGTATGAGGAGTTTCGGCTGCTGATTCCGCTCGATGTCGCCCACCATTCCGGAATGATCTCGCCCACCGTTCCGATTTGATGTCGCCCACCATTCCGAGATGATCTCGCCACCATTCCGGGATGATGTCGCCCGGGGTGACGAGGCCTCTTCTGGCTCCGATACGGTCCCGCCTTTCGGCTTTGCGAAGGGGGACCTGGATGCCGACGGAGAGGTTTGCGATGCGCCATGTGCGCGATGTGATCAGATTGAAGTCGGCCGGGATGCCGACCCGCGAGATTGCGCGGCGGGTCGGCACGGCCCCTTCGACGGTGCGGTTGACGATCCGCCGGTTCGAGGCGGCGGGGCTGACCTGGCCGTTGCCAGACGACGTCACCGACACGGTGCTGGAGGCCCGGTTGTTCGCCGGCGCCGGAGCCGGTCCGGGCACCCGGCGGGGCCATCGGCGGCAGGCCGAGCCGGACTGGGCGGCGGTGCATCGCGAGCTCAAGCGCAAGCACGTGACGCTGTCGATTGTGTGGGAGGAGTACATCGCGGGCGAACCCAGCGGGTATCGCTATTCGCGGTTCTGCGAGCTCTACCGGGCCTGGGAAGGCCGGCTGTCGGTGACGATGCGCCAGTCGCACGCGGCCGGCGAGAAGCTGTTCGTCGACTATGCGGGCGACGGCGTGCCGGTGGTGATCGACCGGCTCACCGGCGAGCGGCGCGCCGCGCAGATTTTCGTCGCGGTGCTCGGCGCATCGAGCTTCACCTACGCGCAGGCGACCTGGACGCAGGGCCTCGCCGACTGGATCAGCGGGCACGTCGGCGCCTTCGAGGCGATCGGCGGCGTGCCGGCACTGCTGGTGCCGGACAACACCAAGGTCGCGGTGATCAAGGCCTGCCTCTACGATCCGCAGATCAACCGCAGCTACGCCGATATGGCGGCGCATTACGGCACCGCCATTCTGCCTGCCAGGCCACGACGGCCACGGGACAAGGCGAGCGCTTCATACTGCACCTCATTCCTTTGATGGCGCGGTGATGGCGGTGAGCTGCGCCGGACGGGCGCCGCGCCCACCGCAGCCCTTGCGGATCGTCATGCCAGGCGGGATCTCCCACAGGCCACGGTTCAGGCTGTCGGTATAGCATTTTGAGATGAGCCCCTGGCGACCCCACGTGTGTACGGCTGTCTCGGAGACGCAGAACTTGGTAGCGATCTCGCGCGTCGTTAGCATACCACGCCGACGCAGCCGCTCATATCGGCTCGCAAGTTTGTAGGCGCCGCGAATGAAGGCAACCTTCTTCAGATTGAACGCCTTTGCCTCCCATGTACGCCATCCGTGATTATTGAGAATCTCGGCGACTTCGCGATCACAATGATGGTCAAGAAGACGATCAACCTCAGCGACGAGTTCAGGTTTGAACTTGCGGATCTGGGCAATGGGTAGCGGCCGGTCGAGCACCAAGGTACGCGTGGCGCCGCCGGACAGGCGCACATGGGCCGTGATTGTTTGCGACTTGATCAAGGTTACGTCGTCGATGAGCAGACGCACGATGCGCTTGCGCTCGCGCGAGTCAACTCGCGGATCTTGCCAGATCCGCGGAAGCTGCTCGGCGAGGTCAAGGATGCGTCGCTGGGCTTCTGCGCTGAGTGCCGCAGCCTGCTGTTTGCTTCGGCGCTTGTAGTCTTCGGCGGCATCGGCATGGCGGCGCAGCTTGTCGTTCCATTCGGCCTCGAGTGAATCGGCGACGAGTCGGTTGTCGGGATCGACCTTCATGTAGCGTCGACGCGCAAGCTCGGCTTCATAGCGCATCCGCTCGACATGCTGGCGACGCGCTGCATCGGTCTCTGCGGCGCGCGTCTCAAGTTCGCGCTGCACCTCAAGGGTGACGGCCAGCGTCATCGGCGTCATTAGCTCGATCATCAGGTCTGCGATCCCCGCATCGACAATCTTCCCGGGAACCGTTTGGCAGGTCCATCCCGCGCGGCGTATCGCGTTCGCCTGGCACAGATAGGTTGGTACGGTGCTGCCGTGCTCCTGGCTGTAGCGCACACCCATGCGTTCGCCACACAGGCCACAGACCACGCGACCTTGGAGGAGCGCCGGTCCCTCGCGCGCCGGTCCCGACCGCCGCTCGCCACCGAAGGCACGAGCGTTGTCAGCGAGCCGCCGCTGGTTGGCCTCGAAGCGCTCCCAGTCGATGTAGCCCTGGTGCATCCCCGGCATAACGAACTGCCAATCGGCCCTGGCCACCCTGACGACACTGGTTCCACCATCGGGCCGGTGCCGTATGCGCGTTCGGCCATAGGCAAAAGCGCCGGCGTAGCGCGGATTGTGCAGCACCTGCAGAACGCGCGCATGGTGCGGCGCCGCCCACAGGAGATCACCCTTGTTCGATCCTGTCCGGAGTCGGCGCGGGAACAGCAAACCTTGCTCCCGGAAGAAGCGGACTGTCTGCATCGCACTTCCGGTCTGCTCGAAGATATCGAACACGAGACGGATCGCGTTCTGCACCTGGAGGTCGGGATCGAGGCCGATCGTCCGATCGTTCCGGTAAACCAGCCCGACCGGAGGGCACATCTCGAGCTCGCCGCGACGGGCCTTGTTGAGCTGACCGCCACGCATGCGTGCTTTTGAGGATGTGCAGCTCGGCCTCGCTCATCGTACCTTTGAGGCCAAGCAAGAGGCGATCGTTGAAGCTGGCTGGATCGTAGATACCGTCTTCGTCAAGGATGAGCGTCGCCGTCAATGCGCAAAGCTCGATGAGCCGGTGCCAGTCGGCCGAGTTGCGCGCAAGGCGCGAGACCTCCAGCCCCATGACAATACCGGCCTTGCCGAGCGCCACCTCGCTCACCAGTTGCTGGAAGCCGTCGCGAGCTGTCGTACTTGAGCCGGACTTGCCGAGATCGCGGTCGATGACGTGAACGCGCTCGACCGGCCAGCCGGCCACAACTGCTCGATCCCGCAACCCATATTGGCGCTCGGTGCTCTCGCCGTGCTCGGCGACCTGGCGAAGAGTCGATTGGCGGACATAGAGGTAAGCGTCGCGCTTGAGATGGTCGGCAGTGACTTTAAGCTCAGGCATGGAAGGGCTCCATTGCGATGGCGACGAGGATGCCGGCGATGAGGCGCGTGACGTCGCTTGTTGCGGGCGACGGATTGTCTGGGGCCGAGTGCGTGAGCCGATGGTCGTAGCAGGCCGCCTCGGTATCGACCTCCTGTCCGCGTGCTCGGATCCACGCTGCCAATCCCCGTCGACGAAGAATGGTGAGACCAGGGCAGGCCGTGAACTCGGCACGCAATGCGGCGGCGCGTAGCTTCTCGTAGCTGTCCGCTGCGTCCGCAGGCGCGACGATCAAGCTGGGTTGAGTCGTTTTTTTTTGCGCGCCAGCGCCCGCTCCAGGCTGCGTCGGTGCACCTTGACGCCGAACCGCGCCGAGATCGCATCTAGGCAGTGCGACGTCGTCAGTTCGGGTCTTGCAGCTTTGAGAGCGACGACGAACGCAACGACCTCGGCGGAGACCTTGTGGCCGCCTTTGGGGCCGCGCCGGTTCGGCAACAGGCCGGCAAGCCCGGCGGTCTGCAGGGCGCTCTGCGCCTTGTAGAAGGTCGGGCGCGTCACGCCGAATGTCTCGGCGGCCTCGCTGATCGCAACGCCATCGACCTGGTGACGTCGCACCATCTCGTAGCGCACCTGCACCAGGTCCTTCGCATCGAAGAATGGGTTGCTGACGAACGAGGGGTCGCGGACGGCTTCCGGATTTGGATTGAGGACGCCGTCTTGCGCCAGCGCCTCGCTCTTCGGATCCTGCTTCTTCTTCGCCCTGGCCATGCTCGGCCCCAATCTTACGTAAATATAAATACGCCTCTATATGTTGAGTGTCAATGGAGATGTCGACGCCATATGAAGGTATTGTACAGATTATAAAGCAGAAGCACGCCACTCCGCGTCCGCAGCATGGCGTTATTATCTTTACACATGCGGCGTATTTATGTTTACGCATCGTTGGCGCCCACGCTCTCCGCGAGCCGGTCCAGCGCGTCACAAAGCGCCAACAGGCCAACCACGCAAAAGGCTGCTCTACCCGCAGCGATCAGCCGGAACTCATCGGGTGGATCGATATCGGTCCAGGCGCTCGCGATCGTGCAGAGTCGACCATTCTGGCCCTCATAGACCACCCGGTCTTCGCCCCAATGACGGCGCCGACAGATCAGATCGAACTTACGACCGCAAAGCGGATGGAAGGGATGCGTGATCCGCACCTTTTGCTCGGTCGTAGCCGCATGACCTGCAGTCGACAACTGTTGCCAAGGCCAAGGTCGAGCAGGCGGTCCTCATGGTCGAGTGCTGGCTGCTCGAACGGCTGCGCCACCGGATCTTCCACAGCCTCGCCGAGGTCAACGCGGCGATCGCCGAGTTAATGACCCGGCTCAACGAGGAGCGGCCGATCCGGCGGCTCGGCGTCACCCGCCGCAAGCTATTGGAGGAGATCGACCGGCCGGCACTGAAGGTCTTGCCGGAGAGCCCTTACGTGTTCGCCGAGTGGCGGATCTGCCGGGTCAGCATCGACTATCACGTCGAGGTCGGGGCGCATTACTACAGCGTCCCGCATCGCTTCGTCCGCGCCGAGGTCGAGGTGCGCTTCACCGCCCGCACCGTGGAGATTTTCCACAAGGGCGAGCGGATCGCCGCGCATCAACGCGTGAGCGGCAACCACAAGCACACGACCGTGCCGGAGCACATGGCCTCCAGTCATCGGCGCTACGCCGGCTGGACCATCGAGCGCATCCGCAAGGATGCCGCCACGATCGGGCCGGCCACCGCGGCGCTGTGTGATCTGATCCTGGATGAACGCACACACCCCGAGCAGGGCTTCCGCGCCTGCCTCGGCATCATCCGGCTGGCCCGCTCCTACGGGCAAGAGCGGCTCGATGCCGCCGCCATGCGGGCGATCGATATCGGCGCGCGCACTTACGGTTCGGTCAAATCGATCCTCGCCAACAATCTTGATCGGCGTCCTTCACCCAAGCGCTCCGCGGACGACGCGCCGATCCTCCATCCCAACATCCGCGGGCCGCGCTACTACAATTAGGAGATCACGCCTTGCTCACCCATCCGCCCCTCGATCAGTTCCATCAACTCGGCCTTCACGGCATGGCCAAGGCCTTCGCCGACATCGAAGCCGGCGGCGAGGCCGCCAGCCTCGGTCACGCCGAATGGCTTGCGCTCTTGCTCGAACGTGAAGCGTCGCTGCGACGCGACAAGCGACTGTCGAAGCGGCTTCAATATGCCAAGCTGCGCCAGCAGGCCTGCATCGAGGACATCGACTATCGCACCCCGCGCGGCCTCGACCGCAGCCTCTTGACGATGCTGGTCGAAGGCCAATGGATCGACGACCACGCCAATCTTTTGATCTGTGGCCCGTCCGGCGTCGGCAAGAGCTGGCTCGCCTCGGCGCTCGGCAACAAAGTTTGCCGCGACAATCGCTCCGTGCTCTATCAGCGCGTCCCGCGACTGTTCAGCGATCTGGCCTTGGCGCGCGGTGACGGCCGCCACCCCCGCCTGCTGCGCGCGCTCGGCCGCGTCGATCTCCTCATCCTTGATGGTGTGGACGGCCTCACCTCAACGGCATCATAGTGCCAAGGCGTGGTCGCCAGAGCGCCACAAAGAAGGGAGACCGTCCGAGATGAAGTTTATCAGAATAGGCGTTGATCTCGCCAAGAACTATTTTCAGATTCATGCGCTGTCTAGCTAGTGACCCGGTGGCCGCCGGAACGGGATCACGTCGCCGTCCGCCGCCCGGACCACCACACGCGCCAGCTCCATGACGTCGAAGCCGTGCTCCGCGACCATCTCGGCGACGCCCTGCCGGTCCATCTCACGGACGATGGCCTCAACAACCTTCATCAGCCGTGCCGTTTCGGCCGCCGTATCGCTCATGGTCATGACCTCGTGAGAGCGCGATCATATCCGCGGCGGGCGTGGGTAGCGAGCGCTCCGCGCTAGACCAGAGAAACCGCCCAGACGAGCGACGCCACCAAGATGATCAGACCAGCGATGATGATGCCCAGCCAGATGTTGTCCATGCTGGCCCAAACCGATCGCGGTTGACCTCGTTCCTCGCTGGCCACGCCGCAGCGAGACCTCGGGGCTGGGGGCCATGGGGTGAGGTCTCGCCGTCGTGCGGTGGTTGGGGTTCTCAGCCTTGGAGAACTGAGGCCGCCATCGAACGCTCATTCAGGCCGCCCGTCAATGAGCAAGGGTGGCGAGCGCTTCGCGCTGATAAAGCCAGCCTGGAACACAGACCTCCGAAATGGACAAACGGCAGAATCGGAACCACATATCAGCGCATGCCACACTTAGAGACTTGCAAGGGCGTCCTGCGCCACCTGATCGCCAAAGGCGACGTGAACGGCATTCCTCTAGCTGAGCGCGCGATCACCGAATACCTGGAAGTGACGCCCGTAGCCGCCCGCAGGAGCGGCCTTCGCCTAGTTCAGGACGACGTTCTGAAACAGCGTGATACCGTGATTGGAGATCGGCGCGAGTTCGCCGAAACCGTCAACGCATACATCGAAAAGATGCTGGCGCCGCCCTAGCGCGCATCCTGATTTCGCATCACCAGCAAGCCTGCGGCAGCCGTGATTGATGCGACAATCGACACAACCCGAATAGCGAACAGCACATCTTCGTCCTGACCAAGGCGCACCCCCAATTCCGTGTCAGCCAAAAGCGTCGTGATCGCGAAGATGATAAGGGTGCGGCCAACACCCACCCGAACATTTCCTTCACGCTTATGCCCGCGCTGGATTAATATCCGACTCATTGGGAACTGAGGGGAAGCAGCATGCGCCCGCAATCCGTTCTCGCAAGCCGTCTGGGTTGCCATGATCGGCCTTGGGGCACTTGTCGCCTATGAGTACGTGCCTCATTAGGACCGGCCATGGCCAAGATGATTAAGTCACTCGCAAGCAAGCTGACAAGGCAGAGCGCGCGGCACTCTCTCCGTTCTCGACCGTGACTTAGCGGAGGGATTGCAGCCAATGGCGCGCGCCTACCGGGCGCAAGCTGACGTGATCAAATCCAAAAAGAAAAAGACCAAGAAGGCGTCGTGAGGCCGCCTCAGTCGCTCCTAGGAGCGACCACGGCCCTTTGGTCGCCGCTTCGGTTCTTTGATCCTCAAGAACGCCAAAATCATTGCCCCTAATGGGAGCGCCATTCCTCGCGGGCCCTGATGGAAATCCCACAGTTCGCAGTTCCTCAAACCGTCGAAGATGCAGAAAAGACGGACACTCAATTCGAGAATAATAAGCGCATTGTAATCCATGCCATGGATAGAGATCGCGGCAAGATCGGATGGGCGGCGCATATCCCATCGCTTTTTGAGGATCGCGTTCCGATGAAGCTGGACAAAACCATCAATCCAGAATCGTTGTTCACGAAGCGCCAAATCACCGGGGATGTCTTGATCGTCTATAAGCTGGACGAAGAAGAAAATCGAATCCCTACGCCACGCCTGCACCCGACGGAGACGCGTCAGGATCGCCGGCCGTTCAACGCTGATCCGCTTCTCGCTCGTCAAATCTGCCACTCCTCTTGAGGTTGCGAGCCTAAGGGAGCCGGCCCTTCCAACCTCCCACTATTGGTAGGTGCGCTTTGCGCTTAGTGGCGCAGAGTAAGCTGGGGCAGTCTCCATATCGGATTGCACGCATGGCAGCAGGTTGGATGGTTTCAATTGGCTACATAGAAAGCGGCCAACTTCGGCACGTAACGTATGCGGTCGCGGTGGCTAACGCCACCGAAGCCATCAAGGCTTCACTGGATGTCGGCGCCGCCCGATTCTCATTGGATGCCGTGGCCTTGGCGAATTCTGAACTCAGTCTACAGCAACTGGATGATCTCGGCATGGTGAAAGGCGGGATTTGTTCCCTATGGGACGACACGCATGATTGGCTGATCTGGCCCCGCCAGCTCCATTAAGTTTGATCAGGGAACACGATGACTCGGCAAGGAGCGATAGTTCGCGGTCTACCGGCAATCGGGCGCGGTGTCCGCTACGGCGCGCGAGACGGTTCGGCCCGCGCAGAGTTCTCATGAGAAGGGCACGACGAGAATGACCCCGCCTGCGGTCGCCGATGGGCTATGATCGGCACCGCGGGCAGGCTCGTCGGTCACTTCTACATGCACAATGGCGACGATTCAGCCTTCGTTTGCGAACGCGGCTGAGTTCTTCAACAGCCTGTCCTACTGCGTCACAAACGATGATCTGTCTAGCCCGTCTTATTCATCAGCGGCTTGTTGAGAGGCTGGCGAGCGTGGCGTAAGCCGCTGAGGTGGCGTAGGATTCGGTTGCTGACACCCACCCTCCGCGCATCCGGGCCGCCACACTCGCCAT
>NZ_JBWJZD010000082.1:0-12615 GCF_056429065.1 Bradyrhizobium sp. USDA3010
CTCCAACGCGTTCACGAAGTCGGGTCGAAAAGCGGCGAAAAAGCCGAAGCGTTCGCGCGCGCCTTCACCCCGACCGGAAATGTTCCAGCTGCCCCGCCCGGCAATCATGAATAAGACGGGCTAGGTCGTTCAATAGCCGGGTCGCCCGTTCGACCGCACTATCTTCTTTTTCTGCAAGCTTGCGGAAGCGAGGGATCATATCGAGATGAACGGCTTCGCGGCGCAACAGCGCGTTGGCCGAAGTGCCGTAGATGTTCGCAAGCTTTTGAAGTTCATCTATCTGGACGCGCCGCTTACCTTGCTCAATTGCGACAAGGGTGGTTCGCACCACGCCGATCTGCGCAGCCGCGTCTGCCTGAGTAAGCTTTGCGCTTTCACGCGCGACCCGCAGCCGCTCACCGATTTCCACATCCGTTAGCCGTTCACCGCTCATTTACTTGCCCGCGTCCACTTCCTGACAAAGGAGCGCGCTCCCAGATCATCCACAAAGCCATTCCATTCAGCAGCACGCCGTTCGAGCATAACTACAAGTTTTTCTTCAGCATCCTTAGCTGAGAGCCCAAGCGCCAGTCCCGTCAGCACTGTGTGGCGACGCACGGCTGGACGAGCTTCGTCCTCGGCCATATCTGCCATGTGATCAAGATGAAGCGTGCCTGCGATGGCGCACTGCTCGAATGCCGCGCTTTTTCGTTGAAATTCGGGATGGATTGCCTCGGCGAAGGTAGGCGCCCGCAAGTCTTCGCAGATATACCTTCCCGGCTCTTCGCTAAGGCCCGCCGCGTGCACGCTCATGCGCCTCAACATGCAGGCCGCGCATACGCCGCACTGAAGTTTCGTCCCGTTGAGCGTGCTCCAACGGCTATCCCGCCAGCACGACTTCGTGTCTTTCCAAGAATCACGGCAGAGCTGCAAATTCGCGCAGCGTCTCTCCCTTGGTATTCCAGAGGCGAGGAAACTTGAATTCCACTGCATGGCCCGTGAGCACTTTCAAGAATCGGCTCATCAGTCGCGTGAACCTGGGATGGTTGCGGTAGTCCGGATAGCCATGACTTACAGTCACTAGCGCCGGGCCAATTGCACCTTGCCCGCTTTCGGGAATAAGAATGTCGCTTGCGTTCGTCAGATAAGCCGCAAGGCCGCTGATCAGCGCAAACTTGAAGCCGCGGCTTCTTGCCGTCGTTTCACCGTTCGTCAGAACCGATTTGAATTTGTACGGTACTTTCGTGAAAGGCTGCAATCGTCCATCGACGACCGGCTTTCCCGCAGCCTTAGCACCGACGCGTACGCGAACAAGTTCTTCGCCAAGCGTCTTTCCTAGAAGCCCAGCCACAGCTCGCGAGTCCATGCCGTCGCTGTATGCGATAACGGCTTTCGTCGGCCGCGGGATCTGCAGGCATTCCTGCACGGGAGAGGATTCGATTTTAGCCCTTTTAACGAACTCAATCTCCCACAGATCGCCGGTCAGGAATCCCAACACTTCATGCAACGCGCCTGAAACGGAGGGATCGCTCCAGCGCATCGGGTCATGAACGGGAATTCGCACTTCGATTTTCCGGGTCCAGCCTCGCGACGGACGCTTGATGGCGCGATCAGAAAACTCGACCGCGGCGGCGACGACCATTGCGTCGTAAATCATCGGCTCCCATCGCGCGAACGCGTAGGATCGCAGGGCGTCGGTGCTGAATTCAAGATCACGATTGAGCTCAAGTCCGATACGGCCTTTCCGAGGGCGGCGGCCCGCCTCGACCACATCAACCGCTCTCTCACTGATCTTCGGCTTGTATGACGTAATGTTCATAGTGGCGGTCCTTCATCTATCCCCGACTGGCGAGGCAGAGTGACTGACCGCTGGGAGGGCAGTTTGCTAAACGATAAGAGCTCTCGGGCGAGGCCGCCGCAGTCGAGCTGCTGTCGGGCTCCGTCCAAGCGGACGCGAACGAAACCGGCGCTGCGGGAAGAAGCTTCGCGTTGATAGTGCTCTTCAATGCCGCGAATGTGGTCGCGCGCCGCGCCTTCCAGCGCATTCGCCAAGGCGGCTTCGGTTGCGGTATCGCCGCTCATTCCGACGGCGACAGCTTCGATTGCGCAGTCGATAAGTTGATGCGTCGCTGCAGAGCCATATTGGCCTTGCCTTAGCAGCTCCAGTCTCTCAATCGTCATGTCTGGAAACAGGGTGCCGCCTCCCAGGATGTCCCGGACCTCGGCGATTGGCGCGCTCAGAATGTCCTTCGTGAGCGCATAAGGGAGGCCTTCCGCAACCTGATCCGACGAGAACGCCGCTTTTGCAGCTCGCTCGGCAAGGTCCTTCCAATGTCTCCTCATGGGGAGACTTCTGTGCGGTCCATCGCTCATCATTGGCTCTAATGTCAGGTATATACCTTGAAATCAATGACAATGTCAAATCTTGAGGGGTGAAGAATTATCACAAGTTTTGGATTGAGCGAATGATTTTTCACGTGTTAAGATGGGTTTTCGAGATTGAGCCGCTGCAGTGAAGAAAAATCGGTGGGCGGAGATTGTTTTTCAGGAGAAGTGCAGTGAGCGCTGAATTTTCAGGACCGGTGAGCGTTTTTCACGATAGGCGATTGCCTCAGCCCGCTGTCCCGGCGGGTTATGCGGCGCTTATTGGCGCTTACAAGCTCTCCGTCCCAGTGCCCCGCATCCTTTCAGCCATCGGCACCAAGCACCGCATCGTTGAACAGGATGGTTGGCGCATCTACACGCCGCGCCATGCGCCTGAGGCCGCACTAGAGGGCCACCTGACTTTTGCCCTCAAGAACGAAGGAGTCGATCTTGCCATCCTGAAGCGGCTTTTCCTCGCCGTCAAAGAAGGAGATATCGCGGAGCTTGTCCGGCAAAAGCCGACCGGCATTTACACGCGCCGCATCTGGTTTCTGTACGAGTGGCTGCTTGGCCGCGAGTTGAAGCTGTCGCTTACAGACAAGGTCTCATATGTGGACGCCATCGATACTGACCTCCAATTTGGAGGGGGCGGCACGAACTCTGCCCGGCATCGCGTTCGCAACAATCTTCCCGGCACGCCGGAATTTTGCCCGCTCGTTTTCAAGACGCCCACGCTAAACGAATTCATCGCGCAGGACTGGAAGGAGCGCGCGCGCGCAGTCGTAAGCGAGGTTCCGAAGGATCTGCTCGCGCGCACGGCTGCTTTCCTGCTGCTGAAAGATTCGAAGTCCAGCTACGTCATCGAGGGAGAAAGACCGCCCCAGGACCGTATTCAACGATGGGGGCGCGCTATCGGAGAGGCGGGCCGCGCGCCGCTCGACGAGCAGGAATTCCTGCGCCTGCAGGGGATCGTTATCGGAGACGAGCGTTTCGTGAAGCTTGGCTTCCGTAAGGAAGGCGGCTTTGTCGGTGAGCACGACCGCGACACGCAGCGGCCTATCCCGGACCACATCAGCGCGCGGCATGAAGACATCGCCTCTCTTATGGCAGGATTGATCGCGTTCGATCACACCGCAGAAAGCGAGATCGATCCTGTTATCGCAGCGGCGGTGCTCGCATTTGGTTTTGTCTATATCCACCCGTTCGAGGACGGCAACGGACGTATTCACCGCTATCTGATGCACCACGTTCTCGCGAGGCGCGGGTTCAATCCGGCAGGTGTTCATTTTCCAGTATCGTCGGCAATTCTTGACCGGATCATTGAGTACAAGGGCGTGCTGGAAAGCTATTCCAGCAGGCTGCTTCCCTGCGTTCAATGGGAGGCGACCCCAAAGAACAACGTGAAGGTTTTGAACGACACCGGGGATTTTTACCGTTTCTTCGACGCGACCCCTCATGCAGAATTCCTGTACGAATGCGTGCGGCAGACAATCGAGCAGGACCTTCCGAACGAGACAAGCTTCCTTCGCAACTTCGATCTGTTCCGGTCCGGCGTCGAAAGCATTATCGACATGCCGGAGCGAACACTGAACAATCTGTTTGGCTTTCTGCGGCAGAATCAGGGGAGGCTTTCGAAGCGGGCACGCGAGAACGAATTCGCCGAGCTAACCCAAGATGAAGTTGCCAAGGTTGAACAATTGTACGCGGACTCCTTTGGTCAAAGCGGAGCCGCAAGTGATTGACGGGGTATCTCATTCAAAGACCGGAAATTTTTTATCCCTTGAAGAATTCGATTCTTGATGGGGCAAGTGATGAAACGCATCAAGATCGACAGCGTAGAGCCGGGAGATATTCTTTTCACAGCACGCCCCGGGGAAGCTTAGTAAAAGCCATCCGCTTCACGACTAGGGGCGTCGTATCTCACGCGATGATATGCGTTCAGCATGGTTCATTTGTCGATTCGACTTCAAGCGGAGTGCAGGCGCGTAATCTGCAGCGCGAACTATTTGAGGACGACGAAACGGCGTTTCACTTCCGTTTGAAAGATAAACCTGATCGCAAGGTGATTGAGCAGATTGTTGACTATGCGCGGTCCGAAATCGGTTCACGCTATTCCAAAAGCGAAGCCGCACGATCAGTCGCTGCAGTCCGCAGGCCAAGATCAAAATGACAATTCTGCTCCCGTCTGGTCGCGCGCGTATACAAGATGGCCGGTATAGAACTTGTGCCGGATGCGGATTACTGCTCACCGGAAGATCTGCGAATCAGCCCACTTTTGACAGAGCTTCCGGTTGATTTCGAGCCGGTATCCGCCGACGAACTTGCATGGACAGCTGGTCGCCCAAATCCAATCCAAGCGATGCATGACGCACAGAACGCTGTGTTGGATGCCGCGCGCTCTGTTGACCCTGAGATAGAGAATTTCAATGATATGTACGGCCTTCTCGTAAAGCGTCCGGAAGCTGATCAGGTCATTGCAGCTGCACTTAAGAGAAGTGGTTATCTCGACATTTGGAAAATTGAAGTCGGGGAGCACCCATGGCGCTATACCCATGGGCTGATAGATAATCTTTCCGCGTCGTTCGAGGCCGTGCGTGACTATTGCATAGGCGCCGTAAAGGAGGCCTACAGTGGCGGAATTCGGTATTCAATCAATCTCGTGCAGCTTCAGGCGCTCCAGCTGCAGCAGCCGCGAGAATGGTTCCGCCTTGAGATTGCATTGTATGAAACGTTGGTACGTAACGATCAGAGCCGCAGGGAGGTGGCTTATGATTGGCTGCAAAGGCATTGCCCGGATCTGCTGGAACAGCACATGGAGCAGATCGAACCTCATACTGAATATTGGTGGTCGTTGATCGATCGCGTCGAGCCAAAGCTTGCAGCTTTATCCCGTCATGCCGTCTCCGCAGAGGGGCGTACCGATATCTGCTCCTCATGCGGAGATCATCCTGCCAATGCATACCGTGTGGTTAACGGCGCGGAGACCATGCCCGGAGTGCCATCCTTGCGTCTCTGCGATGAGTGCCTCGATATTCGGCGTGGCATCATGGGTAATGTGCTGATGCTTTTTTTATCGAGGCCTCGGAAGACGTGATGGATGGCAGAATTCTAATGGCGCACCGTCTTGGAGAGCGGAGGTCTTTTTCTTGACCCAAGCGGCGCAACGAAGAAGCAACGTCTTGGATCCGGCGCAGCTAGTCCGGATCGAAGCCGTGCATCGCGGCTTCCTTTTTCAGCATCCGTACACCGTACAGTGTCTGCTCTCGGCACCCGCGTTGTCGATAGAGAGCGTTGAGGTCGAGAGCGATGAAGATGTCGAGGTATTTGCCGACGACCGGATCAAACTACACGATGCAGCGCGCGCTGTAGGCAAGGGACGATTACTTTTCCGCGGCGCTGAGAGTGTAAAGGCGTCACGGGAGGCCCGCGACACTCTGACTCAGTAAGACTAGAGAGGCTTCCTGGCTCGCGTGTCTCTGGGAAGCCACGGATGATGGCAAGGTCCTCATCGTAACCCTTACAAGCGGTGGATCGGAGATGCCCCCTCTTCTCTGCTCGGTGGCCGTCTCGTCGCCGTAATCCCGCGCGCAGCATACAAGCGTGCTGATCTTCCTCCGGCTTGTAAGCGGCGAATTTGAGAGCTTCACGACGCTCGTGCTCGCGAACCTCTCGGCACTGCCCACAAGTATCGGGTTGGCTTTGCGATCGCCCACCAGTGCTTCCATCAACTTGAGCCAAATTTACCGCATGCCATTCTCGGCAATGTTGCGACGATCATTTCTGCTGGGTCGGCGCCATACCTTGCCCGCAGGTTTCACTCCGCTTTTCGTTGATTTCCCGAGCCTCGAGAATCATCACACGTATCCCAAGCTCATGATCGATGGCATGCTAAGTCGGCCATTCAGTACAGTGACAATAAGGGTGTAACAGTGAAGCATTTCAGATGTCGTTGCGTAAAGCGCATTACCTGATGTGGCATCACCAAAACTATTCCACAATCGGAGGATACTGCGACTGCGCACCAACCTCGCGACGATCCCTTCGTCGCGCCCCTAAAGCTGCCCATGGAGACCTTTCAGTGCAGGAACCGCTGCTCGATTTGACCGTCGATGACATTGCACCATCGGGTGCGAGCCTGACCGTCTATGACCAGGAGCACTTGGCTACATACTGGCGGCTGCTTGACGCTGATGCTGAGGCTGCAGATTGGCGCGAGGTAGCGCGCGTTGTTCTTCACGTTGACCCTGCTCAAGACTGGGATCGGGCGCGTCGCGCTTTTGACAGCCATCTCGCTCGGGCAAAGTGGATAGCAGATGACGGTTATCGGCAGCTTCTCCGCAGTGACGCTCGGAACTAGGCTAGACGAGTGGATTCACCTCGCAACCCATGACGCGTCAAGCCGGCGGAACCCGAATGTCGGCCTTTAAAGAGCCGACTCAATTAATTGAGCTCCAATAAGCAAAACAATCACTGTCCCCGGGTGCGCCCAAGCATGGATGGTAATGCCTTTACTGTGAGCCCTTGCGGCCTAGGCACCTGTTCCGGCGGCGTTGCGGATAACTGGTTCCTGAAAGGCTCACGGCTCGTGGCGGGCATCGCCTAAATACTTGGCGACGACCCGAGCCGATTTCCTCCGACATGTCAGCTACGCGAAATCCCGTCAGTGTATCCGATGCCTGACAGGCCTATCGACGATGGCAACACGGCTTGGCCGCGACGAACTCATATGAGTTCGCACAGAAGAACACGAGCCATTCATTCGCAGAGGCGGATACATTATTTCCAGTCACCTACCAACCTGATCAGTTGATCAAGAAGACAGCCACATGGCATGCATCCGCGTCTGTGAACCTCTCAAGAACGTTGACCTCGGATTGGGTCGAGAAGAATGAAACGGCTGCTCCTGGGCACGATAGTCATCGTCTTGCTGGTCGCAACTGTCGCCAGTCTGGCCGCGCCGCTCTGCGAGCGAAGCGGTTCTGATATCGGTCTCAATCGCGGCGATGGCCGTCGATGTTGGGAATTCGTCAACGCCGCAGATGTGGTCCGTGCGCCATCTCCTGCCCTGACGTATCCTGGTCCAACAGGAAGTCCGGTCGGCGGTGAAATCGGCTTCCGCTGGCGGATCGCCAACTCGGTGTTTGGAATCGCGATGAACGGCACTGCGCCAGTCCCGAGGGCTCTAACGCTAAACTCATTCTGCTGGGCCTTCAGGGTGAACGCAAAATTGTTACCCGTAGCCCCGTTAAGGACCCACTCGGTGACGCCTGGAATGACGTCCTCCTGTACGCAACAGGCGCTACTGCGGTCGTCATCAATAAATATCAGGCCTGCGACCTTGCGACTCAGCTGCCGCTCGTCAACGGCAGCGAGGGCCAACAGGGCTGTGCAGCAGGCGTGGACATAAAGTCTTCTTTTCTGCCCACTTGGCCGCCAGCGCTGAGTACGATTGCGTGCTCATGGCCCTCCGATCGTTGGCTTTTGCTCAACCGGAATCGCAGGCTTTTCCAACGAGCTGCCCGTAGGAACTGCCCGCGTTGGGCAGAACATCAACGTCGGCTTGGTCCACGTGAAAACTAACGGCTGGATGTCGCGGGCGTCCTTGTTGGTGTGAATCCATGTCGAACGACAAGAGGCACTGATGTCCAGAATTTTGGCTGTTGGGACGGCTTTGCCACCGTTTCGGTTCTCTCAGACCGACCTCAAGGCTTTAGCGGGTCACCACTTCGTATCCAGAATGGAGAAGCTGAAGAGATATCTTGCCGTATTCGATCATGCGCTAGTCGATCAGCGGTTCTTTTGTGTTACGCCCGAATGGCTTCTGGGCGAGCATCGCATAAGTGAGACCAACCAGATATATTTGGATTGGGCGAAGGAGCTCGCGTGCAAAGCGACGGTGCTCTGCCTCGACCGGGCTGGGATTTAGCCCGAGCAAGTCGATCGGGATTTGTTCGTCTCGACGACAGGGATAGCGACCCCTAGTCTCGACGTGGACCTGATCTTCAAGGTCGGGTTGCGACCAGATGTGGGACGGACGCCGATTTTTGGCCTCGGATGCGCTGGGGGAGCATCAGGAGTTAGTTTAGCAGGAGCCCTTTGCCGAGCAACCAACGAACGCATTCTCCTCGTTGCTGTGGAGCTGACTTCCCTTACATTCCAACCGAATGATCTCACGCCAAAGAACGTTGTCGCCTCAAGCCTCTTTGGAGATGGCGCTGCCGCGTTATTAATCGGGCCAGCTGAAAGCGGCTCTGGCAAGCTGGATATCGTGAGAAGTACGAGTTTGCTTCACCCGCACTCGACTTCTCTAATGGGCTGGCATTTTGGCGACTCGGGATTTGAAGTCGTGGTCTCCGAGCGCATTCCGTCAATGATTAGCGAATTGATGCCACGTGCGATGAGCTCGTTGCTCGCGGAGGCTGGCGTCGTTCCTGGCCAAGTAAGGAGCTTTATCTTTCACCCTGGCGGGAGAAAAGTATTGGAAGTTTGTGAGCGGGGCCTTGGCAGGTCCTCTGAGAGCTTTTTTTCCAGCTATGAGACGCTTCGACTTCATGGAAATATGTCGAGCGCAACTGTGCTGTTCGTGCTGGAACACGTGCTGGCGCATGAGGAGCAAGCGCCTGGATCATACGGTATCTTAGGTGCCTTCGGGCCAGGCTTCTCAGCCGAACTGACGCTACTAAAATGGGCTGACACGGAAGCAGCACAGCCAAAGCCCGTCGACCTCGAGCCGCCGGGCAACCAATTGACGCGGGTTGCCTAGTCGTGATCGGCATCACCAAACTGTTCGCTTGGTGCTGTCGAGTGCTCGCGTGCCCGAGATGCTGCCGCTGGTCAGGTCTGCTCAGCAGCGTCCGCGAGACCGCTTGCAGTTACAGCATCGCTCCTGAACCGATCTGGCTGCCCCCTCTTAGGTAACCTCAGACGGCGATTTGATCAATTTCCAATCTTCGTCACGGTTTAGTCGCATGCACTGCCCTGCTGGCCTTGAAGGCCGGAAAGCGCTTTCGCTCGATTTTCAGGTACTCGCCGTTCGATGGATGACGCCTTGCGAGTGCAATAATTCAAGCCCGCTCCCGGCGACACTTAACATGTCGCACGTCGCGTCCACCTTCACATCGGTCGCATGCAGAAATTCCTGCACTGTCCGCACCGCGACACGTGCCAAGATCGCGGGATCCGATTCATCCTCTGCGGCCAGAGTCCAGACCTTCTCGGCAGGGCATGCCTTCAACGAAGAGGTCCGCCTCAGTTCGGGCACCATCCGGACGGCATCATCAGAGCACATCCCAGCTCAGTACACACTTTATTTGAGACTATTTTGTAGGTCCCATGATGCTACTCAAAATAGACTCTGTTCGTGCCGGCTCCGACTCAGCCCAGCCAGTCCTTCCGAAAAATGCAATCCGGCATTCCTTGGCGCGTCCCTCGGGTGAGTGTCGCAGTCAGTCAGGCTGGCCAATTTGGCTCTCTTAGGTCTCTAAGCACGTCAGCTTGTCGACAGCTGATCCTAGTAGAGCGAGAACCAGTGAGCGACACTATCTGCTCGGGATTGCGAACCGACTCAAACGGAGGGGACATGGACCCATTTAACAGCATCAACTCATTCAACCAAAATCGCGCTGCTCACAACGCCGCGGAGCCGCAACAGCAGCAAGCGGAGTTTGAGCCGTACTTGGATGAGGGGGCGCAGCTTGATACCAGTGCGGTCGCAGGGGTTCCTATTTCTTCAGATCACTACTATCCTCATCTGTCTGACGAGGACCGTAGACTCACCGAGGTGTTGGAACTTGGGCACCATAGGGCCCGCCCCGAAGACGCAGTTACCAGACGCCTCGGGGGCGCCGCTGCGCAGCACAGCGCGCCGCAGGAAGCTTTAGGTTGGCCGAACGAGCTGACTGCGGAACATCACGGTCAGGATCCGCTGCGAGGGATGATGGGCGAAGCCATCCTAGCATCGTCTCTCATGCCAACCGCGCGCGATCACCAGGCACCGGACCCCGGAGCCGTGCATCACTTCAGCTGGAGCGATAGCTACCAGCCGGCTCCGACCGAATTGACCGGGAGCTCCCCCCTTTCAAGGCACGAGATCCTCATGGGTGAGGATTACACGGGGCAGTTGAGGCCTGCGAAGAGGCAGAGGACGCTAAATCAGCTGGAAGGGGATGCCATTGGGCGCCAGCTGAGCGAGTCCGGCAATTCAGTCGCTCGTGTGCTGATGGAAGACGCCGGCGCACCGTCGCCTTTCGGGCCATCGGTCGGTTCGCCGTTCGTCCTTCCCGCGGAAGACTACGTTCAGGATCAGCTGTGGGCGATGATGGAAGACGCCGGCCCATCGTCCTCTCGCGAGCCGACCGCGCGCCATCACCAAGCCCTGGATTTAGGAGAGGCCGTTCGTTCCTTTAACTCGCGGCACGACGACCAGCACGCGCCTGCTGCCCTTGACAGTAGCAGCGTCCCGCCGAGCCAGGACAGCCGCCCCACCCGTTTCGTGGTTCACAATGACCGCTACACCGCGCTGTTCGTGCCCGCGGCGGAGATGAGGCGAACCACCCCGCTCAATCCGCCAGGCGGTGGCATTCGTCTCGGATCTCGGCCGGAAAACGTTCCGCAGCCCAGCGCGCGGCCTGCGAATCGGGCCTCGCCAGCGTTGCTTGGACGGTCGATGGAGCAAGCCGCTCCGTCGTCCGCCAGGGCCGCGACGACATCTCCGGCGGCCCGCGAGGTTTATGCTGCATCATTCGCCGTTCCCGAGGATTTTTCGCACGGCACCCAACCCGCCTCGGCCACGATGCTCTCGAAGCTCGGCCGCTGGGGCCTGTTGCCCGACGCGACGCAGCCGGTAAAACAATACGACATTCGCGGCGAGCGCTACTTCGCCATCGTGGGGCCGGGAGGTCCCAATGACGTTCGGCTCATCCATGAACCACGAATGGCGCCGACGGACACTCCCGACGCTAGGAGCCCGTCCAGATAGCTCTGGTATCGGGCTCGTTAATGGACGATAGCTTGCTCCAGCGACTCTTACGAGCTTGGCGACCTTATGGGCGGTGCAGATGAGCGCTACCCGTCCCGATGAACTTGCGCGCATCATCGCTCAGCGACTCCTCGTTCAACCGAACGGCCATCGCCTCTTGTTATTGAAGAGCCGGCCGCCAAAGCTGCGAAGAGAAACCTACGGTGTTCTTGACCGCACGTTTAGCGGCATTGCCCTTCGTAAGGCCCTCCTCAAGCCCCGAAATAAAGGAAGCATCCTCGGAGTAAACAGGCTGCTTCCTGCGTCCCATTGAAACCCCAGTCGACTGAACTGGTGCCAACTGATGACGACGGTTCTGGTTGGTCCATCAACCCCAGATGCACATCCTGGTCGTGGCCTTCCGCAGCTCCTCTGGCCAACGCCGTGCTGCGGCGTCGTCGATTCGCCTCGAGTCTATCAGTGCCGTATCTTCGGGATCAGCAATGGTCGGGATACCGGGTGCGATCGCCGTCGCTTTTACGCCGACCGACTTCCGCAGCTGAGCCAGTGCTACGCCGACGTTGCCGCCAACGCCAGTGTCCTGGTTATAGCTCTTGATATCAGCATCCAGCGCCTCTGCGGAAAGCCGGCCAGCAATGCCCTTCCTATTTTTTTTGAGGCAGAGTCGCCGAAACCTCTGAGAGCAGGGCATAGATCCTCCCAACTACGCCACCGACGCTCGCTCAGTTCGCTGAGATCCTGATCCGATAGTAGCAGCACCGAAAACAATGCAGAGATCGAAGAAAAATCGAACTTGTGGTGGAGGCGCGATTAAACGACCCTGCCAATTCTTGCAGGAGATTTGCGGGACTTAGGTCAGTTAGCTTGCTGGATGTTAGTCACTTTTTGGAGATATTTCAGTGTTGATTGTTGAAACCATTTTGAAGCCAGACCGCTTTGGCGGCATCGGACTTTTCTCCGCTACCGCCTTCCACGATGCGCACTGCGCCTCATGGCTTGAAAACATCCCGCCAGAAGGATGCTTTGAAGGCGGCTTGCAGCGTATCCGCCGACATTGGCGCGATCCAGGGCAATCGCCCGAACCACCTCACGCGACCGATATCGCAAAATTGCTCTAACAACATCCGAACTAGCCCGTCCTATTCGTGAGAGTGCGGCTTTTGGGCCTGATTGATGCGGCCGTACATCTGCTCTGACGAGGCGCACAGGATTGCCTTCGGCTTTTCACCGCCTGACGACCGGTACTTTGCAACGCGCTTGAGGTGTAGGTTGGGCGAACGGGGGCGGACGCCCCG
>NZ_JBWJZD010000083.1:0-12317 GCF_056429065.1 Bradyrhizobium sp. USDA3010
GCGGGCGTGGTGTTCGCGGCTGAAGGTGATGGGGTTGGCTTTGCAACCGAATCCTACGCCGCATCAGCGCTTTACACCACGCTCGCCAGCCTCTCAGGCGCCTCTGACGAATAAGACGGGCTAGTTGGGGAACAAGAGTGTCGGACTTCTAAGAATGGAGGGCGGCGAAAGCATGACGGAGTTCGACGTCAAGAGATGGCCGCAGCTATTTTCTGGGCGAACTGGGACTACATCAACTGTGGACCTTCAAGTCCTTCATCCGCTTGTCGAGAACGCCGGCGATATCTTGCTTGAGCACCAGCTCCGAATGGACGGCGAAAGGTCATTGCTCAATTTGCGTCCGGCTAATCCAGAAGCAAGAGCCCGTGCGGCAAAGATGGAGTTCGTCGAGGTTGATGAAGACAACATGGTTCTCGACCCAGAACAGTCGGCCAATTGGATAAGAAACAGTGATGGTGAATCGCAGCGGAAAGGCAACACTGGCCGGTACCTTTCAAAAGCTGACGACAGTGACGGTAGCGATGACGAGAGCGCAGTAAGCTCGTCAACGTACGACTACGAGGACGATTTCATGTGACGAGAGAATCTTACATGAGATCGTCGTCTAGACTATTTAGCGCCGCTCTTCGGAAAATCGTGCGTTACTAAGCGGCCTATTGCGGCCGCAGCCCGTAGAGAGCCTGCTGGCTTCGAGTCCGTCTAGAGTGCAGCCGCGTCGCCGGGCTTAGTGCCTACTGAGCAGCCGATCCGATGCGCAATGGAATGGCTCGCATCCGGTGATGGGTTGCGTCGGATCAGACCAAGATCCGCCTGGCCGCCGTTAGGCTGCCGGGCGTTTCGCATGAGTATCTGGGCGGCTTGGCTGTGGAGGTCTTGTACACCATCTAACATGCGCAGGAGTTGGGGAGGGTCGAAGAGGCCACCATAAGGGGTGGTCTGAAGAAAAGCGCGGAGCGATGCCAGGCACCATAGACAAGCAGGGCAAAAATATGCCGACTGGCGCCGTAGCCGAAGGAGCTCGCGCAGAGCTTTGGCGCGCCAATCAATATCACCCAAAACACGCATGATTTCTCACGATGGCCCCACAGAGAGCTTGTGAGTTGAACGAAGCTCTTTTGTTGCGCCACGCGGTATATCGCAATCGCATTTAGCTGCTACGAATCTGAGCGAAGAAGCGCTTGAGCTTGTCGAATAACTTCTGCGCAAGGTCACCTGAAGTGCCAAAAAGCAGAGACGAGCGGGGCCTAGAGGTGCCAAGTATACCGACCCTTGGTGGCAACGTCGTTCTGAGCGGCCTGATGCCTGGTGGACAGCTCACGGGCCAAGAAGGCAATACGACATCGACTGCCGCTGGTGCCACCTGATTTCGGAGAGCCCGCTTCAATAAGATCGCGCCGAGCTCGCGACCGGATCTCAACATTCAGGGCTGAAATGACTCGCCACCGGCTGATCGTTTCAAGTGCGTCCTCCGTTGCGGTTTTCCTTCAGTGCGGCATCGAGGTGCTCGATCAGTGCATGTCCGGCGAAGGGCTTGGCCAAGAAACCAATCGCTCCTGCGCTCAAGGCTGAGGCGCGCACGCGGTCGTTCGGGAAGGCAGTAATGAAAATGAACGGCACCCCGTAACCGCGAGTCCGCATTTCCGCCAGCAGGTCCAAGCCGCTCATAACCGGCATCTGCACGTCCGTAATTACGCAAGAGGTCTCGTTCAACCGCGGCGATGTCAAAAAATCCTCCGCCGATGTAAATGTTTGAACTTTGTAGCCGCGGGATTTCAATAGGTTCTCAATCGACGCACGGATAGATGCGTCGTCGTCAACGACAGAAATCAAAGGCGTGGACAAGACAATCCCTCCTGGCGCGGGACTAACGGTTGCCGAGGCATTAGCGACCCTGGGCGAAAAGTGGGCTCGAGTGACGAAATTGTAAAATCATACTTAGGTTTGTTCAGGACGATTGGCGCCGATCCCCAGGGTCTCAGCCGTTCTGATCAGATCGGCCAGCGAGCGGGCACGCATCTTTCTCATTACGTGTCCCCGGTAGATCTTGACGGTAATCTCGGCGAGCCCAAGCTCAGCGGCGACCTGCTTGTTCATCAGGCCGGCAGCGACCAGCTTCATCACCGCCTGTTCGCGCGGGCTTAGGGTCTCGAATAGGGACTGAAGCTTCGCGACGGTTTGCTGGGACTCCCGTCTTTTGCGGTCGCGCTCGGTCGCGGCGATCACCGCGTCAAGCAATTCCTGATCGCGAAACGGTTTGGTAAGAAAATCGACCGCGCCTCCTTTCATCGCCCTGACGCTCATGGGAATGTCGCCATGGCCGGTAATGAAAATGATCGGAATATGTATGTTCGACTTCGTCAGCTCAGTTTGGAACTCCAGGCCGCTCAAGCCGGGGAGCCGGACATCAAGAACCAGACAGCTAACAACATCCGGAAGTGCGCTCTGCAGCATTTCGCGGGCCGATCCAAATGCAGCGACGTCCAAGCCTACCGATCGAAAAAGGTTGGTGAGCGACCGACGCATGGAGATGTCGTCCTCGACGACGAAGACGGTCGCCGTTGTCGAGGCCTCGGGTTTGCTGGTTGGCGAGCGTTGCGTCACGAGACGACCTCCTCATGCAACGGCAGGGCAAACTGGAAGGTCGCGCCCGGCGGCTGCTTGCGCACCACTGACAGCCGTCCTCCGTGAGCTTCAACGATCGACCGGCAGATCGAAAGACCCATTCCAAGGCCGCTGGACTTCGTGGTGAAGAAAGGATCTAGCACGCGGTCAGTATCATTCTCGGCGATCCCGACGCCCCAATCTGTCACGGCCACCTGCACATGCCCTATATCGTCCATAGATGACTGAATCAGCAACTCACGCGTCCGGTCCGTGACTGCGTCCATGGCTTCGATCCCGTTCATCACCAGATTGATGATCACTTGTTGCAGCTGAATCCGGTCACCGAGAATCATAGGCAGCGCTGCCGTCAGCTCGGTTCTTAACGCCACCTGGTGGCTCACCAGCTCTCGTGTCACCAGCGCAATGACGTCCCCAACGACCTCATTGATATCGAGCGGCACCATCTCGATCTCGCCCTTCTTCGCAAGTGCGCGCACGCGACGGATCACTTCGCTTGCCCGTATTGCGTCATCGATGATCCACTCAACCGAAGAGCGCGCCGCGCAAAGATCAGGAGTTTCGCGGCCCATCCAACCGAGGCACGCATCGGCGTTGTTGATAATAGCAGCGAGTGGCTGGTTGATTTCATGGGCAATGGAGGTTGTCAGCTCTCCTAACGTCGTCACACGTGTCACATGCGCAAGTTCCGCCTGTGCCTTCCGCAACTGTTGTTCGGCTTGATCTGCGCGAATAATAGCGGTGATGTCGGTGCTGGAGCCGCGGTAACCAACGAACTTGCCGTTCGCATCAAAAAAGGGCTTGCCGCTCGTCCGAACGTAGATCGGAGATCCGGTCCGGTTGACAGTACGGTAGACCAGATCCCGGAACGGCAGATGCGCCTCCAGTGTGGCCCGGTGCTGCCGCCACTTCTCAGGATCCTCTTCCACATCGCACGCAATGTCCCAGCGGGGCAGGCCCATCAATCCTGTCGCTAAGATTCCCGCAGCGCTGGTGTGCTCGGACAAGCGCGTAACCTGGTGATCCGGCCCGGTCTCCCAGAGCCAATCGGAAGCCGTCTCGGCGTAATCGCGAAAGCGCTGCTCGCTTTCGCGCAGCGCAGCCAGTGTGTTTTCCAGGCGCTCTCTGGCGGCGTATTGCTCGGTCACATCCATATGCGTTCCGATCAGTTCGCTCACGCAACCATCGTTGCCGATCACGATATGCGCAACGGAGTGTATGCGCCTTATCCTGCCGTCTTTTAGAAGAATTCGAAAATCATACTCGAAGCGATCTTCCTTGAGCTCGATAGCCTGGCGCTGCACCTCCTGGAGCCCGGGGAGGTCGTCTGGATGGATGCGCGAGCGAATGGTCTCTAGTGATACAGTCTCTTGCGGATCAAACTCAAACAGACGATCGACCTCGGCGGAGCGATACACAAAATCGAGCCCATGAACGTCCCAGGACCAACTGCCCGTGTGACTGAGATGTTGGGCTTCGGCGAGATAGGCCTCACTGCGGCGCAGCTTCTGCTCTGCTTGCCGTTCCGCGGTAACATCCGTCGCTGCTCCGACAAACTCAATATCACCGCTGGCGGTTCTCGTGGCTCGTGCCCGCGCATGGACGTGCTTCACCGAGCCGTCCGGCAGCAGCAGCCGGTATTCATGTTCGAAATCCTTCGGATCTCGCATCGCCCGATCAATGACCTCTTGAACCGAAGCCCTATCATCTGGATGGGTGCGCTCGACGACGAGGTGCGGCGACGGAGCGGTCTGCGGGTCCAACTCAAATATTCGAAACGTCTCCTTTGACCAGAAGACCTCGCCGGTGACGAGGTTCCAGCCGAAGCTGCCTGTATTGCTCAGCTCCTGCGCGTGGGCCAAATGTGCTTCGCTCCGCTGCAGAGCAAATTCGGTCCGCTTCCGTGCCGTGATATCTTCGCAGGATATCAGAACAATGGGCCGGTCAGCCCAGAGCATGGCTTTGGCATTTTCACGTACCCACAGTACCGAGCCATCGTTCCTGACTTTCCGGGCCTCCCAGGTTCGCGATTGACCGATATCTTCAAGGCAGGCGCGAATGCATTCGCAAGCTAACTCGCGATCCTCCTCCAGAAAGACTCCCAGGATGGAATGGCCGATCAGTTCGGAACGCGCATAGCCGAGCTGTGCCGCGCCGAACGTATTAGTATTGAGGACGGTACCGGCTTCGTCAACCATGACGTACATGGCCGGATTGTGTTCAAAGATTGCTTGCCAGCGTTTCTCGCGGTCCTCCAAATCTGCCGCGCTGATCCGGAGCTTGGCTGCGGCCTCACGCGCGGCTTGGCTCTCTTGGCGGACTTTTCCGATCAGGTGCGTTCCGACGATCGAGACAATGAAGAACGCAACGACCACCGGAAGATCCTGTGGGTCATCAATCCGCAGACTGAACGCTGGCGGCGCAAAGTAGTAAGCGAGAGCTGCGATGGCCACGACGCAAAGCGCGGATGACGCGATGAGGCTGCCCATCAACGAAAACAGCAATACGACTAACAAATAGGCGAACGCCGTCGCAGCGAACTGTGCGTGAAGGTACAAGCAAGCCAGCGTTACTACGGCCAACGTTATGCTGCCGAAGGTAAACTGAGGGGCTGAAACTTTCAAACTGCTGATCTGGCTACGCATTTTTATATCGTCCGGCCTTTCTCGGCGGGAGAGCTATAACATTTTAGGCAAAAATGAGGCAATCCTTTCCGTGCCGACAGACGCTCGTGCGCGGTTCCGAGATGGAATGCCTTCCATTGAACTCAGCACGCGCCGAAGGAAGACGCATTACAAACGTACGTATAGTTGTCCTAAACCTTTCAATATTCCGCGCTGACCTCTGTACAATCGAGGCTGGGTTGTCTGCTTTCCTCCGCCGCCGGTGACCTCGGGGCAGGCATGCGAGCCTGCGGCCGAGGACCGCCGCCGCGACCCAGCGGCACCTACGACGAGGACAAGGACTTCAGTTCAGCCAGGACGTCGCGGCCGAAAAAGCAGGCCCCTCGTCGAACCCGGAAAGGCAAGGTGCAAGCTGCGGGACCACGCATCTCGCGATCGATCATGCGGAAGGGAGCGCAATGTAATGCGCCGAGATAGCAAGGCGAAGTTATGCAACTGCTATCTATGCCTCGCGGCCATGTCCGCCCAGGCTCGGTGCCGACGAGCCGTCAGCCGGAATCCAGGGCGGGTATATGAGGGCCGAGCCGACACTTGCTTCTGCGAGCTGCCTCGTCTCAGTCAAGGTGCCAATCTAGTCCACGCTGATCACATCCATCGCGATCTGATACGCACCGTAGTACTGAGTTGCACGGAAGACGCTACCGCCTCGTCGGCCGGGCGAGGCAAGTGTATTGACCACGCACATGGGCATTTGTGGGCAGGCCAACACCTTGGTCCGTCACGCTGGATACGTTCTTTCGCAGTCTTACTGTCTGGCTCGGCAATGTTGCACAGGCGCTCGGCCGGCCAGAAGCCTGACCTCGAAAGACCACGCTTGAAAATGACTTTCTAAAACTGCAGCTCCTTATCGCGTACGGTAACCCCTCACAGGCGACTGCCGGGGGCGTGACGCGGAGCAAGAGCTGCGTTCTGAGGATGCCGTGGGAGAAAGCTCCGATTCGCAGATCAGGCACGGTGCCGACTTGAACTGCGAAGAATCGTGAATGCGGTTGCGCTTGAATTCGACGCGTCTTGCAATGACGGCGTCCAAGATCCGCGGCCTACCTCCCTGTGTCGACAGTGGTGGGCCGGTCGAGCCGAACGTGCAACGTCGCGTGCTCTAGCTCGCCTTCCCACCAGGATACGAACACGGCTGCAATGCCATTGCCAGTGATGTTGGTAAGGGCGCGTACCTCGCTCATGAACTTGTCGATCGAGAACACGATTGCCATACCCGGTACCAGCGCCGGGTTGACGACCGACAATGTTGCGGCGAGCGTGATGAAGCCCGCGCCGGTGACGCCGCTTGCCCCCTTGGAGGTCAGCATTGCCACGAGCAAGATCGTGAGCTGTTGGCCAAAGGTGAGATCGACTCCGAGCGCTTGGGCAATGAACAATGTAGCAAGCGTCATATAAATGTTGGTACCATCAAGGTTGAAGGAGTACCCAGTTGGGACCACCAGGCCGACCACGGGCTTGGAGCAGCCGAGCCGCTCAAGTTTCTCCATCAATTGCGGCAGCGCGCTTTCCGAGGAGGAAGTGCCGAGCACGATCAAAAGCTCGTCCTTGATATAGACAAGGAACTTGAAAATCGAAAAGCCGACGATGCGCGCGATAACACCGAGCACCACCACCACAAAAAGCCCAGCCGTTACGTAAAATAGCGCGATCAGACCGATCAGATTGCCGAGCGCCGCCGGCCCGAACTTGCCAATCGTGAAGGCCATGGCGCCGAAGGCCCCGATCGGAGCTGCTTTCATGATGATGGCGATTACGCCGAACACCGCGTGCGCGGCGTCGTCAATCATGCCGCGCAGCCGCTCCCCGCGTGCTCCCAGCGCCATCAGAGAAAAACCGAACAGGATCGCGAACAGGAGCACCTGCAAAACATCGCCGCGAGCGAACGCGCCAACCACGGTATCGGGAATGATGTTGAGGATGAAATCGACGCTCTTGGAGGCTTCGACTTGCTTGACGTAATTGGCGACCGCTGCAGCGTCCGGCTTGACTGCAAGGCCATGACCGATTTGGACCAGATTACCCATAATAAGGCCCAACAGCAGCGCAAAGCTGGAGACGATCTCGAAGTAGACCAATGCCTTGACGCCGACGCGACCGACTTTCTTTGCATCCTGAATGTGCGCGATGCCGGATGCGACGGTGCAGAAGATGATCGGTGCGATCACCATCTTGATGAGTTTGATGAATCCGTCACCGAGCGCCTTGACCCAATCGTTGGTCGCGACAGATGGCCACAGCCAACCGACCAAGGCACCAACCACGATGGCGATCAACACCTGGATGTAGAGGATCTTATACCAAGTCTGCGACGCGCGCGCGGGTGCCGCGGTTGCCATGGTGGTCATGACGCTTCCTTCCCGAATATACTCGAATGCAAGCCGCCGCGTCGTTGAGAGGCGACAGCATCATGCGAGGCTCGTTGTTTTAGCCGTGTCCGATTGAAGACGATCCGCGAGGCGGCGCGTCATCCCAAAGGCAGGCGTCCAGTTACGTTATCTTTTTTTGCTAAGCAAGATATGCACCAGATGCCCGATCTGCGGCCAATCAAGTGTTCGCGGATAAACTCGCCATTGGCTCGATCCAAATGCTCGCACCGCGGTCGCAAGCCCGAACATGACGTGGCGGCATAATACGCATCTTTGGTCGGCTGAGCGTAGTGTGGGCACTTCTCGACCTAGAAGCCTAGCGTGATCGGTATGCGCTGACTGATAAGATTGATGCAACACTGCGTGAGAGTGGTAAAATTGATAGTTTCGATCGTAGGCATTCACGCAATGGATGTCTGGCAAATCGAAGATCTAGAACCCGATTGCCTGCAAATTCTGAGATGGAAGCGCTGCATTTTCGCTAGCGGCAAAGCATGTCCGTTCGCGGGGCATTTGTCTCCAGGTGACGTGACCGCACAGTTCAGCAGAAGGCGGACATCTGCTTGTGCGTACAAGAGCTCGCAGAGGTCTTCCAAGAAGAAGCAATCTTATGACCCTTGAAGTCCTTCCGTCTGTTGCCGATTTCAGTGACAACGTGGCACCTCAAGACGGGCTACCGTCGCCGCCGCTCGGCCTCGCGGTTGGCCAGGGGTGTGGCGCCGCCGGCGTTGACATAGGGGCTTCAAATCGAATGAGAACACCGCACATGCTGCGAAAGCTCCCGCATGTAGGCGCGCGCTACAGAACCGAATCGTCGTTCGATGAGAATCTCCGAGCACGGGCGCATGCAGCGCGGCTGCCGCGGCGCAAGATGAATGGGCGCACTGTTTCCGTGGTTTTGATCGGATTGTTCAAGCATGCGCGATGCTTGAGCAACGCGCCTTCACGCCATCCGTGCGCATTGGGGGAGGGGCTGCCACTATCGTAAATAGTGCAGAGGCGCGCTTCGGCAAATTGGCGGAGGCCATTACCGACTGTCGCGGCCGCTTGCACGGACCAATGGCGCCTTCAGCTTGGGTGTCGAATGTCGCCCATCGGATTTTGCTATCGCTTCGGGGCGCGCTTCTGCATGATGTCGGCATTAATGAAGTGCTGCCATTCGCGCTGCCCATTTCACCTGGAGGTATCAAGCTCGATCCGATCTCGGGCTATCGCGCGGCTGCTGCGCACGCTGGAGGTTGCGCTTATCTGGAGCCGCACGCTTGAGAAGCGCCGTGCATATGGCTGCCAAAGATCGCGGGCGCGACGCACTAGATGATTCGAGAGTGCGGGCCGGTCTCGGCACTATGGCCTCCACGTCCGATCCCGGCAAAGGGGGAGGGCTGTACTGCCGGCCGGGCAGTGCCCGGTGCTGATCAGGCTAGGGACCCAGCAGATCGCCATATGAGGACAGCGCAGATTGTGGGGCGAGATGCGGTCGGACATGCGCGCCGGCGAGGTCGAACTCGGCGGGTACTGCCGTTTTGCCGCGCGCTAACCCAAGCTGATGCTTGGCTGATGAGTCAATCTAGGACCCTTTTCTGTATACATAATTTCTGAATTTGCTACTCAACTGCGTATCTATGGCCACACTTCAACCGAAGTTACTGATGATTGTATACATAAGGTGTCCAACTTGGAGAGGTCGATACATGGGTCCGTGCTTGAACGTCTGGTACGCGGCCGCTTGGGATGCCGAGGTGAAGCAGGCCTTGTTGCCGCGCACGATCTGCGGCAGGCACGTGGTGGCGCACCAATGGCGAAGTGGTAGCGCTCGAGGACGCCTATTGGCATCGACTGGTGCCTCTCTCAAAAGGCCGCCTTGAGGGCGACAGCGTCGTCTGCGGCTATCATGGTCTGAAATTCAACGCGCAGGGCCGCTGCACCTTCATGCCCTCGCAGGAAACGATCAATCCCTCCGCCTGTGTGCGTGCCTATCCCGTCGTCGAGCGCCATCGCTTCGTCTGGCTATGGATGGGTGATCCGGCGCTAGCCGACCCGGCCTTGGTGCCGGACATGCACTGGAACGATGATCCCGCTTGGGCCGGCGATGGTGATACCATTCATCTGAAATGCGATTATCGTCTGGTTATCGACAATCTCATGGACCTGACGCACGAAACTTTTGTGCACGGCGCCAGCATCGGCAATGACGCCATCGCGGAAGCGCCGTTTGACGTCACTCATGGGGAGAAGACCGCCACCGTAACGCGCTGGATGAAGGGGATTACCGCGCCGCCATTTTCGGCCAAGCAGTTGCAAAAACCTGGTCCGGTGGACCGCTGGCAAATCATTCGTTTCGAAGCCCCGTGCACGATCAATATCGACGTCGGTGTGGCGCCCACTGGAACCGGCGCGCCCGAAGGCAATCGCGCTGCGGGCGTCAATGGTCTTGTGCTCAACACGATCACACCCGAAACGGAAACGAGCTGCCATTATTTCTGGGCATTTGTGCGCAATTATCGCTTAAACGAACAGCGCCTGACCACCGAGCTCCGCCAAGGCGTTTCTGGCATCTTCCGTGAGGACGAGGTCATCCTCTAGGCGCAGCAGCGCGCGATTGACGAAAATCCTGACCGCGCCTTTTACAATCTTAATATCGATGCGGGCGCGATGTGGGCCCGCCGCCTGATAGATCGGATGATCGACGCCGAGAATCCGTCGCACAGTCGGCAGGCCGCGGAGTAGGGTATGGCCGAGCGCGAAAGCGATCGCTCCGTCTCACAAACTGTACGCGCCCAGCTCAGCTTGCGCGATCTGATCCTGTCCGGCGACTTGCGGCCGGGCGAGCGGATGTCCGAATTGCAGGCTGTTGAGACAACCGGCGCTTCGCGCACCCCGGTGCGAATGGCATTGGTCCGCCTGGAGGAGGAGGGACTTCTGGAAGCGCTTCCTCCTGGCGGCTTCATGGTGAAGACGTTCTCCGAGCGAGATGTCCTGGATTCGATCGAGTTGCGTGGCACGCTCGAAGGTCTAGCCGCTCGTTTTGCAGCCGAGCGCGGTGCTTCGTCGCGCGATCTCGAGCCCCTGAAACGATGCCTTGACGAGATCGACGGCGTGGTGCGGCAGGATCCAATCTCTGTGGACGCTTTCTCCTCCTACGTCGCACTCAATGCGCGCCTTCACGCCATGTTGACCGAATTGTCGGGTAGCCCGCCCTTGATCCGGCAGGTGGATGCGCCTCCGCGCTGCCCTTTGCCTCCCCAGGCGGCTTTGTGATGACCCAATCGACACTGCCGGACGCGCGCGACACGCTCATGGTTGCGCAAGATCAACACCGCGTCGTGATCGACGCAATCGAAAACCGCGAAGGTGCGCGCGCTGAGGCGATCATGCGCGAGCATGCGCGAGTGGCGGCGCGCAATTTGCGCTTAGTGCTCCAGAACAAGACGCATTTTGACCTACTGCCGGGGCTGGCGCTTATCAGGATGGCAGGCGAGTAAAGAAATCTGCATGCGGTTCGTTGAAAGCTGGATACCGGCAACCCTTGTCGCGACGCGCGATCTGACGCCTTCGATCCGCGAGTTGCTAATCAGACCGGAAAGCTTTGATGGCGCGACCTATCCGGTCGGCAGCCATATCAATGTCGCTGTCACTATCGATGGGCGCCCAGAGACGCGGTCTTACTCGCTGGTCGGCGAAGCCGACCGAGGCGGCTATCGTATTGCGGTGCGTCGCGCCGAGGACACCCGCGGCGGCTCGCGGTACATGTGGTCCCTTGCGCCGGGTGCGCGGCTGAGCATCACATTGCCTACCTCGTTGCTGCAGATCGACTGGGCACGCCGGCACTACTGCCTGATCGCGGGCGGCATCGGCATTACGCCACTGGTTGGGGCAGTTCAGGTGCTCGCCCGCCGCGATGCCGATTTCACGCTGCATTATGCTGTGCCCTCCCGCGAGCAAGCCGCCTATTTGGATGTCCTCGCCCCCTTGCTGAACGAGCGGCTTATTGTCCATGCAGGCAATGCGGGGCGCCGGCTCGATTTCGATAATCTGTTCGCCTCGCTGCCGCCCGATGCCTTGACCCTGTTGTGCGGTCCGATGCGGATGCTCGATGCCGCGCGCCGGGCCTGGGATAGCGCAGGACGAACGCTGTCCGACCTGCGCTACGAAACCTTCGGGTCGAGCGGCTCCCTGCCGACTGAAGGATTTCGGGTCCGCTTTGTCGATCGGAATCTCGAGATCGAAATTCCGCGCGATCGCTCGTTGCTGGACGTACTCAATGAATCCGGTTGCGAGGTGATTGCGGATTGCCGGCGCGGCGAGTGTGGCGTTTGCGCCATCGACATCGTCAAGATCGACGGTGAGCTTGACCACCGTGACGTCTTCTTCAGCGAGCCGCAGAAACGCGCGAACGAAAAGATCTGTGCACGTGTCTCTCGCGCCCGGGGCACTATCACGGTCGATATACGGCACCGCCCGGACGCTCTGTAGGTCGTTGCAAACCGTTTTCTGCGGCAGGTCCTGCCCCTGGCACAACTAGCCCGTCTTATTCATCAGCGGCTTGTTGAGAGGCTGGCGAGCGTGGCGTAAGCCGCTGAGGTGGCGTAGGATTCGGTTGCTGACACCCACCCTCCGCGCATCCGGGCCGCCACACTCGCCATGA
>NZ_JBWJZD010000084.1:0-11715 GCF_056429065.1 Bradyrhizobium sp. USDA3010
GGCGGGCGTGGTGTTCGCGGCTGAAGGTGATGGGGTTGGCTTTGCAACCGAATCCTACGCCGCATCAGCGCTTTACACCACGCTCGCCAGCCTCTCAGGCGCCTCTGACGAATAAGACGGGCTAGTTGTAGGGCGTACTTTCCGCGCTCGAGCGATTCCAGGATACCGTTGGCGCAGTCTGTTACAAGGCTACCGGCTCGGCCACTTCGCGATGCAGAGACGATATTGCACCTGATTATCCCCCAGAGATCATGTGCGGTGACTCCGGCCTATCATTCCCCCTCATTTTTGGCGGGTGGACTTTTCTGTTTCAATCGCCTTCGTTGTACATTCACAGGACTAGCTAGCCCGTCTTATTCGTCTCGGAGCCACTGGAGGTACCCACATCCCGCGGAATGATACTGCTTGTACCTTTTTCGAGGCCGCTTTTCTCCAGCTCCGCAACGAAGTCTGAGAACCAGCGCTGAACAGTATAGTCTTTAAGCTTCTCCATCATCGCGCCCCAGCGATCTACGCGCTCGGCAAGCGGCATCGATATGCCGGTTAAAATCGCGTCGGCAACGCCCTTTGCGTCGTATGGATCGACGATCAGCGCTTTATCTAGCTCTTTGGCCGCGCCAGCAAATTTCGACAAGACCAACACGCCTGGGTTAGAGGGATCTTGTGAGGCAATATATTCTTTTGCTACTAGATTCATCCCGTCACGCAACGGCGTTACTATCGCCACCTTGGCTTTGCGGTAGAGAACAGCTAGCTCGGTCTGGCTGACGCCCTCATTGCGATAATCGATGGGGATCCAGTCGTCCCGGGCATGGCGATGCCGGTTGTTGACATCACGGACGAGCTCGGCGAGATCGTTTTGCAAATTGCGGTAGGCCTCGATGCCGCTGCGCGATTGCGTGGCGATCTGCAATAGCGAGAGTTTGCCTGCGAGCTTCGGCTCATCAGTCCAGAGGCGATCGAACGCGCGAATCCGCTCGACGAGACCCTTGGAGTAATCGATGCGGTCAACGCCGATCGCAAGGTGCTTGCTGTCGAGCGAGCGCTGCAGCGACTCGCGCAAGGGATGCGAGACCGACTCCGCGGAAAATTTCGCGAACTTGTCCACATCGATTCCGATCGGGAACACCCCGAATCGCGTTCGGCCATAGCCCGAGCCACAAGAGGGTCCGGGGTGACCTCCCCGAAATTGGCGCTTACATAGTCGCGAAAATTCTGGCAGTCATCCTCAGTCTGAAAGCCAATCACATTGTAGGCGAGCATCGCCTCGACTAGCTCCTGATGATGTGGCACCTCTTGCACGATGGTGGAGACCGGCCAAGGCGTATGCAGGAAGAAGCCGATCGGTTGGCCCACGCCCAGCTTGCGTAGCTCCGCGCCGAGCGGGAGAAAATGATAATCCTGCACCCAGAAGGCGGTCTGCTCGCGTTGGAACTGACGCAGCGCCCTGGCCATGTCAGCATTGACCTCGCGGTAGTTACGATAATCTTCGTCCGAGGCCGCGATGATCTGCGGCTGCGAGTGGAATGCGGGCCACAGCACCGAATTGGCGAAGCCCTCATAGTAGCCGCGATACTGCTCGGCAGACACCTTCAAAGTCCTAAGCGTGGCTCTGCCGAGCGCTTGTTTCTCGACAAACGGTTCTTTCTGCTCGCCAGCGTGAACTTGGCCCGAGGAACAACCGACCCAAGTCGCTCCCGAACTTTCCACTAAAGGGAGCACAGCCGCGGTAACGCCGCCAATCATGGGATCGTTGACGCCACTTGCGATCCGATTTGAGACGATGAGAAGGTTCACAGCTCGTACCCTCCTGTTTGTTCGGGCTGGTACTGGACTTCGCTTCGACCACTGAAAAATCAGGAGCGCAACCAAAGTCTGGCGCAAACGATCAATTCGACACTCAAGACATTTAGGCGTTGTCTCATTTGGCACAAACCAGACAAACCCCAGCGTTTAGGCGAAGCGTGGTTTGGCGACAATATAGCGACGCAAATGGAATAAGATTTGCAGAGCTCGGCACAAGTCTATCAGGCTCGACGCGAGGAGTTCGTAGAGCTTGATCAAGCTTCGTGTTATGTTAGAGGCCCAAGATGTCGGCAGCTGCGCGTCGGCTTTGACACGATCGGAGAGCTGCGTGCTGCTCCCGCTACCGCGACGAGTTTGCTTCCAATCTGGTGTCCAGCAGAGACACGCTTCTCCACGAGAGGAATGCGAGCGGCAGTGTGCGTCAATTGACCGCGTCGTGTGCGGCGCATCCTTCGCACCCCTGTCACGCTGAAGAGGGATGATTACTGACATCGAAAGGTTACTCGAGGCGACGTCATGCCCGTTCTAATAAAGCCACGATCGCTGGGGCTACTCACCAAATCCGAGCGCCGTCCTCTTAGTGCGAGCCTAATAATTTCTGTGTTCGCGATGTTCGACCTCGCCAACGCGGGTGCGGATCGTCTCAAAGGCGAGCAAGAGCTTTGGGTGATAGCCTCAAAGGAGCTTCCGCCCGGTAGGCTGCTCGATGTCGGCATGCCCAAACCACAAGCGGAAGTGCTCATCGGCGGACATGCGGCGGCCCCCGAGGGACGGTCTACCCAGCGCATGATGTTGGGGTGGTCACTCGGACGGATGCAGAAGCAACTTCTGGTGACGGGTGATCGTTATTGGCAGATGACGATCTCCGGCTGGCGGCCTTCACCGCCGCGAGCTTTCCAGCAGATGCCACTCGTCCCGCAACGCGCGTTCGGTGGGCCTGGCCATCCCGCGAACCCGACTGGCGCCGGCTACCGGGCGGTCCGCCGCAGCATGGCCGGCGAATTGGTGGCCCTGCCCAACGTCGAAATCCCCGATTACGCGATTCAATCTATCGAAACGGAAGCGCCACCTGCGGTCTTCGGACCAATCGCACTCGATGACAAGGAGCGCCTCCAATACGCGGGCACTTACGACACCGCATGGCTGAAATCGGTTGCCCCGGCGTTGGCGACTGATGCCGATCCGCGGCTGTTCCTGTTCGCCCCGCCGGACCAGCGCATGTCCGGCTTTCTTTCCGGTGGAGAGCCCTACGCGCTGCAGAATTTTTCCGCCCAGCATCCTTTGATCGAAGGCCACCTGCCGTCGTTTCGCGTACGCTGCCTCATTGGCTGGAGGGATGGAGCGCGTGCCCCCACTGAACTTCAGACGCGGATCGACACGCTTTGGCTGATTGCCGGCGCCCGGCGGGGAGTGATGATCTACAGGGCCGCAATCGCTGTTCAGGAATTGGACGGCAGCGACGTTGCCGACATTACGCTTGCCTACGAGCGGCAAAGCGAGCCCGCGCGGCCGTTAGATCATTATCTGAACGTCAGGCGGCTGCGGCTCGATCCAAAGACGGCTGCACGATACGCCTTGTCGGAAGATCAACTCACACCCGAGCTTTCGGCTGGCGAACGCGAGCGCCGCGCAGCGCGGCGATGCGAGTTGGCAGAGAAGCGCGCGGCGCGCCAGCTGGCCTCCACACGGTGGGCGCTTGACCAGGAACTCGCGCGCATGGACTTTCCGCCCTCCTGGCGTCCCAGTATCGAGACACCCTCTATCACCCCATCGAGCATTCCGGAAATGCTGCCGGAGGAACTCGAGAGCGGCGAAATCGACTTGGCCGAGATTCTCGATGCTGTGGAGGCGGTCCAAGCCAAGGCTGGGTCGGACATCGACAAGCTCACAGCTCAATGTGAGCCCATGCGTGCGGCTTATGAAAAGGTTGCCAGCGGCAGTGCGGAGCCGAGCGATATAGACGCCCTGCTTGCCGCGATCGGCAACGAGGACGCTGGCCAGTCCCTGGACGCGGGCTTTGAGCAAGCGCCGGAGTTGCCAGTCCTGCCGCCGGACATTGATCCGGGGATGATGCACGATCTCGAAGCCAAGCTCTCGCGGGTGAAGAACTGGCGTGGTGAAATCGCACGGGCGCCAATACAACTACTCCTGCATGAGCAAGGACAATTCGAGCGTGCGCATGATCGTTTCCTGTCCTTGCCGGCTGGACGACCGCTCGAGCCGATACGCAAGATCGTGTCAGATAACCCCTTTTCGCCGGCTGGCATTCCCTCCCCTGCGCTGCCGAAGGAAGCCCAGGGAATTGAACGCGATACGCCCCACCTGACGATTGACGAGATATTGGCGCAGATTGATAGCCCCGAAACGCCTCCTGAGCCGGCGAAACGCCTGAGGACGGCGCTGGCCGAGGCCGAAGCGGCGCTCAGTGAGGCCCTGCCCGAGTTAGCGACGGAGGGCCGCTCCCCCCTTGAGGCGTTAGCCGCGACAAATCGGCAGTCCGCCCATACGCCTGAAGCCGCGCTGGATGTGGCGGCCAAAGAAGCTGAGCACGCGTTGACCATGCTGCAAACCGAGATCGACAAAGCGGAGGGTCAGCTGGTGGCTGGCATGGCCGCGGCGAGGCTCGCGTCACCCAAGCCGCTCAAGCCTGACGCGATAATGGCTCCTGTCGTCGCACGCGCGCTGGGCGACGTTGTGGAAGAGGAGTTCCGCCGCGGAGGCACGATTGCCGGCCGCGATCTGGCAGGCGCCGACCTCTCAGGGCGGCAATTCGCCAAAGCGGATTTTTCCGGCGCCTTTCTCGAGCGTACGAAGCTCAACGGGGCCAACCTCGCCGGTGCAAAACTAATCAAGGCGACGCTTGCCGGCGCTACGCTGGTCAACGCCGATTTGAGTGCGACGGACCTCGCTGAAGCCAATCTTGGTCAAGCTGATTGTCGCGGGACACGTTTCACGGGCGGCCGACTTGTGAATACGAGTTTGCTTGGCGCTCGTATAGTGGGCGCGTGCTTCGACCAAGCGCATCTAACCGATCTGCAAATATTGCAGGTGCCGATGATCGGGGCAACCTTCCGTTCCGCGCAATTGCATCAATGCTGTTTCATTCAGGCCGCCATTGATAAGAGCGAGTGGCAGGGGGCCGTCCTCCGGCGCACGCAATTCATGTCCTCATCGCTGTCGGGAGCGAGCTTTAGCGGCGCGCGGCTCGAGCAGACCTGCTTCCTTAAGGTGAGAGCGGCCCACCTCGATCTGAGCATGGCCAAATTAGATCAAGTCAGCTTCATCGGCGATATCCATCTGCGCGATGCGCGCCTTGACTACAGCAACGCCGATGCGCTCTCCTTTCAGGAGGCCGACCTCAGCGGGGCCGATTTCAGCATGGCGCGGCTCAACGGCGTCTATTTCGGCAAGTCAGCTCTCGCCGGCGCAAGCTTCCGAATGACTTCGCTGAAAGGTGCTGTTTTGACCGGCAATGATCTGCGGAGCGCCGACTTCTATGCCGCGAATCTGCTAGAGGCACATCTCGATCAGGCGAACCTGAGCGGTGCCAGTCTGCGTCATGCAAATCTCTATGGTGCAGACCTGATGGATTCGGTGCTGGTCGCAGCCGATTTGAGCAACGCCAATATCAACCGGACGATCCTGGTGGTGCCGCATCATGTCAATTGACCTGCTGTCACAGCCGATCACCCACGGCTTCCCGGTACACGACGCGACGTTCGATGGCGACATGCTCTCTGGATTAGCCCTGAATGAGGGCGTCGTGCTGAAATCCTCCTTCCGCCGGAGCGACTTCACCGGCGCCTGCCTGAAGAGCATGACTTTCCAGGACTGCGACTTGAGCGGGGCCTGCTTCGCCGAAGCTTCATTCGACAAATGCATATTTGTCAACTGCGATGCCAGAGACACCGACTGGCGACGGACGACGCTCGTTCAGTCGACGTTCATGAAGTCGGATCTCGGTCGGACCGACTTCAGCGAAGCGCGTTTCACCCAAACGACAGCCATAGGCTGCGTCTTATCCCACGCCGTGCTGCGCGGTGCCACTCTGTCGCAAAGCGCCATAATGGGCTGTGACCTCGCCAACGTCGCGCTTGATGATGCCGCGCTTACGAATACTGCCATCACGCGCGCCGATTTGCGTCGTTCGCACTTCGCCCGAATGCGGTGCGACACCATCCTGTTTTCGGAATGCGATTTGTCAGACCGGGACCTCAGAAGCGTGACGCTTGCTAAAGCGAACTTGAGCGGTGCCAAGTTGAACGGCGTTAACTTGTCCGGCGTCGACTTTTCGGGGTCGGTTCTGGTGGGCGCCAGCCTCGTTGGTGCCGACCTATCCGGAGCTCGCGCCTCGAATACACTGTTTGCCGGGGCCGACCTGCGAGCGGCCAGCCTGCGGACCGCCAACTTGACGCAATGCATCTTCCTGGATGCGCGGCTGGATGGCTGTGATTTTGCGGGCACAAAATTGGACATGGCCGTATTTACACGCGCATCGGCCAAGTGCGCCCGCTTTCGCGATGCCGACATGCCCTACGCGCTTTTGCATCATGCCAAGGTCGATGGCAGCGACTTCTCGGGCAGTCGCTTTCTACGCACCGATTTTCATTGCGCATCGACTGAAGGTAGTTTGTTCGTGGGCAACCGCGGTAGCGCCCTGCAGACGGTCACCGAACGCGCCATCGCAGAACTCTATGATGCAAGCCGCGTCACATTTAATGGAACGGACTGAACTATGCCTTTCGTCAATACCAATGGTCCTATGCCCGCGGAGGATCTCGGTTTTCCCGACGTGTGCAATACGCCGGTCGGTCCAGCCATCGCGTCAGTTCCTTACCCAAACGTCAGCATGAACACGACGGCCAACCCCACGCAATCTCGTTGCATGATCATGTGTATGCCGGCGCACAATATGACCACGGAGCGCGCGATATCAGATGGCGACAATGCCGGTGTGGGCCTGGGGGTCATATCTGGCGTGATCATGGGTGCGAGCCGCGCTAAGAAAGGATCGGCCAACTTATTTATCGGCGGCCCACCGGCGACGAAAATGGGCATGCCGACCAAGCAGAACGGTGCCAGCGCGAACGCACTCGGTTTGTCCACCTCGCCGTCTCAAATCCGCTTGATGGCGATGCGTTAAGGCGCCGAGAAGCCAACGATCGGGGATTTCACTATGTCGAAGGCCTACACGCGACTACTCGTCCCGGAAACACCAACCTCTCCCCTGACGGATTCGAGCTATCTGCGTCTCGGCGCTTATTCGGAAGATGAGTCGAAGATTGTGACCGACCTCAAGACCTCTACAACTGGCGACAACGCCGGCGTGCTTGCCTTCACCAACAAGAACTTCCAGGCAAATGTCAAAGGCGCAGCCCTCATGAAGATCGGCCTCGGGCACACCACGGAGGTCAGTGACGGCGACGCCCAATATACGGTTCCGAAAGGGAGCTATGAGCTGTCTGCGGAAAATGGTGTATCGATCAGCGCCGGCGCCAACGGCGCGCCCGCAAATATCAGCCTGACCGCCTCTGGCTACGTTAAGCAGACAGCCCACGGCCCCTTGTCGGAGGTCACCTACGGCGACTCGGAAAAGCGGACGGTCGGTAAGGCTATGGAATTTTTCTCCGGCACCAAGTCCTCCTGCATAGTCGGCAAAAGCACCACGCTCTTCGTTGGTGCAGCGTTCTCAGCTAACCTCAGCTACCAGCTTTCGATCAGCAGTTCCGGCAGCTCCACGATCACATACGGTTTTGTAAATACCCTAACGATCGGCAAGAAGATGGATCTGATCAATGGCACCGAGGTCCACCAGGTCTCGGGCAATATGACCAGGGCGGTCTCTTCAGATAACCTGCTGTTCGCTAACAATGACGTCAAGATTCTTCGCAATGACGATTTCAAGGTAGTGCCGGGCTCCGACTTGAAGAAGGTCGGTCTCAACGGCACGCGTTGCAAGACCAGCGTGTCCGTGACGGAAGCAGAAATAAGTCGTGGCCAATTGAGCGTTGAGCAGCAGGAGCTTTTGGCTAAAATATCAGACCTTGAGAATCAGACCGGTAAGTATCAGGTCAAATCATGGGATAGCGTGCTGTACCTATAGCGGCCAGGAGTACAACAATGACAATGGCTTTTCGTGCTCTAAACGCTGACGTCTTATCGAGAACCGAGGGCCTGCTTGAGCTGGGACATCACACAGGGCGTGTTGTGGCAGTTGACGATGACGGTGCGGCAGTTGACGTCGAAGTCGCTGGCGCTCGTCACAAGGCGGCGGTGGCTACCGGCTGTTTGATACGACCGCTTCCAAGGGACCTCGTGCTGCTCTTCCGCGATGGGGAGCAGATTTTCGTGCTAACCGTGCTCGGGCGGGTAGGTGCTAGTTGGGGCGTCATCACCTTACCCGGACGCTGTAACATGTCGATCGAGGGCAAAACCGTCGCAATCGCCGCACGTCGACGAATTTCTTTGCGTGCCGAGAGTGTGGATCTGCAGTCCAGGTTATTCTCCGTGGTCGCGGAGAAGGCAACCTGGATTGGGAAGCTTTACACCTTGATCGCGGACCGTTTTCGCAGCTCGGCACAGATCCAGGAAGTGAGCGCCGATTCGCTTACCGTAAAGGCGGTTCAGCGCATCGCGGTAATTGACCGTATCGATTCCCTGCAGACCGAAATGCAGGCGATTAGGGTCACAGGCGTTTCTTCCGAGACGGCACACAGCAAAGTCATCTCGGTGACAGAGGATCTCCGCCTCGACGGTAAACGCGTGACGGTCGCATAGCGGACATGCTGGCCAGTGGCATTGCGGCGCCGACCCAGCACGACCGCCTTAGAGCGGCGCAGGAGTTCATTGCCGCTAGCCGCCTCGACGAGGCCGAGGCTCTGCTGAACGAGGTGAACATTGCTGCGAACGATCCCGAAACGCTCAACGCAAAGGCCACACTGGCGCTCGCGCGGCGGCAGACCGAATTGGCGTTCGGGCTGCTTGCGGAAGCCGCGACGGCCTATCCCGAGCACGCGGGCATCGCCAGTAACCTAGGCGTAACGCACGAATTGCTCGGCCGGTTAGACGAGGCCGTCATCTGCCTTGAACGCGCAGCATCACTCGCCCCGGGAAACGAAGGCATTAAGCTCGCTCTCGCTCATGCCATGTTTAGCCGCGGCGACCTTGCGGAGGCCCGTGCGATGACGCAGGCAGTTGCCCAACAAGAGCCCAGCAACGCGCGCGCGTTCGTCCAACTCGGCGTCATCAATTTCGCCTTACGTGATTGCTCATCGGCCGAAGACGCCCTGTGTCGTGCCTTGGAGCTTGCCCCAGACGATCCACCTGCGCTGCGAAATTTATCGCTGCTCCTGCTTGAACGCGGCCGCCTCGACGAGGCGCTTAACCTTGCCGAACGCGCGCATCTGCGCGCCCCGCTCGATACGAGTGGGCTCTTGCATCTGGCGTATTGCCGTACCGCAGCCGGACTCTGGCCGCAAGCACAGGCCATCTGCAAGAAATTGCTGGCCTATGCGCCGGCTCATCTTGGCGCGCGAGAGATCCTGGCCCGCGTCATGATTGCCAATGGTCAGGAGGATCAGGCAATTGCAGAGCTCACACAATTTGTACGCGCGCGCAAGTCCGATCCTTCGGCCGCGCTTGCGCTCGCAAGAGTGCTGCAGCTCGCTGGCCGGTTCGATCAAGCGCTCACGGTAGCTACCCACGTCGTCCACACTCGCCCCGATGACGAAACGGCCAAGTCTCTGACGACTTCGCTTGAACTGACGCTTGGTCGTTTCCCGACGTCCGAGCCGGACCCCTTGGCACTCGTGAGCCTGGTATTCGTACCGCCTATGACCAGCGCGCTCGAATTCGTAGCGCTCATTCGTCTCTTGCCTCGGCTGGCGAGGCAGCAAGCTGTCCGGGTGGCCGCGGACCCGCATTATCACGTACTCCTTACCAGCTTGGCTGATCCGGTGATTGCCGGAGAGCTGGGGTCAGAGTTCTCAGCTGTCCCGCTGCAATCGTTGCTGCGAATGCTGTCGACCGGACCTCGGAATATTGCCGAAGACATTCCCTATTTGCGGCCCGAGCCGAAGCTCGTTGCCAAATGGCGGGATGCCCTAACCGCTTTCCAAAGGCCCTTGGTTGGCATCGTGTGGGACGGGTGTGTTTCAGGTCTATCGATGGAGCAGATCGCCGCCGTGCTCCCTTCCTCTGTCACGCCGGTTAGCTTGATGACCAACCCCAAACGGCACGATATGAAGCGATGGAGCCGTTCGATCGATGCCGGCGTGCATATCGACAGCCCAGCGGAATTGATCGCCGCGATCGCCAATCTCGACGCGGTGGTTGGGCCTGATAGTTTTTCCGTCCATGTTGCCGGAGCTCTCGGGATTCCCGGCGTCGTCTTCCTGCCACCGGGCTATCCCTGGTACTGGGCTCAGGCCGACGGAAAATCGTTGTGGTATCCGACATTCGAAATGGTCGTGCAGGAGCGACTCGGGGATTGGTCCGCGGCAATGAAACAAGGTCGGCGCCAGCTCGAGGCGCTGCTGTGCGCGCCAGCGATGGATTGAGCGGCACGTCTGCCTGCAGATCTTCAAGCGATGGATCAAGCCGACGGGCGGTCGCCGGTTTCCAAATCCCGCTAGGCCAGACGCCATTGTCGGGCCCGACAGCTTCGCTGTCCATATCGCGGGAGCGCTCGGCGTCCCCGTGCGTGGTTTTCCTGCCGCGCGGTTGGCGCGGATTTTCCGCCTAGACGTACCACGCCTCGCTGCACCTGCTCGGTTCCGGTCCTTGAGCCATGTCCATGACTATCAACCTCTGGTGACGCTATTAGGTTCGAGACGAGGCGTACGGGCGCATTGGCCTTCCGGACAAGCTGATATAATGCATATAGAATATGACCGAGAGGGTGCTGGGATAGTTCCGAAACTTCCGAACAGAGCGTCGGCAAGTTTCGAGGCGCAGCGAAGAAGAGCAAGTCGTCCGTTAAGAAGGCGAATTGAGCGGGGCGGGAGGGCCGAACGTGCGCCATAGCTGGAGCAGGATGAGGCACAAGAGTTCTCTGAGCCAGGAGAGGATGCGGCGGAAGTTGTGGCCGACGGCTGAGAGGATGACGTTAGAGCAGATTCTGATCAGACACGGTCATAACCGGCTGCGGCGAAGAAGTTCAGGCACTCTTGGGCGGTGAAGGCGGTCAGGGCGGTGGCAATAGCGTTGTCCAAAGCCTCGATTGATCTGGCGGCGGCCTTTCGAAGTGCGGCTTTGAGCTTGGCGAAGGCCATTTCGATCGGATTGAGGTCGGGCGAATAAGGCGGCAAATAGAGGAACTGGGCGCCCACGGCATCGATTGCGATGCCGACCTCGGCGCGCTTGTGTGCTGCGAGATTGTCCATCACCACGATGTCGCCGGGCCTGAGTGTCGGCACGAGGACTTGCGTCACGTAAGCCTCGAACGCCAGACCATCCGTATCCCTCCATTGAGGGCCGCCTTGTTTGACGGACGCGAGCGCTGCAGGTCCTAGGGGTAATCCTAGGAGAAGCGCTATGACGATTTCGCGGGCAGAGGTGATCACATCGGTCGAGCGGCGGCGTCGGTGGTCACAGGATGAGAAGGAACGGCTAGTTGCAGCATCGTTCGAGCCCGGAGCCACTGTTTCCGAGGTGGCTCGCATGGCCGGCCTTCATGTGAGCCAGCTGTTCAGGTGGCGCAAAGAGCTTTGCAAGCACGGTGAAACGAGTGTAGCGCCGTTGGTGCCGGTCGAGATTGGGCCGTCTGTGCCGCCGCGGGATGTGTAAGCGGCAAGCTGAGGCCGTCAGGCGGCGTGGTTCCATGGCATAAGTACGTCGATTTGGCTGCTCGGCCAGCCATTGGCGATACGCTGAAGCGTGAGGGTGAGCCAGGCGAACGGATCGACGTTG
>NZ_JBWJZD010000085.1:0-11677 GCF_056429065.1 Bradyrhizobium sp. USDA3010
CATGGCGAGTGTGGCGGCCCGGATGCGCGGAGGGTGGGTGTCAGCAACCGAATCCTACGCCACCTCAGCGGCTTACGCCACGCTCGCCAGCCTCTCAACAAGCCGCTGATGAATAAGACGGGCTAGTCCGCGCGGAACTGGAGCTGGAAAACGCGCTCGGTGTGAACCGAACCCGAAACTATCCGCCTGAGCGCCCCATATTGCCTGGAGACGTGCGCGCACAGGCGGAGCAGGATGCTCAGGAGTTACGTGACTGGCTTGGACTTGGACCCGGCCCAATCACCGACATTGTTTCGATCCTGGATTTGCAACTCGGCGTCCGTGTTTACGTGCGACCGCTCGATGGCAAGGTATCGGGCCTGTTCGCTTTCGACGAGGCGGCTGGGGCTTGCATTCTGCTCAACTCCAATCATCCGCCGGAACGCCTGAACCAAACCGGAGCGCATGAGGCCGCGCATCTAATCTCGACGAGGCGTCAGCCCGAAGTCCTGACGGACGATGAGCGTTTTACGTCGCGGGAGGAGCGATATGCCAATTGCTTCCAGCGTTCCTTCACCATGCCCGCGCGGGCCGTCCGGCAGCGTTTCGCGGAGATTACGGCTGGTCAGTCTCATTTGACGCGGCGTCACATCATCCTTCTCGCTCACGCTTTGCATGTCTCACGAGAAGCTATTGTCCGGCGGCTGGAGCGGCTGAAACTCGCGCGTGAGGGCACCTGGGATTGGTTCACGGCTAATGGCGGGATTACCGACGACCAAGTTCGTCAGGTCTTGGGCGAACTACCGGACCGCAAGACCTATTCCGCTCGCGCGCAAGGACCTGTGCCGCCCAGGCTCGCCCTGCTTGCGCGAGAGGCATCGAAAAAGGAGATCTACAGCGAGGGTCAGCTCGCGCGCCTGCTCCATCTTGATCGTCACGAGGTGAGAGTGCTTCTTGATGGTGTGGAAACTGAAGAAAGCGAAGCGAATGAACTCGTCAAGCTTTCCCCTTAGTCCGCACATAGCACTTATCGCAGACGCAACCGTTGTCATCAATTTGAATGCGACGGACCGCGCTGCTGATATCATCAAGGCGCTCGGAAGCCCGTTTTTTGTAACGGAGAACGCGTCAGCCGAGCTCGCGAACGGATCGACAAAGGGTCACCGCGACTACGACCGCCTGCATGAGCTCATTGATACCGGATTTGTTCGAACGTTATCGATGCAATCCACTGGACTGCGGATTTACGAGTCTCTGATCGAAGGTTCAACCGCAGTCACACTCGACGACGGCGAGGCCGCTACAATCGCATGCGCCCATGAAATATCCGGTATCGCTCTCATCGACGAGCGGAAGGCGAGAGCGATCTGCCGAACCTCCTTTCCTAAACTTCCGGTGCTGTGCACCGCAGAGCTTCTGATCCACGATTTAGTTGCCGACGGTCTGGGAGGGGGCGGGCAGGTCGATGCTTTGGTGAAAGCACTGACGGTCGCAAGGATGCGCGTGCCTCCCGAGCTCGTGGTTTCGGTTACCCACTTGATTGGCCCCGAATGGGCATCGAAATGCCCTAGCCTTCCGAAATCGGCGCGGCAAACGGCGGCCTAAGCGGCTAAATGCGAGTCCGTTACGGCTTACGTGGCTTCTTCTTATTCTTAAAGAAATTATTCCGGAGGTGAAGATTCATCTGCGCCATCACCTCCTTTGGTTCAAGGAAGTCGGCAATGTAGGCCCATACCTTGTCCATATCCTTCAGATCGGCATCGGTGAAGATCGAGGCAAAGATGCCATGCTTTTTGAAATAGGCCTTATGCTTGGCCATTTCCTTGTCGAAATTCGCACTTGCCTCCGCGTTGATGTCCTTTTGAAGCTTGCCTTTTGTCGCCGTCAGCTTGCCATGACTGGACCAAGGCGACAGCTCGAAGCCTGTTTTCTGCATCGTTGATCCGTCGATAATGCAAAAATCCAACCGATACTTGTGCGCCTTCGCGCGTCCCTCAAAGCGAAGCTCGGGAATCAAAAGCGGCACCTTGAGCGGGTGCGCTGATCCGCGAACGAAGGCGCTATACCGTGCCGCGATATCAACCTGATATTCTGAGCCGCTATGTCGAACGATGATATCCTCTAAAAGTCCAAGAGATCATCAACGTCGGTGAAGGTTTTTTTCTTGTTCTTTCCCGGTATTACTAGTCCCGTTTCCATTGCGTGACCAACGGTCCAGTAGCCCGGCATTGAAATGCCTGATCTCACTCTTATCGTTTTCCCAGTCTCCGTTTTCAAATCGTGGCGTGACGAGCAAGCCGTAATCGGCATTGTTCTGACCCATCCAGACTTCGGCCTCCTCAACGGACGGCCGCTTTTTGGAATACTCCTCGTAGTGCTTGAGATAGGAGCGTTCCAAAAACAACATTAGGTATTCTTGGGCTGCGTCCGACGCCTGCAACGTTTCGTACAGTTCATCGTATGCAGTCTTCCAGCCAGTTGTAGAAAGGTGTCCTTCGAAGTGGCCTGAGCCCCAAAGATCATCCAGCGATGGGAAGAATCCTTTGGTCATTTGAGCCTGTGTCGCTCGGTGATGCAACGGGATGGGGCGCGGAGCCCTCGACACGGCGCAGCGTCCCGTCCCGTTGCATGTCGGGCGCTGTTAGCCTGGCGTAAGTTGATGGCGGCAGGTTGCCGATCCCGCTGTGCGGACGCACGGTGTTGTAATCGTCCTGCCATTCGGCAAGCAGCTCCCGAGCATGATCGATTGACGAGAACAGCGTCTCGTTCAACAGCTCGTCGCGCAGTCGTCCATTGAAGCTTTCTACGAAGGAATTTTGCTGCGGCTTGCCTGGCGCGATGTAGTGCCACTCGATCCGGGTGAGCTGCGACCAACGCAGGATGGCCATGCTGGTGAGCTCGGTCCCATTGTCGCTGACGATCATCGTTGGGCGGCCTCGTCGGGCGATCGCGGCATCGAGCTCACGACCCACCCCGATCCCCGACAACGACGTGTCGGCCACCAATGCGATGAATTCCCGGGTGAAGTCATCAACGACAGCCAGGATACGAAAGCGTCCGGCTGTCGGTCAGCGTGTCGCTGACGAAATCCAGTGACCAGCGCTGGTTCGGTCCCTGCGGCAACTCCACTGGAACCCGTGTTCCGAGAGCTCTCTTACGTCCACCTCGACGGCGAACCTGCAGCCGCTCCTCGGCATACAGCCTCCTCGGCTTCTTGTGGTTGATAAGCACGCCTTCACTGCGGAGCATGAGAAGCAGACGGCGATAGCCAAAGCGCCGGCGTACCGACGCCAAATCGCGCAGGCGGACGCGAATGGTCGTATCGTCAGATCGAAGACTGAGATAGCGAACCGTGGACCGATCAGCCCCAATCACTTCACACGCCCGCCGCTGACTGACCTGAAAACTTGAACAAAGGTGAGCCACAGCCTGCCGTCTGGCGACGGGCGTGACCATTTTTTTGAATTGAGGTCCTTTAGCATGGCGTTATCGAGCATCGCCTCGGCCAACAGTTTCTTCAGCTTCGCATTCTCGTCGGCAAGGACCTTCAGGCGCCGAGCTTCTGATACGTCCAGGCCACCATACTTGGCCTTCCATTTGTAGAACGTCGCGCTGCTGATCCCGTGCTTGCGGCAAACATCTCCCGTCTTCGACCCCGCTTCCTGCTCCCGCAGGATCGCAATGATCCGCTCTTCCGTGAACCTCGACTGCTTCATCTCCGTCTCCCTCAAGGTGACGGACTCTACCCAATTCTGGAGGAAGTTCAGGGGCTCAGGTCACATTTCACAAGGAAGAGTACGGGGAAGAGTACATTCCCAAGTACGATTTCGGACCACTGAGAGCAGCGATGCTCATGCGCTTTATGCATGAGGTTCACTGCATACCATTCGGCGAAGTCTATCGGCACGTCGTCCACCTCTTGCGGGAAGCCGACGCGTTGAACCTCACGGAAGATGCCCTGCGAAGGCCGCGAGCGAATTGGTCCAAATGACGGGCAACATCCTGATCGCCGCCTCGCTGGCGGTACTGTATCTGAACGCATCTGAAGGCGGTGAATACGAGCAGTTCTATCAGATGGTGCTCGAAGTGCTCTCCGACGGCCAGCCAGGTAGCGGACGGAGAATCGTCGGGCGTCCAGACGCTGCATTGACCAACACGAAGACGGGCGTCACTTATCTGGATCGCGAGATGATTGACGCCCGTACGCTTTTCGCAGGTCATTCTTGTATTGCTCGATCGTGCTGCGCGGCAGGAAGCCAGGCTGCTTGGAATTCCTGACAATTGCGGCGTACTTGTATTTCAAAGCAACTGCATGACCTATCCACATCGCCATGGCTTTGAGGCTCTCGGAGCCAAGCTCGTCTGCTTTCTGCAACATGCGTTCATGTTCGTGAAACCAATGATTGATCTCCCAGTTGGATGCCGTGAATAAATGCGTGATGAACTGCTTATGATAGTCAAAGCCCGCTTTGCGATCCCATAGGATATCGCCTTCCTTCGTGAACACCGTAGGAAGCCGCTTGTCGGAGTCAGCCAGGTACGTAGCAACGCTGATACCGGGGCACGGCGTCAGTGGACGCAGCCTGATAAGGTCGGTGATGGCCTTCGCCGCAAACGCATCACACGGCTTACCGACTTTCTCGATGTCTACGGTGCCGTCGAAGAACTGCCGCAACAGGTCGTACAGGTTGAACGGCTGCGCGAATTCCTTGGGAAGGTATTTCAGGCAAACGTCGATCAGAAACTTCTCTCCAAATCCACCCACTTTGACAAACGTCTCAGATGCGCCTCCCATTATCGTAGTTGTGGCATCGTAAACATCCTTCTTGACGCTCTGTATTGCGTCCGGAACCTCGACGAGGCGGTCTGAATCGTCGAGGTCGCTCGGCTTGCAGCGCGCCGCCTCGCGGTTCGCGATAGGGGTGCCTATGCTCTCGTACGCCGCTGCCGCCAGTTGAGAGCAGAAATAACCCCGGTCAGATTGCTGGCGCAGGCTCTGCCATACGGTGGCGATAGCGCCGCGTGTCGAGTAAGGGCGATACAAGAGCTCCCAGACGAAATCGGCAAGTTGCGATTGTTGGTCTGTGGTCAGCCCGGGAGCGCGCCGCACATGGACCTTTGTGTTTGCTTCGTAGCTGACGGCGGGCAGGAAGATCGGGACAACACCCGGATCATTCGCTTCTACGGCAATGCCGTGCGCAACGTGCAGGGCCGCGTGGCTGTAGTCTCCGGCGGTTGCTGCGCGGATCATCCAGCTCACCTTATTCTTGCCGGTCGAAAGCACGATGTCGCCCGGCAGAAGTTTGCTCGCGTCGATCACGAAGATTTCGGTCATTGACAGCACCTCTGCAGGTACGGGGCAAGCCGTCACACTACCGCGCGAGGCAGCCGCATCAAGTGCGATCTGTGGTGGGTAATTTGCCGTCTTAGATCGGAAACTCCTTCACTTCACATTTCCTCCATTCAAGGCAGCAAGCACCGAGCTTCCTTCTTGTTCAGTCCTCGCATCCTGCGGGGCGCTGGGCCGCAAATGCACAGCATTCCTCCACTGACGTTGCAGCCGCGAGCGGTGCAGCGCGCCCGCCAGGTTGCCAACCGGTCCTCACGAAGGCCGCGGCGGTCGCGGCCTGGAACGATGGAGGAAATAATGAGAGTGATTTCGCAATCCGAACTGCTGAGATTGAGCCGCGCCGAACTTTCGGTGCTGCTGCACAGGATCGTCTGCGAGCTGCCGGAGCTACCCGAGGGCTCGCACGAGCTGCGCATCGCGCATATGAATCTTCATAATCAAGCGAGCCGGGGCCTTGCCGCGAGCCGAATATTCGGATATATAACCGGATATAATATGGAGGCGATCAGTGAGGAAGAGCGCACAGAAAAGGGCGATCGAAAATTACCGATCCCGGCTGACGAAGCGCGGCATTGTGCGGTTCGAACTCCAAGCCCTCGAGGCCGATCGCGACCTCATCAGAGCGCTTGCGCGCAAGCTGACTGAGGAAGGGCCGGAAGCTGGTAATCTCCGGCGCACGGTTCAACAGGCCGTCTCACCCTCCAAGCCCGGTGGCATCTTGAACGCATTGCGTCGCTCGCCACTGGTCGGTGCCGATCTCGACCTGACGCGCCCGCGCGAAGAAGGGCGCAAGGTCGATCTGTGACGCGCTATCTTCTCGACACCAACATCATCAGTAACGTCGTCAAGCCGCAGCCGTCCGAGTCACTGTTGGCCTGGATGGCAGCACAGCGAGACGAGGATCTATTCATCGCATCACTAACGATCGCGGAAATCCGGCGCGGGATCCTTGAAAAGCCACGCGGGAAGAAGCGGGACGCTCTCGATGCATGGTTCTCCGGTCCGGAGGGACCCCAGGCCTTGTTCGCGGGCCGCATTCTGCCATTCGATGAGAAGGCCGGGCTCATCTGGGCGCGCCTGATGGCGGAGGGCAAAATCGCCGGACAGCCGCGCAGCGGGCTCGAGATGATCATCGCAGCGGTTGCGGCAGCCAACGAATGTACCGTCGTAACGGACAACGAGAGAGATTTCACCGGAGCTAAGATCATAAATCCGATGCGCGGACGCACGTCGTGAGTGGCTTACGGTCCATCGACCTGCGGCTCACTGACGACCGCAAAGACTTTGTCTGATCTCCTGGCCTCGGTTTGATTTTTCCGACGCCGGCTTTGCCGATCTCCTTGTCTCCGAGTTGAAGGTCAACATCGGCGATCCCAAATCGGCGGCGCACGGCGGCTCCCAGCAAACGCCTGCGCTACTTCGTCCAGAGCTGCGGCTCAAGGTTCGTTTCCGAATAACCTTCATGAAGGCAAGCGCGCTAGGTCTTCTCTCGAGTTTAGCCGGTGATCTCAAGAGGCTGTGCTTTCGCCGCTGACGCACCGGCTTCACTGCTTTGCTTCTTTCCGTGCTAGAAAATTTAGCGTTCCTTGTTGGAGGGTAGAAAACTTTCCGACGAACAGGCTCGGGGCAATGTTCTGCCACGGCATGGCTGTGGCGAGAATGATCTGGTGTTCGACGGGGGCTGTCGCAGAAATCTCGATGACTTGCCTCTGGAAATTATGGCTGCGTTCCTGCTCCATTCCCTTGTCCTCCGTAATGTCAATCATGAGGAAGCGGGGGTGGCGGAACATCGGATCAGCAAGAGCCGCGCTCAGGAAGCCCATAAGGAAGGCAGTCTTTAAGACCACGCGAGAGCTGGCCGAGAAGTAGGTGTGATCGTCCACCGTGATGGAGTTCCTGGCGAAAGAGAACTCGACACGTTTGGGGTCACCGAAAGAATCTTGGCGCTTCAAATCTCCACGGAGGATCTTGATTATGTTCTTCTCAATGCTTGCCTTCGCAGTCCGCAGGCGATCGGTCTGACTGAGCTGCAGTGCGCTGATGCGAGCCCCAAGCGTCTGAATTTCTTCATCCAGCTTTTCTTTCTTTGCGGATAGGTCCCCAATCTTGTTAGCTAGTCTGACCTGTCTTTCGATGTCTTCGATAGACTTATCTATGTAACCGAGCTTGCGCTGGAGCTCGCGTATCTCTTCACGGGCCTTCGATGTCGGTATGGCGCTTAGGTCTGCAAGCTCCTTCGATTTCAGGCGCCAAATGCTCTGCAGCGATCTTAGCTGAGCTTGATGAAGCTTGAGACGTTCTGCTCTGATGTCCTGCAAACGCTCGGATTGTTTGATTTGGATCGAAAGCTCGTTGATGAGTCCTACGACCCGATCACGCGCGCGCTCGGAATCGAGCGGCGTCTTGCAAAGATAACACGCCGCGACTTCGTCACTCTGCTCTAGGATCTCGGCGTAGCACGCAGGGCAGGTACCAAAATGGATCGTACGCACAACTTCAGCAGCAAGGTCCGCATCTCTCAAGGCTTCGAGGCGAGCTTGCAGCGTGTTGATGAAAGCAGAGGAGTCCGAGATCTCGAACTCTATGGCATCCACCTCAGACTGCTTGTCCCGAAATGTTTTCTTGAAGCTTTTGGACCTCCCGGTAGAGGTCCTTCTGCGCCTGAAGGGTGATCCGGTCTGATGATCGGTTGGCATAGAATGCCTCCTCGGCGACCGACAGTTGAGAAGTCAGAGCACCGCGTTCCTCAATCCGGCTCTTGCTTCGTTGCTCGATCCAGTTGAGGTTCATATTTTCGTCACCACCTCCGACGACGCGAAATATACTGCGCAGCTCGGCTGATGCCTCGGTGAAGTCGCGCTCTTTTACTTTCTTCAGCTGCTGAGGCTCGTAAATTTCGGTGTCGAAGGCTCCGCACAGAAGATTTCCGACCGCCTCGCGCAAATTTTCCGGATCATACCCTTCGAATCGAAATAGGCTATCGGTTGGCGAAAGCTGATCGGCGTACAAGAGCCGCAAGACTTGATGGATGGTAAGGTTCGATGTTCCTTCAACCGCGACATCCGGCATGTTGAGCAGGCGGAAGATCGCTTGGGAAAAGCTCTCTTGGTTCTTCTGGCGGGCGTAGGGGTATCGATTCCACGCTTCGATCGGTGCTGTCGCGGCCTGCGCATAGCGACCACCGAATATTTCCATCGAGGACTGAGATGAGGCATCAATCTTGCGACGGAGCACCGCCGGGTTTCCATTCAATTCGACCTCTACACGAGCGCGCAATCCGCAGGTCGTTCGCAGCCCCGCGACGCATATAGCCCGTTCGTCGCTCGTCAGCTACGTGACGCGGCTCGGGCCGATATCGGCAAAATCTTCCGGCGTATCGGCCGCCCGCTCGACGAAGCGGCTGATTCCAACCTCCGCAGTGCGGTTGCCGATGTTGAAGCCAGGATTGCCGCAGAAGGCAAGATCGATCACTCCGACCTCGCCTTCAAACGCCTGTACTTCATGCGCCTGCGACGTGGCCTGTCGGTTTCCAGCTTTTCCGAGGACGTCCATAACCGCCATCATTTGCTCGCATCCGATCTGCCGCCCTTGCTGACGTTCCTGTCATTGGACACAGGGCTCGAGATCGAATGCTGCAAGACGCTGACCATCGACTGTTTACAGAACCCCGGACCCGGCACGATCGAGATCAGCTACATAAAGCGTCGCGCGCGTGGCGCCGAGCAGAAGCGTCTGCGAGTTCGTGATGGCGGCCTCGGCACGCCTGGCGGACTGATCCGCAAGCTAATCGAAGTGACAGGCTTCACCAGGCGCTTCCGGTCGAGTCTCTCTGGGTCTATCACTATAAAGGACGAGGACAGTTTCGGTCCGGCATCGATCAGCCGCACCAGTTGGTGGATAACTGGGTCGCTGGACATGGCATCATCGACGACGATGGCGGTCCGCTTCACCTCATTCTCTCTCGGCTTCGCAAGACACATAAGGCGCTCTGGTATCTCAAGACCGACGGGCACATGGCGCGCTTTGCCGTCGGCCACACGCCGGAGATCGCCGCTCGTCACTATGCGGATATTCCGTCATTGCGCCCATTGCATGAAGCCACCGTCGCCGAGGCGCTTACGGGGGGTGTCGCGGCGGCAGGACCGATCGTTTTACCGACATCGTCGGGGGAGAGCGAGCAACCACGCTGTATCTCGTGGTGCCGCCATCGGATATCAACCGCACCAAGCCGCTGATCCGGTTGATCCTCAACCAGATCGGCCGCCGATTGACCGAGGATCTCCAGGCCAAGGCCGACCGGCGCCGGCTCCTGCTGATGCTCGACGAATTCCCTGCACTCGGCCGGCTCGACTTCTTTGAGTCCGCGTTCGCCTTCATGGCCGGCTACGGCATCAAGAGCTTCCTGATCGCCCAGTCGCTGAACCAGATCGAGAAGGCCTATGGCCCAAACAACTCGATCCTCGACAATTGTCACATCCGGGTCGGCTTCGCGACCAATGACGAAAGGACCGCGAAGCGGGTGTCTGACGCATTGGACATGGCGACCGAGATGAAAGCGATGAAGAACTATGCCGGCAGCCGGCTGGCACCTTGGCTCGGACACCTCATGGTGTCGCGATCGGAGACGGCCCGCCCGCTGCTGACACCCGGCGAGATGATGCAGCTTCCGCCAGCAGATGAGATCGTCATGATGTCGGGCCTCCATCCGATCCGGGCCAAGAAGGCGCGCTACTACGAAGACAAACGCCTTCAGGAGCGCATACTTGCGCCGCCGGCGCTGATCAAACCCAAGGACAACCGACCCGACGATTGGAGTTCACGGCCACTGCCGCCGCGCCCCACGGCACCGCCGGTGTTGACCGACGACCAGGCCGACGTGGGGGATCCGAAGACCTCCGACCGCCGACGGCAGCCGGAACTGGACCGCGAGAGCGAGCAGACGTGAGGATAGCCGTCTAAGATGATCGCTAGCTGCGTGGACGAAAATCCCGCCGCAGTGGCGGTTCATTCCGTGCATCGCGAGCAGTTCCTGTGCGAGAACCGACGCTGTGTAACCGATCTCCTCAACACAGGCGGACGCGTCTATCTCAACATCGGTCGGCGAAAAGGCGAGGACAGGAATACCAGGGACAACCATTGTTCGGGCTCGAACTCGCGTGTGCAGGTCCTCGGGGAGCGCGCGGTTGGGAGCATGGCACTCAACCGCCAGCCATCGGAAATCACCCTTCATACGGACTTTCAGCACGAAAGCCGGTGTGAGATCCCGGATCTTCTATTTGACGCCCCACAACCTCCCCCAATCCGGGCTACCTTGCGCCCCCAAGCACACTGATAGTTGATTTCGTTGTACCCATCGGATCCTTCCAACGCGAGATATGCGGCAAGTTTTGCAAGGAGCGGATCATCTGCCTGCTCGGTTGCGAGGAAGAGGTCGTCACCGAATCGCTCAAGAAACCGTCGCGACCCGAATATTCGCGATCAAAGTATCAGTATCGTCGTGGCCCGCGGCAATTGCTTCCGCAAAGGCTTCAATAATGATCTCTTCGCTCCGACCCGCAACGACTTCGAGTGGCGGAGCCGGAATTCCATGACTCAACATCTTGCTAGCTGTCGCAAGCACAATCTCGCGGAGCAGTCCTGGCTGCCATCCGCGGCGTGGGTTGAGGGCCGGTTTATTGTCGTGCATGCCAAACGAACGAATTCTAGATTCGTGACTTGATCTGATACTCCTACATCTGGTTGGGCTAAGCTGTCGACGTCAAATTAGGTTCATACCCTGCTCGCCCTAACTGCGGCATCGCAGAAGCGGCACTAGCGAACATTCAACAGCGCCGCTGGGTTTGTCATCTTGGCTGGTCGTCCGAGTATTTGGATGTCGCGGGTTGCGTTTGCACAAACAAGCCAAGTCGGGGAAACAATATGGCCACTGGCGGGCGAACGCTTGCGTGGGAAAAACTCGAAATCGGCCAATAAAGCAGCACTACGTGCCACAGTGCTACCTGCGCCAGTTCGCCAACAAGCATGGGAAGGCTCACCTCGTATCGGTCTTCGACCGCACGAAGGCCCAGAGCTACAAGAGCAACACCCAGGATGTGGCATGCCAGAACTACTTCAATCGCATCCAGCTCGACGGCATGCATCCGGATGCGCTTGAGGCAACCATGTCGGAGTTCGAAACCAAGTTGGCCGATGCCTTGGCCGGTATCAATGAGGTGCGCAACCTAGCCCGTCCTATTCGTGAGAGTGCGGCTTTTGGGCCCGATTGATGCGGCCGTACATCTGCTCTGACGAGGCGCACAGGATTGCCTTCGGCTTTTCACCGCCTGACGACCGGTACTTTGCAACGCG
>NZ_JBWJZD010000086.1:0-11342 GCF_056429065.1 Bradyrhizobium sp. USDA3010
GCGGGCGTGGTGTTCGCGGCTGAAGGTGATGGGGTTGGCTTTGCAACCGAATCCTACGCCGCATCAGCGCTTTACACCACGCTCGCCAGCCTCTCAGGCGCCTCTGACGAATAAGACGGGCTAGAGAACGAAGACGATCGCGCGCACCTCCTCACGCTCATCGGGCTCACGGCCTTACGAAATCCAGATATGCGTAAGAACATCCGCGATATCGCAAACGACGTCGGCAGGATGAACATTGCCGCGCGCCTCCAGAACGATTGACATACAACGCGAGCGTCCAGGAAGCTAAGGCTCAAGGTGCCTTGCCGGACGACTACAACGTCACCTATGACGAAATGAAAGCGGCTTTTGAGGATGGCTGCTTCAAGATCGTCCTCGACAACAACGCGCTGATTAGCACAGCGAACCCGCTGCGCGCCTTGATTGCCTGCACCATCTTCCGCGGGATGCACGATCATCTTGACGCTCCCCGAGCGAATGCAGGCGTAATCACCCCAGGCAGCCCGTCGATACCGCAAGCCAAGCATCGGCAGGGGAGGCGCATGGGCTGGTCATTGCGTTTGCCAAGCATAGGATAATTGGACACACCGAAGGGGCTTGAAGCTTACGCGGCGTCAGGTTGTATATTGCCAACCTTCGTGATGTCTAAGGGAGCAAAACGGCCGGGAATGGTAACCAGCGCTGGTGATGGACGACGAGACGCACCGCATATGATGCTCAGCTGCGCCACCGAGTTCGGTCCGCTGATCGTCTTCCATGCTGTGAATGCGAAATTACAGTTGATGGCGGAGGCTCAATTCTCAGGGTGGGAGCAAGGAGTATCGCGGAGAAAGACTGCACCGCACCTACCTGGATTGGTGGCCGCCGAATCCAACCGTTGGTCTATGCTGGTCCTTCAGGACTTGCAGATTTAGGAGAGATTAGGAGAGACGAGAATGGCCGCCTCAAGGAGGTAACCAGAAAGCTGGGAGCTTGAAGACAGATCATATCCTTGCGGTCAACGATCGGAGTGAGCATCACCCTCGTAAACAACATCACACCTTAGGCAATCTCAAGGAGGAGACAAGATGTCGATCACGATGACTCATAACGCCAAGTCTGCCGCTGAGGACCGTACTCAGCCGTTGGGGAATTTCAAACTTGCAGCAGGAGTCACTCTGGCGGTGCTGGCGCTGATGGTGTTCTGGCGCATCTTTCAGCAGGTCTATGCTTGGAGTGCCGGCCTCGATTCGACTGAGCCCGCGTTCGATGCCGCCTGGATGACGTTGCTGAAGGTTGAGCTTAGCGTCATCCCTTTGCTCTGGGTGGTGACTTGGGCGTATCTATGGTTCACGCGAGACCGCAATCTTGGCGCGCTCAAACCGCGGGAAGAGCTCCGGCGTTACTTCAATCTGGTCCTGTTCATCTTCGTCTATGCCTTTTGCGTCTGGTTCTCTACCAGCTTCTTTGCCGAGCAGGACGCCTCATGGCATCAGGTTGTGGTCCGGGATACAAGCTTCACGCCGAGTCACATCGTGCTGTTCTACGGCACCATGCCACTCTACGTGCTGTTTGGCGTGGGATCATTTCTGTACGCGATGACGAGGCTGCCGAAGTTCGCAACGCAGATCTCAATCCCATTCGTGCTCGTGGTTGTAGGTCCGTTTCTAATATTGCCGAACTTGGGCTACAACGAGTGGGGCCATGCCTTCTTCCTGATGGAAGAGGTGTTCTCCTATCCCTTGCACTGGGGTTTTGTCGTGATGGGTTGGAGTGTGCTGGCCTTGGGTGGGCTCCTGATCCAGATCGCGATGCACATGCTTGAAGTGATCGGGCGGCTTTCCCAAGAGGACGAAGTTTCGGTCGCCACCCAGCGCTGAAACCGCTTATGAACCATTAATCGCTGACAGCCCAGCATGTGCAAAGCATGCCGTCTTGTAATCATGTCGGGCGTCGGCTTCCAGGAAGGTCGATCTCAACTCGGTAAAAGAATTAGGAGGAAGCCATGCAAGGAGGAACGTCTGTGAGGCTGTATGGGCTCGAATGGCCTAAAGAGTCAGCAAGAATCTCAAGAGTGTTTGACCTTCTCGTCGCCGCCATCCTTTTTCTGGCCATCTCCGGCGCATTCCACCTGCATTGCATGCTGACCGCAGGGGACTGGGATATGTGGATCGATTGGAAAGACAGACAGTGGTGGGTCACCCTGACTCCAATTATGGCCATAACATTCCCTGCAGCTTTGCAGTATGTGTTTTGGACGAAATTTAGACTTCCAATCGCCGCTACATTTGCGGTCGTTTGTCTCCTGTTCGGTCAGTGGATAAATCGATATTTCGGTTTCCACCTGTGGTCGTACTTTCCGATGAGCGAGGTCATTCCAGCGCTGCTGATACCTGGCGCACTAGTCCTCGATGTCGCTCTTTTGCTGACCGGGAATTTTTTGTTCACGGCGATGTCCGGCGCCTTTGCGTTCGCACTGCTTTTCTACCCGACTAACTGGTTTTGGCTGGCGCCATATCGGCTACCCGTAGAAGTGATGGGGCAGCTTGTTTCCGTGGGCGATTACATCAGCTATGCCTTCACCCGCACCGCGCTGCCTGAGTATATCCGGCTGATAGAGCGGGGCACGCTTCGAACTTTTGGTGGCCACTCAGCCATTATCGCGTCCTTTTTCTCGGCATTCGTATCCATACTGATGTATTTGGCGTGGTGGCATATCGGAATGCTCCTCGCTCGCGTGGTAACGACGCCAAACACCCTGAAAAATTTCATGGGGCTCACCGATAAGGATGAGCCAGCTGAGACAGCCCAAAAAGCCGTGGACGGTACCAGCCTGCAAGGGCGCTTCGTCGCAGCCGAATGATCCTGCTGGAACTGTGGAGGACTCCAAATGAGAACATTCTGTTTCCGCAAAGGCTCATGCGTGCGTGGAGTCTTATCGGCAGCGGCGGCGATCATGCAGATTGGAATACTGACCTTCGTCCCAGATGCTGCTCTGGCGCATGGTGAGCGCAATCAGGAGCCGTTTCTGCGGATGCGAACGGCTCATTTTTACGATGTGAAGTGGAGCACGAACGAAATTCCCGTGAACGGTGAAATCGTTGTCACCGGCAAGTTCCGACTCTTCCCGATCTGGCCAGTCAACCTACCCCTTCCCGAAGCGGCCTTTCTGGGAAACGGGACGCCGGGCCCGGTGCTAGCCCGAACCGAGAGCTACATTAATGGCGTCCCGGCAATTCAGTCCACCAAACTGGAGTTGAACCGGGACTATGAATTCAAAACAGTGCTCAAAGGACGAGTGCCAGGCCACCATCACGTCCATCCGATGATCAACGTGATGGGAGCCGGGCCGCTGCTCGGACCGGGAAACTGGCTGACGGTGACGGGGAACGAAAGCGACTTCAAGCTTTCAATCAAAACTCTCAGTGGCGAGACTATCGACAATCTCGAAACCTGGGGCCTTGGCAGGGTGTTCTTCTGGCATGGCTTGTGGGTTGCGATCGCCATCGTGTGGCTTGTCTGGTGGTTGCGCCGGCCGCTCCTGCTGCCACGTTTTCGCGCGTTGACGGAAAAAGGCGGCGATCGATCTCAGCTCGTTACTAGCACCGATCGCCTATTCGGGGCCGGTTTGCTCGTGGCGACGATTCTCATCGTATTCTTCGGCTTTCAGGCGACCGACACCGCTTATCCAAGGACGGTGCCGCTGCAAGGGTCCCGCGCAACCGTCGAGCCCCTACCGGAAGTGCCTGAGCAGGTCAAAGTTGCGGTCAACAAGTCAAACTATGACGTCCCTGGCCGCTCGCTTCGTATGAACGTGACACTGACGAACAATGGGAGCTCGTCAGCACAGCTTGGCGAGCTCTTAACTTCCAATCAGCGCTTCATCAACCATGAGGTTAGCCAGGCAATGGCGACGGTGGATCCGAATTACCCCAAGGAATTGCTTCCTCCGAATGGGCTAAAGGTGAGCGACAGCCGACCGCTCAAGCCGGGTGAAACGAAGACAGTCGATATCGAAGCGGCCGACGCGGCATGGGAGACGGAGCGCTTGAGTAGCCTGATCAACGATCCGGACAACACGTTGGGAGGACTGTTGTTCTTCTATGACGAGCACGGCAAGCGGACAATCTCAAACGTCAGCGGCCCCATGGTCCCTGTATTCACCGATCCCGACAACCGCACGGCTGAGAATCCGAAAGGAGGTGCGGGTTGAACATAGTAAAAGCCGCAGCGCTTGGAATTCCATCTTTGCTCGTCATCCTGGACTGCGGTGGGGCGCGGCCAGCGATTGCACACGGGGGAGTATCGATGGAGAAAGACGTGTGCAAGCTTCGCGCAGGGCCCTATATGATGCATTTTACCGGATACCAGCCGGTCAAGCAGGGGAATCAGGAGTTTTGCGAGGACATTCCGGAAATCGGCCGCACCGTCATCGTCTTGGATACCATCGGCGATGTGCTACGTGATCTGCCCATCGAGGTGCGGTTGTTGCGAGACGCCGGCAACGACGTAGACAGCGAGGCCGTCCTTCGAATCCCGCCAAAAAAATATCCGACAGGCTCACTATCGTTTCAGTACACGTTCCCCGAATCCGGGCGCTTTGTGGGCCTCGTGACAGTCGGCGACGGACCGAAATACGTATCGAGATTTCCGTTTTCGGTTGGTTACGGCAACGGGATTTGGGTCCGATATAGGGACAGTTTCGCAATCGTTCTAGGAACGCTGGCAGCCGGGGCCGCCATGTTTTGGTACTCCACGTTGCGGAAGGAAAGCTAGGCTATCACTTTGTCGACCGCTGTCTTGCGATAAGGGGCAGACGCATGTCTCACGAAAAACACAGAAACAAGAGCGATTGCATCCGAGTAGCGACGGGGCGGCCATCACTTGATCCTGCTGGCACGCCAAACTTGACTGCCGGCGCCGGCAGGGCGCGAACTAGGCTGATTCAAGGGACGGTAAAAGAACTCTCGTCCGCAAGCCGGCGTCCGGCATCAGCGCTTGGCATCACGTTGCTGTGGGTTGGCCTCGTGTGCCTGCCGACGGCTGCCTCTGCACATGCCGCTCTCGTGAAGTCCGATCCCGCGAGCCGGGCAGTGTTAGCTCATTCGCCGCACCAGATCGAACTGTGCTTCAACGAACGCATAGAGCTCAAGTTTTCGAAAGTGGAGCTCAAGAACGCCAACGGTCAGTCGCTAACGCTCGGCGATTTGAAAGCAGGCAATGATCCGAAGTGCATGGTAACGGCAGTATCTGACATTAGACCAGGCAGCTATTCGGTTCATTACCGCGTGCTCTCGCAAGACGGGCATGTGGTGGACTACGGCTATCAGTTCACCGTCGAGGAACGTTAGGCATGCGGAATGACGGTATTGTTTCCAGCTCTGTGCAAGGCCATCGCTGACATTGCGCTTGCATGGGTCATAGGCGGAGTACTCTTTCTGTTGCTGGCAGGGCCGTCTTCCGATCCGTTCCTTGCCGCTTGGCAAAGACGAGTGAAGGTGAGCTTTCTCTGGGCGGCCAGCATTCACCTCTTCGCTACCGCTGGGTTATTTATCGCTCAAGTCGTGGTTGCGACAGATATGGCACTACCGGAGATAGTAGCGTCTGGCCAGACGCTGGAAAACTTCGGATTTGACACACATTACGGTCGGATCACGCTTGCAAGGTTAGCGTTCTCTCTTGTTTTGCTGCTGCCGACAGCGATCCTAATTCGAGGCAGGTCGAGGGAGCAGCAACGTTCAGCTTCAATCGTGACAGCCGGGACAGCAGCACTGATCGCGCTGATTGGTCCACTTGCTGGACACGCCGCCGGGGAAGACGACAGCCGTTGGCTCGTTCCGACCTATCAACTTCACGTGCTCGCGGTTTCTGCTTGGCTTGGGGCCTTACCGGCTTGGATCTGGCTGGTGGCTTCGGTCGCTGTCACCCCCACGGAGACTCGGCGCGTCTATGTCGCAGCGACGCTGCGACGTTTCTCCCAACTAGCAATCGGTTTCGTGGTCGTCGTCGTCACATCAGGTTTGGTGCTCGCGTTTAGCTCAGCTAGTTCGGCTGGCGAGTGGCTTGGCACGACCTACGGTCAACTAATTATAGCGAAGCTTGCTCTACTTGCATGCCTCCTGTTGGTGGCCAATCGGATTCGCACGCGCTTCCTACCCGTCATGGAAACCGTAGGAGCAAAACCCGCGGCTTTTCTTGCAGGAGCTGGATGGGCAGCAACTGAATTATTTTGCGGTGTTCTGATCGTCGGCTGCGCAGCCGCGCTCTCTTCAGTCATACCAGCACGACATGATCAGCCCATCTGGTGGCTGCCGTTTCGCTTTTCGATCGAGGCCACGTGGCCGGCGTGGCCGACGCCCGTTATCGCGGCGGGCGCCTTCTCACTAGCACTATTGTCACTCTTCTGGGGCCTGCTCGTTTGTTTGAGAAAGCCGCAAAAGGTAAAAGCAGTCGCGGCAGGCGCCGCCGCCGTTATTTCGGTCGTAGGCGGTCTGTCGCAGATATCCGTGCAAGCCTATCCCGATACTTACCGCCGCCCGTCGGTTGCCTATTCGACGATATCAATAACCAATGGAAAGCGTCTATTTGCCCAGAATTGTGTGGATTGCCACGGCAGCGGAGGGCTTGGCGATGGTCCGGCGGCATCGACCCTTCCCAAGCCGCCCGCGAATTTGAGCGAACCGCATACTGCGCTGCACACGGCCGGCGACATGTTTTGGTGGCTTAGCCATGGAATTCCAAAAAGCGGCATGCCCGGATTTGCTGATGTATTGGACGAACAGGCCCGCTGGGATGTGATCAACTTCCTGCGGACGTTTTCAGAGGGATTTCAGGCGCGCCTCCTGTCGCCTGAAATCGTACCCGATCATCCGTGGCTGGGGGCTCCCAATTTTTTCTTAGAGGACGAAAATGGGGCGGAGAGGGAGCTGAAGGACTTCCGTGAGCAAAGCAATGTGCTGCTCGTGTTTCCCGAAAAGTCCGATGCAATGCGCGTTGAACAGCTACGCCTTGAGCAGAATAGATTCCGGAAAGAACGATTGTGGGCGATTATCGTGTCGCCGGACGCAAAGCTGGCGGCGGGCGTCCCGAATGTCCGGCGTGGAGCACAAGAGGTTAGAGAAAGCTACGATCTGCTCTCCCGGAGCACTACAAATCGTGGAGATCCCAAGCGTTTGGAAATGGGAAGACATTCCATGGAATTCCTAATCGACAGGTTCGGATACATCCGTGCGCGCTGGTTGCAGGAGGAGGACGAATGTGGTTGGGAAAATTCCGACGAGCTGATCTCGCGGGTCCGAGTTCTCAATAGGGAGTCCAAAATTCTCCCGCCACCCACTCAACATGTGCACTGAATTAGTGGAAATCTTTCAGGGCTCGCAAACAAAGGAGGAAAGCATGCAAATATCATCCCGTCCCAACCGGTTTGGCGATCGATTCGAACAGTTCATTTGGTGCATGATTCTTGTGGCTGGCGCTCTGGTCGCGGCTCCAGCCCACGCACAACACCATGAGCCGAGCATGCACCATATGCACGGGTCTGACGGTGCGCCTATTGCGAGATCGGGAAATACCGGCGAGCTGCCCGCATTGAAGATCCTCCTGCCGCAATCGGGTAATACCATCGGCGAGCGTGTTGCTTTCGTTTTCCAAGCCGACGATAACATCGCAGAAATGACCATGAGCTCTGCCAATCCGAGCGTTCATCTGCATGTTTCGATGGACGAAACCGAGCTCATGCCAATGGCAGACCAGCTGATCCAGCTTGGTGATGGCCGCTATCTCTATGTTTTCGATCTACCTGCCAAGCCCGGTCGGCACATAATAAGACTCTATTGGGCGGATCCGCAGCATCACACAATCTCCGAGACGGTACAGACCCTCAACGTGGTTGTGAAGGAATCAAAATGAGCAAGCCGTCAATCATTGGGGGCCTAGGTGTGAGCGTTATCAGGAACGTCATGCGAGTGCGCTAGCTGATCCGGAAGGATTTTGGGCGGAAGCTGCACTCAACTCCTCGCGCATTCGCTCGCGTCCCGCTGACCTTGCCCCTCAGGCTTAATCCAGGTTGAAGTTCGCTCTGGCCCAAGACAAGGACCAGAGCATGAAGCGCAGCCGCTTTTCGGAAGAGCAGATCATCGGGATTTTGAAGGAGCACGAGGCTGGCGTTTCGGTTGCCGATCTGTGCCGGAAGCACGGCGTCAGTGACGCCAGTATCTACAAATGGAAAGGCAGATTTGGCGGGATGGAGGTCTCGGAGGCCAAGCGGCTGAAGACGCTGGAGGACGAGAACACCCGGCTGAAGCGGTTGCTGGCTGATGCCATGCTGGACAATGCAGCGCTGAAGGACTTGTTGGGAAAGAATGTATGGTCCGCCCCGTCCGTGCAAGGGTTCGTAACAGCAAAAATGACGCTTCCAGTTGCATAAATGTATCCGGCCTCTCGCGAGTGGACTGCTGTTGCAGCCAGGCCATGATGAGATCCGCGCACGCCGTTCCCAATAAATGGTTCGGGCACGAAGCCCGCTTTTTTGCACAGGGCTTACGGCATGTTGAACTGTTTCGTCATCACTGTTCCCGAGCCTTGCAATCGAAGCCAGAAGCGTCAGGCGAAAGCAGGATCTGTGCGTTCGTAGAGTGCTCCGGGCTTGTTCAAGACCACCCAGACAATGCGGGGCCATCTTGGCGGCTAGCTAGAGCGTGCGGCCGACCTGTCCGGAATGAGGCTCCAACTGGTGCAAAATATTCAGTTAGTACGATCGCTCGGTGGCGGGTCTCCCGATAAGGCACCACATTGCGGCATAACTCGAACTAAATGTTCAGCCCAGCGTTCCAGCGCATCTCGCATTTCGGCTTGGTAACGAGCCCGATTGTATATCCCCGCTACCCCTGCGCGGTGGCCGCTCACGTGATTTAGGATCGCTTCCACGACATGCGGCAGGACGCCCAAACGATCCGCCATCACCGTTGCAGCCGTGCGACGGAGATCATGCACGGTCCAATGGGCTAGGGGCTTAGCATCCTCATTCACCGTCTTCCGAGCCGCAAGGATGCGCGCATCAAGCGCCGCCTTCGATTTCGACCAGCCGGAGAACCCTCGATGTTCATCGCCTTTTCGGCGAGGACCATCGCCAAAGACGCAGTCTCGATCATTCCGCCGAGGCGGTAGCAGAGCCCAGGCAGCAGGGACGAGCGGCAGCACGTGCTCACGATGGTTCTTGGTCCGAGTGCGGGGCAGGGTCCAACGCTCGGCCGCGGCATCTAGCTCTGGCCATCGCATGCCGCCAACTTCATCGCGCCGCTGAGCCGTCAGGATCAGCAAGCGCACTGCACGTCCGTAGTCGTCATCACTGCATGACTGCCAAATCTCGGCTAGCTCTGCATCGGATATTACCCGCTCCCGAGACTTCGGCTGGTCGGGACGATTGGTCCCGAGCACCGGGTTGCCCGGAATGTCGAGTCCCTCTCGAATGGCCCAATTGAACATCGTGGACAGGGCGGTCCGAGCGCGGGCCGCTGAGACGGCTCCTTTCTGCGCTGCAATCTCGGCGACTCGCGCTGCAACATGGCGGCGGGTGATCTTGAACACGGAGACTGGGTGCAAGGGCTTCCACGCGATCAACAAGTAGCGTTCGATCTCGGAATACGTCCGGGGCCGCTGCTTCTTCTTGGCAGCGCCGAGGTATTCGCCAGTGATCTTGCGGAGTGTGTCAGCTGCCTGGAGGTTGGCCTCCGCTTTCGTGTCTGCCGGGTCTTTCCCATCCGCGACCAGTCCCAGCAATCGCTTGGCTTCCCGGCGCGCCTTCTCTGGCGTCCAGGGTGACCCGTGCGGGCCGATCGTGACAAACCGCTGGCGGCCGAATACTCGGTACTTGAGGACATAGGTTGCCTGATCGCGCTGACGCCGCACACCAAATCCCCGCACCGCCTCCTTATGATCCGCATCCCAGATGGCCTCACCCGGGGCGAGCGCCTGGACAGCCCTGATTGTGATGCTTGCCGATGCCATGCGACCTCCTGTTCCTAGCTACCAAATAGCTACCACATAGCTACCACGCTAGCGGAAAATGTGGCGAACGGCAGCGAAGCGTCGGCGGGATCTGTCGCTGAAATCACAGGAGAAATAGAACTTTCGCGTAGCGGATCGCAACTGCGGCGGAGGTTGTTCTCTGTCTGTGGAACAGGAGGTCGGTGGTTCGAGCCCACCCAACTGTACCATCCACACCATCACCCAACGCGACGTCGCAAGTTCGGGCCATCGCAAGCTTGCCGCCTCCCTTGATCGCCGGTGGCGTGTCATCTCGCCCGCTTGCACTTCTGCGTGCGTTCACCCACACTCCACGAAACGACGCCTTAACGACGCCTGGTGACACCTTTGGGGGGACGCATGGGGACCGCCGGTTCAAGGAGTTTTTCGTTTGCGTTGATATCAGCGGTCGGCTTTGCCGCGCTGTTGCTGCCGGGCCGGGGTGAGGCTTACACGCCCGACCAGCAGCAGGCCTGTACGCCGGATGCGTTCCGGCTCTGTGGCCCCGAGATTCCCGATGTCGATCGCATCACGGCCTGCATGATCAGGAACAGGGCGCAGCTGTCGCCGGCCTGCCGCGTGTTCTTCCGCGCAGATCCCGCGCCGCGAGAGGCAAGCGAGCGGCGGCCTGCGAAGCGGAAGGTCTCCAAGTCGCACAAGGCGAAGAAGTCCACCCACTGATCTTGTCCCCATCACGCGCATGCGAGAGCCGCGAGCCCGGTGCGTTGTCTTGACGCGAACGGGTGTGCGCCTTGCGCGCGTTGGATCATGCGGCGGCTATTTCAAGACCGTCATGCGCGACAGACTGACGCCTTGTGACGCTGTCACGCAGCATCATCTCTGGAGCTTGTGTTGTTTGCCAAATCCGTTTCGCGACGGAACGGATGGAGTGAGGCGCGTGAGCGAATACGACAAGCAAGAGATCGATCGGCACTTCGCCTGGTTCGAAGCCAAGCTTCCGGAAAAGCCGGCACGCTTCGTCGCGTGGCTGCGCAAGCCGTCATCGCGCTACGTGCGGATTCCGCTCGCGATCCTGCTGATCATCGGCGGCATCTTCAGCTTCCTGCCGGTGCTCGGACTCTGGATGCTGCCGCTCGGACTCCTTTTGTTCGCGCAGGATGTCCCGCTCTTGCAGAAACCGACGGCGCAATTGCTCGGCTGGATCGAGCGCAAGTGGATCGCGCGCCAGCGCGCCAAGACTGCCGAAAAGCGCTAGCCCGTCCTATTCGTGAGAGTGCGGCTTTTGGGCCCGATTGATGCGGCCGTACATCTGCTCTGACGAGGCGCACAGGATTGCCTTCGGCTTTTCACCGCCTGACGACCGGTACTTTGCAACG
>NZ_JBWJZD010000087.1:0-10674 GCF_056429065.1 Bradyrhizobium sp. USDA3010
CATGGCGAGTGTGGCGGCCCGGATGCGCGGAGGGTGGGTGTCAGCAACCGAATCCTACGCCACCTCAGCGGCTTACGCCACGCTCGCCAGCCTCTCAACAAGCCGCTGATGAATAAGACGGGCTAGGGGAGGGCGTGCGGCGGCAAGCTGCTAAGCATCAATGGCGGGACTTATCGAGGCTCTCCGACGAGGTTTTTTCTGTCATGGGGGCTCTCGCGCGGGAAGTCATGCTTTGCCGGCTAAATGCGGATGAAGGCTGGGTTAGGGTTACGATCTCCCGGGTTAGCGCAAGCCAGCATGGCATACCGCGTGATGTCTTTCGCAACGTCGTCATCGGATTAGAGGAATGCGCATTTATTGAACGGCTTGTCGGCTATCCGGGGGCCCTCAAGCTGACTGGGTGGGAAGCGCGTCGGGGAAGATTGGTCTGGCTGCGAGCTGCTCCTCGACTCATCGATTTGTGTGAGCGCCATGGAATCAACGGCTCCAATTTGTTCACACATTTCCCTTCGCTGAGCGGATAGACGGGCGCTCAAGCCCGTTCCATCCCAACAGGGGTTTGCAGGCCGCCTTGCATCCCTCTGATCTAAAAAATCATTAATCAGCAATGCGTTGAATAGAAGCCTCATTGTAACGGCACCGTGATCATTTGGCAACAGTGACACAAAAAGGGCGAAGGGTGCCCTTAGACTGAGCGGTCTTTTGTTGCGTGATCGGGGGCCTTCTGTCTCATATGGAACTGCGACGGAGGGGGGCATCCCGAGGTCGTCCCGTTTTAGGTGGTTCGCTTAAGTCCCTCGCGTTCAGCGGGTGTGTCCGAAGGCGCGAAGCGACTGAGCGGGGATTTAAGGGACAAAGGGAACCAACCTAGGGTGTTTTACCCGGCGGATCCGGAACCTTCCCTGAGATAGAGCAACTTGGAGGTTTAACATGAAGATGGTTAAGAGCCTTATCCTCGGCTCGGCGGCGGCTCTCGTCGCGGTCGGCGGAGCTCAGGCGGCCGATCTTCCCGTCAAGGCCAAAGCGGTCGAGTACGTGAAGGTTTGCTCCCTGTATGGTCCCGGTTTCTACTACATCCCGGGCACCGACACTTGCATTAAGCTGGGCGGCTACCTGCGTGTGGACGTCATCGCCAACTCGAACTCGGACTACACTGGCAACACCTCGGGTGCTGGCGGGGCGAACAATCGCTTCACCAACGGCTACACTTGGCGGTCTCGTGAAGACCTGAACATCGATACGCGCACGGCGACCGAATACGGCGTGGTCCGCACCTTCTTCGATGCGACGTTCTCCTGGACGTCGGACACCTACGCTGGCCAGGGCAACGGCTCGACCGTCTACTCGGCGATCGGCAGCGCTTCGGCTCCGAACAACGCCAACTCCGGCGCGGTTGCAGGCGGTACGGTAGGCGTCTACTACGCCTTCATCCAGTTCGCCGGCTTCACCATGGGTAAGGCGGTCTCGCAGTTCTCGGCTCCGTGGGCCAACTACCCGGGCAACAACTACGACGGTCTGGTCGGCGGCGGCGGTACGGTCACTGGCGTGAACCAGTTCACCTACACCGCGCAGTTCGGCAACGGCGTGTCGCTGTCTCTGTCGGCTCAGGACCAGACGGCCTACTATCAGGCTGGCGTGGCCAATCTTGGTGCCCTCAGCCCGATTGGCGCCGCTATCGGTGCTACCGGTCCCTTCGGCGCCGGCGACTATGCCGGCACGATTTCTCCGGACTTCGTCGCGATGCTGCGTGTCGATCAGGCTTGGGGTCTGTTCCAGGCTTCGTTCGCAGCGCATGACAACCACGTGGCCTATTACGGCGGCACTGAGTTGACCGGTCATCCGGACGACAGGTGGGGCTGGGCTGGTCAGTTGGCTTTGTCGATCAAGAACATCCCGACCGGACCGGGCGACACCATCAACTTGCAGGGCGTCTACACCGACGGCGCGACCCGCTACAACATCCAGGACCTCGCCGGTTCGGCAGGTGCGAATACCATTTATGGCGGCACCAATCTGGCCGGCGCCTATCAGAGCGTAGGGTTCGGCATTGCGCCCGACTCGGTGTTCGCGACCGGAACACAACAGCAACTGGTTCAGACCTGGGGCTTCCGCGGTGCATACGTGCACAACTGGAACCCGTACTGGAACACCTCGATCTACGGTGCTTATGCTGCTGTGATGTACAACGACACGGCTAAGACACTCATCTGCGGTGTTGGCGGCGTCGGTGGTTCGCTCCGGAGTGCACTTGCTCCCGCGGGCAGCGGAGCTGCTATCACAACCTGCAACCCCGACTACAACATCGCGCAGATCGGTACGCAGACCCAGTGGACCCCCGTCAAGAACCTGACCTTCTCGGCGGATTTTGTCTACACCCGTCTCGATCAGAAGAGCGAAGGTACGGTCGTGGCGCCCAGCACTTCTATCGGCAAGCCCGCAGCTATCTACGAGCTGAGGGACCAGAACACCTATCAGCTGATGCTCCGTGCTCAGCGCAACTGGTAATACCGGTTGATCTGACTGTGATCTAACAGAGCCCCCGGCGTCAAAACGCCGGGGGCTTTGCTTTTGTAGCGCTGATTGCGGCGCGTCACGCCGCGAGCATCTCGCGCACCATAGGCACCACCTTGCTGCCATAGAGCTCGATGCGTTCATCATCTTCTCGTGCGGCAGCGGGCCGGCCGAATATTTCAGCTGGAAGCGGGCCGCGCCGAATGCCTTCACGGTCGCCGCGATCTTGCGGGCGACGGTCTCGGGGGTGCCGACATAGAGCGAGCCGTGCTCGGCCTCAGTCACGAACTAGTCGCGGCGCATCGGCGGCCAGTCGCGCTCTTTGCCGATCCGGTCGCGCATTACCTTGTAGTCCGCCCATAGCTCTTCGCGGGCCTTGCCGGTCGGTATCGGCGATCATAGCCCATAGCCTTTCGGTGCTTCCTAACCTAGGAAGATGGAGTTCGCGCCAACTGCAGCGCGGCCTCAACACCGCCTTCCAGGATCTGCTCCGCCTGGACAGTGTCGGGGACGGCCCGCGCGAACTGGAGGGTGCCCACCATGAGGCCGAAGATGGCGGTCGCGCGGCGGCGGCTCGCTGCAGAGTCGGCATCCGGAAGTAGTGCGGCCAGCAATGAAACGTAGCTTCGCAGCGCTTTCTCGTAGTCCTGCCGAGTGGACAGGGGCTGGCGGGCGATTTCCGGGAGCAATGCCGCCGAAGGGCACCCTTCCGCCGGGTCTTCGAGGTGAGCGCGGTTGAGGTATCTCCGGATCGCCCCCTCGATGGCCAGGCCCCTCCGCTGATCCTCATCGAGGCGATGTTGTTGGTCGCTGAGCGCGCTCGCCAGCGCCTCACGAACGAGTGCGTCTTTGGACTCGAAGTGCGGAGAAAATGCGCCTTTGGTCAGGCCGGCCTCGCCCATGATCCCCGCGGCGTAGATGCCGTCTCGGCGTACGCACTTCGACGCCACATCGATGATGTGCCGTCGCGTCGCTGCCTTATGACCTTTCTCGAAACGCATCTTCTCTCCACTCCACCAATATTCCGCAGCCGTTAGGCTGCAGCCGCTTCCCACAGGGCTTGGAGGTCGCGATCAAGCTGCTGGTCTACTGCATCGACACTATCGCTGCCAAACTGACCGAAAACGGATGCTGGTCGATCATATTCAAACGCGACACGGCTATCGTCATCCTCGCGCAGTAGGACGCGAATGGCCGCATATAGCCCCGCCGACAGTTGATGGCGGGTCATCTTTGATGCGGTGAGCGGATTTCCGATATCAAACTGGATGGATCGGCGCGTCAGCCCAGCAATAGCTAGGAGTGCCCCATGGTCACGCTGACCGAAAATGGTGAGCGGCGGACCGGCCACCAACTCTCGCAGCGCCCGTAGGGCCGCCAAAAACGAGGTGGCATTAAACTCCAAACGAATGCCTCATCTGACTCGCCATGCGCTGGACCGCATCCGTGTATTGACCTTGGTTGAAGCGCTGATCGCCTGCATAGAGGACTACAACAACGGCTATCGCTATCAACAAACCTTTCACCCCATGCTCCTTTAGTGGCAAATCTGATGGGCAACATGGCTATGGACGAGGCGGCTCGGATCGCCTCGATGATTCCGGCGTCCTAGTCGGGACCTCTGTCCGTGTTGGCTCGGGTGGCCGGCCTGGTTCTAACGTTCTGTTTGAACGCGCCATCCAGGCCGCAAGACGGACGTAGCCGCGCCGCAACGTCGGCCTGAACCATTCCTGGTCGCCCTGATCCATACGCGAGAATTATTTCTGTCGCCGGTTAAGGAACTGTTGCGGGCGTCGATCGCACCGTGATCTTACGGGCAGGTAGTTTGTGCCGGTTTGCGCAGGCACTTTCTGCAGATATCAGGGACATTTGCGGGGCTATCAATTCCAGACAGGAACGAAGCGTGCTCGGTAGCCCCCACGGGGACGATCGCTACACATGCACGCTCGGCTTGAAAGCGAGTTAGTTGTCGTCAACCACAATGCGGGCGCTCCAAGCGCCTCAGCCCGTCTCGTGACAGCCTCGCAGGCCGCCACATACGTCGTCGGGGTAGGTGTCCGGAACGCGTGGACGCTGCTGTTGCACACAATCCGGAACGCCCAATAGCGGCGTCCGATGGGTTGAACCCCGTACATCTTCTCATAGTCGCGGGTGTCCATTGAGATACTCATGCGCGTGAGAGCTTAGGAACATAACGCGGCCCCAGCGACCCTTAAAGGCCCGGGGGCGATTGCTGAGGCCGCATGGCCAGTCCCGCGTCAGTCCACGCGGACTCACATGGGTTATAAACACCAACGCCGCCCGCTTAAAATACACGCGGTCGGGGCTGGCTCTAGCCCCAGGATGTAAAGTGCAAAATCCTGACGCGCGTTAGACTGCGCAGGCGCGCAAACGTTTCATGCCTAAGAAGGGTAGTTTGCGAGAGGGCGCGCTCGAACAGGAAAATAGGAACCTTATCCAAATGCGAAAATTAAATCCGTTTTCAAGAACGGCCTTTGCGAGGAGCGTGTGGGAGACTTAAGGCGTCGGGTCGTGCAGACCGAGACACTAGAAGAACGACTGGCGAACCAGGCCAGAGAGCTTCGCTGGCGGGCGAAAGCAATGCCGCCCGGTGTCGAGAGAGAGGCTCTGTTGAGGAGGGCGCGAGAGGCCGAGGCCGCCGCGCAGATGAGTGAATGCCTCGCGTCGCCGGGCAAGTTACCGGCCTGAGGGCTTACGGCGATCAAAATCCAGAGCTTCACTTGCGATGCCCCAGTACTTTTTCACGTCTATCACGATACGACAGAACTCGACCAGGAAGGCGGACAAGCACGCAGCGTGGAAAGAGGCGACAGTTACGGCGGGCCAGATGTTGGCGAGCATTGACGGTCGCCTGCGGCCGGGGCACGACTGGCGCATGGTAGTGACGGATGAATTCCAGAACCCTTTGTTCGTCCTAAACATTAATGCCGTGAATCCCAGGTCCAGGTAAGACCCACATAACATTGAACGCCGCAAGTCGATGGATTAGTGGGGTTCACGCCTTCGGCGCCCTTTCTGTCAGCTTGCGGTTGATTAGCATTTCAGCGCGCCGCTTCGCCAACTCGACCAATCTTGTTCGCGCCTTACTGCGGATCAACTGGCCCTCGAACTTGATGGCGATGTCAAACGCATCATCATAGCGATGGGTCACCGTGAACGTGACGCCTCGGTGGGTAAAGATGCTTGGCATGCCCGCGAGATAGGTATCGAGCGCGGCGATTGCGAACCCCGTGGGAGACCCATTGGGCCTACGGCTCCACGTGATCCGGAAGGCCTTCCTCTGTTCGGCCGTCACCCGGGCGCGATCCAGGGCCACCGGGTAGATCAGCTGCTCGTTGAGTTCGACCTCATAGAGGATCGCGCCGGTCTCCGAGACCAGCGTGAACAGCCAGAACCGGCGCCCAGCTGACGGGTGCCCATGTTCGCGTTCATAGCGGGGTGTAGACTTCGACGTTAGCCATCAGCCTTTGTCCGAAGCGCCTGCTGGCCGCGTCTGGGTGTGGTTGCTAGAGCAAATCACTAGCGGTCGATATTAGGGATTGGCTGCTTCGGCTCTCAGGAGAGACAGCCTTCTGCAGCCGCCGATGGAGGGCAAGGCCGGGCTTCTACGGGGCGCTAAATCAGCCGGGGACGCCCTTGGCGAAGTTGATCACCTCGCTCCAGTCGAGCCCGGTGTTGACCCAGCCGACCTTGCCGCAGCGGGTGCACTTGAGGTGCGTGGAAATATCTTGCCAGTCCCAATCGGGAAGTTCGACGCGCTACGGACTTAGGTCCGAACGCGACCCAAGTTGATCGTCCCACTACGAGAATAACCCCATGCAACCGGATCAATGACCGATCACAAACGAATGCGGGCACTACGAGGCGCGCCTGTGCCCCGGGTGCTGGTCAATGGTCCTCTTTGCCGCGGCGATCGCTTCCCGCGAGCTTTGATAGGTCACGGTTCTAATGGTTTGCCGACCGCCCAGAGGCGCTATCTCAACCAGGAAGCCGCCGCCGGGTTGCTCGACGACCAATAGCCGGTGCCCTGAATACTCAAGTTCGTCTGCCACTTCCGCGGCCTCCGCCCGGGTGCTTAAGACAACAACTTCCTGTTGGCTGTGTTCCAAAGAGGCGTGGGGCCTTTCTCGCTGCGCCGCCGAAACTCTCACCGCTGGGTCACCGGCGAGCGCAGCCAAGACAGCGTTTCTGCCATCGGAGCGGGGCGATCGGTCCTATGCGGTGGGGCGTGACCGCGCCACGGCGTCAGTGGATCGAAGGAGGTGACAGGTCGATATTCCACTCTCTCCAATGGGTCGGATGAACCAGCACGGGTCGATTTGAATCGGCCTTGACCCATCCACCTAGAACTCGGCAATAGGGGAATATGAGCGCGTGGAGGCCGTCCGAGTCCACTACGGCCAATTTTCAAGACGCGGTTGAATGGCGCGGTTTCAATATTGCGCCAGATCATGATGGAAAGAGTAAAGCCATCGGCGGCGTCGGAAGTTGACTACGAGCAAAATCGAAAGCCGTAGTGCGAGAAACTACGGCCAAATGGCCGGTGCTGCTCTGGCGGCTCTGGTAGTCATCCCTCGATAGTGAGGCGACCCAGGAACGCAGCGCAGGCGCGCTCGGCTTCAGCGAACGTGCCGAAGGGCGATCCGGACACTTGAGCCGCGGGCATATTCAGAAAGTCCGGGCAATATGACGCAACAAAACCGGGCTCTCCATGCAAGCCCGGTCCACTTCGGCTCTCGCTGCTGATAACGAATGAATAGTCATCGCTGCTTGCGATCCAAATTTCCAGATCCTCAGCAGTATCCACGCGACGAAAGTGCAGGGCCATTTCAACCCTCCACTAGGAGAGGTCCAAGCTTGTCCTCCGCGGTTATCCAGATGAACGCTTTAACCTGCTTTTGTGCGATCGGCCGCTTCAGCCTCCCGCGCCAGCCGTTCCGCCTTTAGGCGCTCCCGATTGTCGTGGAGTGCTTTTTGCGCTTTCGCATATTCGGTCAAAGCTTTCTTCGCTTCGGCTTGTCTGAATACTTTGCGGGCTTCGCGTTCCGCTGCCGTAGGTGCCCGCCGTTCTCGGTCACTGATCATCGTTGACCTCCCATTTTGGGCTCAACAGTCAACGCGCAGAGACTCGGTTTTGATCCTATTGGCTTGGGGGCTGACAGGCGACGGCGGCGGCCATGCCGAAACTGCTCAAGTTGAGTTTCGGTGTCGCGTCTTCCTCCGGTCCTTTGATGAGCCGACGCTTACGACTGGCTTGATCGTCCGGGCCGGTCACTCGAACTTTCGCGACATGGCCGCGTGCTTTCGGTTTTTGATCTTAATCCAATGCGGGCATCGGCCGCGGTACGGGCGATCCGAGCGCTTTGATACCAGCCCCTCGAAGCCGAACTCGCAGACTTTCCGGAAGAGATCGGGGCCGATCTCGCCTTGCTCGAAGTCAGGGACGAAGATGCCCTCCGGCCGGCGCGCCAGCAGCCGCTGTAGGTTCGTCTTGCGCATTGATAGTGGCATATGCCGAAGGTCGTCGTCGTCCATTGCTAGGATGTCGAAAGCCAACATCTCGACCTCACCATTGTGCTTGCCCGAGTGAAGGGCGTTGAAGTCGGAATAGCCGTCCACGCCGCGGATGATGGCCTCGCCATCGATAACGAATTGCTTCTGGCGGTTCTTCATGGCGGACTCGACCATCCATGGAAACCGTTTGGTCCAATCATAGCCGCCCATGGTGATCAGCCGGACGCGATCTCCGTCGCGCTCGAGGCGCAGGCGGTAGCCGTCGTACTTGATCTCGTGGAACCACTCAGGGCCCGCTGGCACGATCTTCCCCACCGTCGGCAGGCAAAATTCGAAATTTGGCATACCCGAGAGATAGGTATTCGGCGCCGGTTTGACGAATCGAGGATTTCGCTGGCGGCTAATTGCGACTCAGCAGCGAGCAGCCGCTCATGCTACTGCAAAATAAAACCGAACCCGTGAACCGGTTCATGACCAAGGTGGATCCATTGCCGGCGGCGGCGATCGTGTATACCCCTCCGCTAAGAATTCCAGAGAGCAGTATTGCTATCGCAAGCACGTATAGGCGATCCATTTTGCACGCCCCTTTTTGCTCGTCTAACCGAGAAGGTCGGTCCCCGCGTCCAGGATCTTAACGTAGGTCCCGCTCTCGTGTTTCTCCAGCCAGCCATGCTCGATGGCGTATTTGAGGCCGGCGCTGTATTCGGCCGGCGATGCGCCATCCTTGTCGATAAACGGATAGTTGATCTTCCTCGATGTAGATCCTGCCATCCTGGATGGGCTCGAACGCCCGCGCGTGCTCCATGATCCTGCGGGCGGCTTTCTCAGCATCGGCGTAGGGACGGTCGCCAACGAACTTCATTTTTCTGTTCTTGGATCTGCAAGCAGATTTTTGTTGTCCCGATACTTCTCGATTTTCCTACGGAGCCTACGCTTCTGTTCTGCCCGGTCATCCTTTTCGATATCGGGGAATTCCTTGCGATAGATGTCGAGTGGCGAGTCTGGAGCGAGCTTGTCTTCGTTTAGTGAGTACCACCAAATCTGGAAGACTTGGATACTAACGGGCAGTTTGCCTAGACCAGTCGGAGTACAAGCTGCTTCTGGTCCCGGCCCATATGGCGATCAATGAAATCCTGCAGATGTGCTGGCACATCGGTCAGCTGCAGGTCACAACGTCGCTGGATCTCGCGTGCGACGTCCTCCGAGACGTCGTCAGACCACCGCTCTGACGTATTGAAGGCGGCGACCCTGATTGGGTTTGCATACTCGCCGGCCATCAGGTCCTGAATGACCGCCTCAAGGTCCGCAGTCTCAAGATCGGCCTCCCGCCAGGCGCGACCTATCCGGCCGAAGTCGTCTGCGACGAGGTAAACCGTTTGGTCATCACTCGCGACAATCGAAGGCGTCCAATTCGATTTACGCATAAAACAACTCCACGCAACAGAACCGGGATTTCAAGCGACCGCAGCACGATTCGCTCCGGGCGCAGTAGAGCCTGCGAGGAACCCGCGGATCGTACTTGGCGTTTGGTCTCCGTTGGAATTGGGAGACTTCAATGGCAAAGAAAGCAACGAAGAGCGCCCGCGGGCGTAAGCAGGATCGAGCCCGCGTCGCCGGAGGACAAGATTACGAGGTGCGCTACGAAGCGAGTAAAAGCGGGAAGTCGGCAGCGAGGGTGAAAAAGGCCATAAAAAAGGTCGGCAATAACCGGAAGCGAGTTGAGGGTCGGCTCGGGTCAGCAATCAAGAAGTCGTTGGGAACGACACCCTCGACAAAAGGGTAGGCCCCGCGCTCGAGAAAGCGATCAGTTCTGCGGTCTTCGGAACGGGACCACATCCCCATCGGCCGCGCGGATCACCACCCTGGTCATCTCCATCACGTCAAAGCCTAGGTCGGCCACGGCATCCGCAACGCCCTGACGATCCAGTTCGCGGACGATTGCCTCAGCTACCTTCATGAGCCGCGCCGTTTCGGCGGTGGTATCGGTCATAGATTTATGGTCTGACGGGGGTCTACTTCTTCGACTTGACCTAAGGAGGCATCGCGCCCGCATGAAGGCCTGAAACCACACAATTTCACCGCTCTCCTGGCCACCACGTCGACGGCGGGTTCATGGCCGAGATCTTATTCGTCCGCAATGCCACCAGGTAGCTGCGCTTGAATGGGTGGCCCTGCCGGCGGGAGCACCCTTGCACCGCATGTATCGCTCGAGTTCGTGGATCGGCGTCCACTTCGGCCGCCGCTGGGTCTCGCAGCCGAGGCACTTCACCTCGAGGTAGCGATAGCCGGCGTTGAGCGCGTCGCCGAGCGCAGGGGAGGGCTGGGCCGGGCCCTGGAAGGCGAGCATGCGGGCGAGTTCCATGCTTGGCAGGCGACGGCGTCGGCCTCCAGCCGGGCTTCCTTGGCCCGCTCGGCCAGGTGCCTGACCGTCGCGCCGAACATATACTCGCGAGACTCACCGAGCAGCGGCCTTCGGCGAAAACTGAAGGGGGACGCTGCCTGGCGATCTTCGAGCTAGCCCTTCGTTACGATCGGAGCAGGAGCTTTTCCAACCGGGTATTTTCCGACGGGGTACTTGCCAACCGGATATTTGCCAATTGGCATCTTGCCAATCGGAGCCTGTTCGGT
>NZ_JBWJZD010000088.1:0-10319 GCF_056429065.1 Bradyrhizobium sp. USDA3010
TCATATGGAAGGTTCTAGTTCCAGAACTAGGCGCAGACATAGAAGCTCACATCGGCTCACAAACTCAGCAGCCGATAGCCGATCGCTTACCACTCCGCCAGACGGGGTTTCCTTGCCGCTTACGAACATGCGACCGTCAAACGCGCCAATAATGCACAAGGCGATATGATCCAGTTTGTCAGACCTTACCGATCTGCCGGAGGAGAGAAGGGGGGCTCATTGGCAACCTGAGGAAATTGACTGGTTATCTAGAAGCTTTCGTGATCGCCTGGACGAACATCTCACGGATACGATTCATCGCTAGTTCATCAGCGTTCAGATCCAGCCTCGTTCGTGGCCTCGCGCGATCGTCCCAGCAACCGAGGGTGAGGCGTCATGCGCGAACTCATAATCGATCTCCTGGTCACATCAGAACATAGGTGGATTCGGTCGCGAACGATCAACGGTGCCGCTGCGTGGAACATTCTCTCATCAGGAGCAGCACACCGCAACACCATCGCTCCATTGCGCATCAGCCCCCGCATCAAGGTGTCGAGACTACGACGTTGCGTTCTCGGAGCAGGACAGATTCGACCGGCTGGGTCATCTGCAATGATGCCGACAGAGGCTCGATCATTGGCAGCCCATCTTTGCACAGCACGGAAAGTCAAAGAGCTGTCGACCAAATGATGTACGTCCAACCAGCGGCACTCAGCGTCCGGTTGCAATTGCCGTCGAGGCCGAGGCGTGCGATCTGACGACGAAGATGATCGCATATCTGACCAGCTGCAACAATCACGGCAGCTGTGGCGGGACGAATAGGAGATCGCTACGTCCTTGCATGTGGTGGCGGTAGGAGCCAATCAGTTGACTTTCGATGGCATCTTCATGCTGCCCTGGCAGTCGTTGGAGCCGGAGTTCAAGTCTTTCAGCATGCTGCGGCCTGAAATCAACCACTAGAGCACGTGCGATATACGCTTTGTGTTCGGCCTCCGACCAGCTGTGCGTTGAACAGTTACAGATCTTGGCGCGAAAACGACGTTGAGATCGAAAATAGCCGGCACGCGCGCCGCGTCAGCTGGCATGGCCCCTGCATATCACCGTCCGCAGAAAGACCCGCAGCCATCAACGACGAATGATATCTTCCGCGTTGCGGCGAGGCTGCACCCAAACCCAGCTCACGCGCTGAGTAGCAACTGCCGTGCCAGCGGAGCTCAAGGTCGAAGCCGCTGAGTTGGCGTCGAGCAATTGCACACTAGCAATAGGCAGCGGCAGCTTGAGCCTGCGGAATCCGCCGTCGGTCAGAGCCGCGGCCGTCACAATCCAGAACAAGCCATTCTGACCCACCGGTCCAAAGTCTTGTGCTTCTCGGAAAACTATCGTGCCAAACTCTCGTCTGAAGGCTCCAAGACCGTTGGCTCGGACGGCGAACAAGCGAGCAGCGTCGATGACAACTTATCGCCGATCGTCCCAGCGCGCCTTCAACCCAACACTAGGCCGAGCGATCATCGACCAATACGGGCGACGCTTCACACCCGGGGGCAGCCGGTGAAGCGTGCAGCTGGTGCGAGTTCGTCGGATGTGCCGGTCTCAGAGCGTATTCACACTTGCTGGATGCTCAAAATTCTTGAATCGATCGTAGCGTCAGGTTGTAGGCATTGCGAAGCAGAACTTTCGCATCAGGGAACGCCACATTGGAAACTTGCATCGCGAATGTCACAAAGGCTGGAACGCATTGCGCGCGCTGCAAAGCGCAGCCAGCCTCTCTCGTGTCTCGGTCTTCGCAGTGAACGTGTTGCGCGTGACGAGACGATGATTCGGGGGACCACAATGATTACGGCGGCCCCGCGACGGCCGCTGCCGAGCTGTTGCCTAGCTCCCGGTAAACAGATGATGATCGTTGGGCAAAGAACCATAGTGAAGGATATGCGGCTTAAGAGGGGTTTGGTGATTCAAAAACGACGAATGGGGTGGACTTACAATGCGCACCGCTCGGCAACCACCCTTGCTGCGATCGCGATCGCGGCCATGTGGTGTACAGGATACGCTCGCGCGCGAGATCAGCGGGCCGAAGAAGTCCTTACGTCGTGCAGACCAGACGTAATGCGCTTCTGTGAGCGCTTCACAGGACGTGGGGATGTAGACGCAGCCATGTTTTGTATTAGGGACAATTTCAAAAGCTTGGGCGTCGAATGTCGCCGCGCGATGCCAACCGCGGCGGACAGAAACGGCGGAAGAAAACGACGCCTCAATAGGGTTCCGATCGTACTCCATCGAGAGTGATCCGTCCGAGCAGAAGTTACGGAAATTGACGCACGGTGACGTGTTCCAGGCCAATTAGCGCCGGACTTTGACTTGCCTGCTGTTTCGAAAGTCTATCGGGCTGGAATCGTCAACCTGTCGAGCCGGACGCATCCACCAGCGGCACTGAACGTCGTGAACCGATTGACCTCGTTCGGCGATCGACAGGGCCACCGCGCGTGTTACGAGGTCATGGTTCGCTTTGAGGTTCGATGTGCTACTGCAGCGGTTGCACGCTATCTGCGCTGCAGCCCGTTCGGCGGACAAGGCAACCGTGAAGTTGCCATCGGCTGGCTGGAAATGATCCGACGGACGAATCTGCTCCAACGTCGGAGGTCGTTAGGCCGCACATTGTTCAGGAGTCCGTATTGTCCATCAATCTATGGCGTTGTTGTCGGCGGCCTGGCATTTCCCGCAGGTGACTAGATCGACTAGGACTGGCAAAAGATCGCCGGAATGCTCGCGTTGGGGCGGGCATTCGATCGCGGTCTTCCCGATATTCTCACATTGGGATCAGGTTGGGCTCGAGGGTGCGAATCGAGTCGAGGAGAGCGCTGAGGTTAATCCCCAATCGAATTCGCGAAGGAACTGCTTGATGCCATTGCGGTGTCTTCGATGGGCGCTTCGGTGGAGCCGTTTGGCCCGGTCGTGGTGCTCTTGGTCGAATTCACTTTAGGGTTCAAGGCGAAAGGAAACATCGTCGAGAAGAGCCGCTCAAAGGCAGACAGCTGTTCACGCAGGCGCTTCTCGACGTCCTTGCGTTCCGCGCTAGATAGGTCCGTTTTAAGTAACCGACGGCAGCGCCAGATCTCGTTCCGCAGCCACCTGATCTCACTTAATCTATCATCGATCGAAGTCATTGCAGATGTAGTTCACTTTGGCATTCGAGTGTAAGCACGCGGATCTTCATGAGTAGCGGTGGCTCCGCATTCATGCCGAACAATTCCGTCTGAGGACTTGCGACGGCCCACCCGCTTCTGCGCAGATGTGGCGAGCAGTTCGATTTGTGCAAGGCTCCTGTTAATCGATATCACCTTACACCGCGCGTCTGACGAGAAATCGCGGCAGAGTCGCGAGTTTTCACCGCGCCGTGATAGCGTATCTTGCGCAATTCCTGCGCTCTACAGTTTCGTGCGAGATACGAAAGATGGAGAGATGTTAAATCACGTCCGGCATTAGGCAGCTTGAGCATGAGCTGGTAAACTAGGTCGCATGTCGCCATGATCTATGGCACCAAAACTTACAAGCGTCCGGCGGCTTTGTTGATGGCCCAGGTTGGGCGCGGCTTAACTGTAGGCCAGTAGCTCGTGACCCGGAATGTAGCGACGTCGTCCTCTGGCCGCGCGAGCGGTATAAAGAGTGGCGCCTTCATTGCGCTCGCCTCCTCTCTCTAATGGTTGAGGAGTCGCGCGCTGCCACCGAGCATTGGCAATCGTCTTTCCCAATGGATCTCTCATCCACAGCATGAGAAATGGTATGGCGGAGATGTTTTTCCCTATGGGGAAGGCGGGTGGGCCTGACCGCGATTCCGGCGCTCGCGAATCGATCAAACAAAGCGCAGGAGCCAAGGGCGGGATCTCAGCTATCGACGGCAAATGTCAGCTGGACGCGGTATCTCGCTAAATAAGCACCCCACAGGGAATCATTGCAATCGACATCCGCCGCATACAATCCGCCTCCGCTCCAGGAGGCCGATTTATAGCTTGAATCTCACGTTGCGACAGGTTGTAGACTTGCCGACGCGTCAAGACAAAACTCAGGATAGGGCAGGCGTCGACGGTTCATTGGCAAATCGAGATCGAGGGGGATGGCTTGCTGATTGCCATCTTGTTGCTTGCAGGCGATAGCCAGGAAGGGCAGTTGCACCATCGCCACGGAAACTCTGGGCGGGCAGTTGTCAAGTGCTGGCCAGTGGAGTCGCCATATGGCTGGAACGATGGAATGATGCGGGCAGCAAAGTGTGGCTTGCCACAACTGCAATCATTTAGTCGCGCAAGCAAGGCGCGCTGAGTGAACAGTCCGGCGCCCACAGGCAGATGCTCAAAGAGCGTAGACGATAAATATCTAGCCAGACGCGATGACCGGTCGCATATAGCCGAAGGGCGCTGCGATGAAAGCTCGGAAGGTCCTATGTCCGTTCAAACTAGTCTCACGACGGCGCTAAGGGAAATCGATCGTGCTGGCGGCATTGTTGAATTCTCAACTGCGGTGGTCAGGCGCGACAAGCAACTGTGCAAGGCCGACCTGCCGGTGTTTCTGCAACAAGCAGCCGTTGAGTTTCAATCGAGATTTCTACCGAGTTTCGAGGAAAGCATCCGTGCAGAGAAATCGTGGGGCTATGCCACGACATGCAATGCGGTGAGCCGAAGGGCTGGAGGTCAGGCGGGTCGGGATACTTGCGAGAGAATAGCTTCTCGCTTGTCGCAGCTGGACCATGCTCTGATGAGAAAGATCGGTATCAGGGCGCTTTCCATATTTGCGGCATCATTCGGCAGGCACGCCAGGAGAGCGGAATGTCGCCATGGGGCGGTCCGAATAGCCAAATTTTGTCGCGAGGAAAGCAGATCGCTTCAAGAATTGAACAATCTCAGCCTGGCAGGGCTGATAAACGGCTTCAGCAAGTGGCCGGAAGAGAGTGACTTTCGACAGGCCGCGGTTGCAATCGCGGGCGAGGTCATCCGCCGAGCGGGCCGCCACCATCAGCTCTCTGAATTTAGACAGCAAGGGTTGGTGAGCCTGGTAAACGGATTTAGCAAATGGCCAGAAGAGGCGGCCTCGCGCCAAGCCGCGACCACGCTTGCACTGGAAATCTTGCGGCGCCCCCGCCGGCTCGCCGATTTCGCTCAGCAGGGGTTGGCCATCCTTGTAAACGGTTTTAGCAAGTGGCCTGAGGAGTTGCCCTGTGGTCAAGTCACCGTCGCGGTTGCAATCGAAGTGCTTGGACGTGCGACGCGGTTCCACGAGTTCAGCGAGCAAGATCTGGCGAATTTGGTGAATGGCTTCAGCAAATGGCCAGAGGAGAATGCATCTCGTCAGGCCACAGTCGCGATCGCAAGTGAGCTCCTGCGCCGTGCCGTCCAGCTTCCGCATTATACCCAGCAAGGATTGGCGAACCTGGTGAACGGGTTCTGCAAATGGCCTGAAGATGCGACTTGCCGTAAGGCTGCGGTCGCGATCGCGGGTGAAGTATTTTGCCGTGCTGCCCAGCTCCCCGATCTGACTCAGCAGGGGCTGTCAAACCTGGTGAACGGTTTTAGTAAGTGGCCCGAAGAGGCGGCGTCTCGCCGAGCCGCGGTCGCACTCGCTCGCGAGGTCCTGCGCCGCGCCGCTCAGCTCTGCGAGTTCTCACAGCAGGGACTTGCGAGCCTAGTCAGCGGCTTCAGTAACTGGCCGGACGAACTGCCGTGCGGTCAAGTGACCGTCGTGCTCGCAGGCGAGGTCCTTCGCCGCGCCGATCGGAGGACGGGGCTCTCGGATTTCACTACCCAGGATCTCAGGGGCCTGCTGATCGGCTTCAACAGATCGCCACAAGAAAGTGCCGCTCGCCAAGCCACGATCACGATCGTCAATGAGGTCCTTGGTCGCGGTATCAGGCTCCTTAATTTTACCAAGCTGGAAGCGGAGAATTTGCTGTGTGGCTTTAGCAAGTGGCCGCACCACGCCGCCGGGCAAGGGAGGGTGACCGAGATCGTCAGGGAGCTGCAACTCGCGTCTGAGACCGCGTAGGCCCGTGAGAGGAGAAGCGATGTTACCAGATGGGGCGATCGATGAAAGAAAGCGCCAGCTAGTGGTGTTCGATACTCATGGGGCGATGCCATGGCACGACAACCCGGAACAATGAGAGGTGTCATAGCTCTATCGGCGACGCCCATATTGTACAATATTGAGCGACTAATCAGAAGGACGTAGATTCGTGAGACAGGCTGAAAACGACGTCGTCGAGCATATGCTCTCATCATTGACGATCAGCTTGTTTCAGAGTCGTATCGCGCCATCCGACGAACAGGTGATGTATCATTTCGGGCTGGCCTGCGAAAGAGCGGGGTTGATCGCGACGGAAGAGGTCGCAATACGGATATTGAAGCGCGTGTCGCGCGAGATCAACCAAGCGCAGTCGGTGCTTGAGTTCGTTGGTCGCGGTGAGGGTTGGCTACACTGAGCGCAACGTAAGGAAATTCGATGCCGACAGTGATGTGCGGTGTCTGTTCGACTCGGGAGGGATTCCCGAGCGGAATCACCGCTTGCTTGCCGCAAGCCGCGATAGCGCCAGTCGAGCTTGAGGATCATGTCCGCGGTCGTTAGTAGCTGAAGGCTAATCATTCGGGTCGGCTTTGCTGATTGGGTACGCCAGGAGCGGCAACATCGCCGTCCTGTCAGCATCACGCTGCCGGCGTGCCGCCGCTCGGACACCAAATTTACCGAGCTGGAAACTGTTTCGTTCCCTCGGACGTTTTGCGGAGCGCTGCGCCTAAGCGTCGAGAAACATCGAAGGAAAGTTGGGCGGCGCATTGATCATCGCTTCGAGGCTGTCAGCTTGTCGACAGCTATATCTCGTAGGCTGAATGTCCCGAATTGCTGGCAAGGCCGGCTCGATGTGCTCAGGCATGGCAGGAAAGGGGAGATGGATTCCAGTATCAACCCGATCCGCGAGCGAGGCCCCTTGAGATTGGTCCTCGGTCGCCATCGGGCGCAGGGTAATCGCACCAAGCCCTGCGTGGCGACCGCTTCGTGATGTGCTCTCGTCAGCCGATGAAGCGCATCCATAGCGGGGCTCTACCGGCTTCATGATACGCCGCCCCGGTGCATTTGCTTCCTTTAGCAACCGAGGCGCGGTGCAAGTTGAGCCGCGGTCGCTGCAGGAGGTTGTCGCGCACTGGCTCGAGGGCGAGCCGGCAGCAATAACCGCTTGGCAGGCCTTCGCCGAAGAGCCGGGTGCCTTAGATTATGCACGCTTTCTCGACAGGCTCCGCGGCACCGTGAACTATGGTAACGACGCGTTCCGGCACGCGGTCGTCGAAGATCTGCGGCAGGCGGTCATCAGGCCGAATTTACGCGAGCAGTATTTCGAACTGGCCTCCGGAGCGAGCGTGAGCTGCCAAGATCGCATCACTTTGACCTGGAACGGCATGCAGAGCGCACGTGTGAACGCGGATGTCGAGGACGGCGCCTATGACGGACGCCTTGGCGAACTGCTCCAGCAGGGCCGCGTCATGTTTCGCTTGGAGGCCCTGGACCGAATCGCGCGCGAGACCGTCAACTCGCTTCGTCGAATCGATCCGGACACGGACGTCGATGAGATCGAGGTCTACCTTGCCTACCAAACCCAATTGCGTGATGCGCTGGAGCTGCGGCACATCGCTCCCGATATGCGCTTCATGAGCGTCTCTCACCTCACCGGGGACGATGTCGCCAGGGCCGGGACGGCAGTGCGGAACCAGGAAGCGACCGAATTTGCGCAGTTCCTGGCGACCCGATGGCAGCCATGGGAAAGTGTGCTAAGGCGCATCGCGCCCGAAGACTATGCTGAGATGCAGGAACGGCTCGTCGATGCGATGGGCGAGCCGTTTCAAGCCCGCTTGGATCGGCGGCTGGCGGAGGATGGGTTGACAGGCGACGCCGATGCCGAGCGGGTGCTCGGCGCCCAGATACGCAACGAGATCGCCCGCGAGATCAAAGGCGCGGTCATGGACCGGGTGCTCGGGGAGCTCGGCTTCGAGCTATGAGCTCCTCCGCTGGCATCATCGATGCGTCTCGTCGCCCGCAAAGCCTAAGAGGGCAGTTGCCGGTCGCGCGACTGGCTGCGGATGAGCTCAACAAAAAGTACGCTTGATTGCACCCAATCCAGACGGGGATTCGCACAGTGCATATCATTATGGCCAAAGCCATTGGCGGCCGGTCAAACGGCTGCTCATAAGCTTAACGAATGGATGGCGAGTAGTCTCAGCCTCAAGTTGCCTTTGTGCAACGCAGGCTCTCGATGTTCGTCCCCCGCGATCGATAGGATCTTCGCAGCATCAAACTCGATTCTAGATCGCGGAACATTGTGTAGTTCCGTCGTATCCACTGATGCAGCTCGGTGGACCAGTCCTTTTCGTCCCGCAGATATCCGGTGAAGGAAAAGCCAAGTCGGTCGATATATCTCTTGAGAAACGGCGGCAGCGCGGAAATCTGGAGCATCCGCTCGCCATCCATGACTTCAGGTAATCCGCCGCGCAGCGCAAATTCATTGTGGACGGTGACTAGCGATGCTGGCGGAATCTGCCGCCGCAGTATGTCATAACCGCGAAAGGAAATGCGGTCAGCGCCTGCGATGAAGAGAATGATAGGAGCGACATAGCGGCGCGCCGTCTCCTTTATGAAGCCGATTTCCTCGCACATCTTGAAGAATTCGTCGAAGGCATGGAAGCCGAGATCGATCACCTTGGGTACCCGGTCGTGGACGATAAGCGGGTCCATCAACTGCATCTTGCCGTAAGTGTCGGTCACATCCGCGGTCTCGGTGATCATAGGCAGGTAATCGAGCAGTGATGGCTCTTTTAGATTGACATCGAACGACAGGACGGCACCGTCTTTGAGCAGCAAGAACTCGCTCAGGACGCGAGCGATGAGGGTTTTTCCGACCTGCGGGCTAGGAGAGCAGATGATGTAGATAGGGGTCGCTACCATAGCCAGCAGATCAATCTCGTTTCGTATATGGGCCTGGTCTTGGCCCGCAAGAATATGCGACTACTTCTCGCCACTCCGCGTAGCGGACTTGGCGCCGGCCAATTCCGTCAAGTTGATGCGATCAAATTCGCTCCAGACATTTGCCAGCCAGTGCCGGACATAACCGCGTAGCACGAAAGAGTTGTTCGCGGGCTCATCGTTGCGGCCCTTGTTTGCCACGAAATCTACGAACGGGACGGATGCGACTTCGACCTGCTCATATGCCATCTCGTTCAGTTTCGGGATGGTCAACTCGGTCGCCTGTTTGATGCGGTGAAAATAGGAGTTATAGGTCGACTGGTCCCACTGGAAGAACTGAGTGTCATTGATGAAGTTCTTGACCAGATAGTACTTTGCGCCGCTCATGAAGGTAGCGGTCTCCTCGATCTCGTCGAGCGAAGCGATAGACGATCCTAGAATGTGGAATACGGCAAAGGTAACCTGGCCGGACCGCGCCGAATCCAGAAATCCGATGTCGCGCAAGGAGGCCAGCGCTGAGGACAGTAATCCGGCGCGAGCGTCGATGACGGTGACAGATAGCCCGGAGTTCAGGGTATCGAAAATCTTCATCTGGTCCGCGGTCGTCGTCATGTCGACGATCTCGGTGATCTCGGGATAAAAGCGCTTCAGCGTTCCCCGGGGAGACTCCGTATCGAAGGCGCGCGCTTGCACGTTGTTGACGCTGAAGTAGTCCAGCAGCGTTCGTGATACGGTCGTCTTGCCGACTCCTCCCTTGTCTGCACCCACCACAATCACAACTGGCTTCACCATCGAATTCTCCTGAGGCACTCGCTCTTGCCGCGCGCGAAGTGCGCAATCGGCGCGTCACTGCTTTGGGTGAGAACATGGCAGAAAGAAGGGTAATTGAATTTTCGACGCGAGAGCTCATCAGGTTGACCAACGTTTTCAACATCGAGCGAGTTGCGCGGTCTGACTGAGACGTCGGCGCACGCTGAGAGTAGCAAGTAATCGCTCCTGCTCGTGATTTACGTCAGGTTCGTGAGTAGCCGGAAGGCCGGGCGTCGAAGGATCAACCGTGAGCCTGATGATCGTTGCGATAGCGTTCTATGTACCGATCGTTGGATCGGCATGAAGGACGTGAACCTTACGCGGCGTCAGCTTGTAGCATCGATGTAAACAGGATTGAGGTGGTGCTGCACTGCGTGGAGAGTAGTCGCGGATCTAGCTCGTTCGACATGGGGTGGCCCGATCTAGCCCGTCCTATTCGTGAGAGTGCGGCTTTTGGGCCCGATTGATGCGGCCGTACATCTGCTCTGACGAGGCGCACAGGATTGCCTTCGGCTTTTCACCGCCTGACGACCGGTACTTTGCAA
>NZ_JBWJZD010000089.1:0-10032 GCF_056429065.1 Bradyrhizobium sp. USDA3010
TATGCCTATCCTTATCGCTATCCTTACGACTATTCTTTGACATTGTGACCTCGCGACAAACCATTCCGCGAGATCTTCCTAGCCGACCAGATCAACCCTCAGCGCGTGGTCTCCGCATGACGCTCACATGTCATTGGCGGCTCGGAGGAAAGAGACACAAGACGGGGAGGACGTCCGACGCTTCGAAGGACCGCGAGGGCATCAATGCATGCATTCGTACCGGACAGATTTGGAATAAGCCAGGAGCCCAGGGCTCACCAACCGTGGCCGGGATCGCAAGTACCAAGGGACCTGCGGAGAGCGAACTTCGACGTGGCACAGGAAGAGACCGTCGACGCGACGAGCGAGGAGCCGGGCGAGGGTGGCCGTTCGGCAGCTTGCGCAGGTCGTCGCCCTCGAGCGCAAACATGTGAGAGGGTAGAACTCCACTTCGTCAATTGTGCTTGCGCGAGTGCAGGCCAAGGAAGTCGGTGTGGCCGATTGTGCCGGCAGAGTCTTCGCCGTTCGACGTTGAGCTAGCTGAACGGCTTCGATTGTCTTTTCCAGCAGCAGTTGCCTGCTTGATTGGCTGCGACGAAGATTTCCTCGTCCGGCTCGATCTGGCCCATGCGGCTCCGGCCTTGCACCGTTCGAACGCAGCGCATCCTCACGATGGATTGCCCGTATTTTCACGGGGGGTTTAGGGCGGATGACGCGCCGGAGGCCGGAGCGCCGCTAGAAATTCCGAGCTACCTCCAGAGTCAAAGCCGCCCTTTGTTCAGCGCGTACAGGGCCAATATCGGCGACGCCGCTGCCACAGTAAGGTTAATAAAGGATTACCAGGTGACAGCTTTTTGATGCGATACTATAAACGTAAGCGATTGGCAGTGGATTTTTGTGCCAATGGTTGCCGCAAAGGTTGCCGCAAATTCATCTCGAATAAAGGGATTTTATCCTATGTTGAAATATTGCATCAAGACCACTGAAGCGTTGAAGCGTCTTCGCACGGACAAGGACGGCGTGGTTTCGCTCGAGTACGTGATCGTCGGGGCTTGTGTGTGCGCCGTCGTACTTCTTCTGTTTAACGGTACCGGTACCAACACCCTCAGCGGAGCGCTGAACACCGGGTTCAGCAAGATCGCCAGCACTATGACTGGTCTGCCATAAGCGGAGTCCAGAGCGCGGCAATGGATCTCCCAATGCCGCGTCTCCTTTCGAGGGAAGGATTTTGCTATGTTGAGATATTATGTTGAGGCCACGGAAGCGCTGAAGCGTCTTCGCACAGACAAGGACGGTGTGGTGTCGCTCGAGTACGTGATCGTCGGGGCTTGTGTCTGCGCCGTCGTACTTCTCCTGTTTACTGGTACCGGTACTAACACCCTCAGCGGGGCGCTGAATACCGGGTTCAGCGTGATCGCCTCCACTATGACTGGACTGCCGTGACTCGTCTTTCTGAGTCCTATGACACGTCTTTGAGTCGTGGGCGTGGCAATGGATCTCCCAATGCCGCGCCTGCTTTTAGGAATGCATTTTACGGATTGAATTGCTCCCATGGATTGAATTGCTCCCATGGATTGAATTGCTCCCATGGATTGGATTGCTCCCATGGATTGGATTGCTCACACGGCCTCGTTTCTTGAAATCCTTTTGTTGCTCTATGTCGCAACGATCGATATCGCGACACGATTGATCCGAAATGAAATTTGTCTGGTGCTGGCGCTCCTCGGGATCGCCGGGCATTTTGCCGGCCCGATGCAGTTTGTGGAATCCTTGATCGCCGCGGCAATCCTGTTTCTGCTGCTTTTAGTCATCTACCAGCGGGGATGGATGGGCGGCGGCGATGTCAAACTGCTGGCCGCATTGGCGATTGGGCTCCCATTGATGGGTGTGATCCAGTTGTTGACTATCACCGCTCTGGCCGGCGGCGTTCTTGCCGTGGTGCATCTGATGCTGCGCGTTCTGCCATATCCGAGGCTAGCGCCCGCGGGATCGTCGTTCGCGCGCCGCGTCTACGCGATAGAACGGTGGCGCCATTTGCGACGTGCACCGCTACCTTACGGGGTTGCGATCGCGTGCGGCGGTATTTGGACCATTTTCAGTCAAGGGCTTTGAACATGTCAGCTACTTTGCGTATTTCGATCATAATGGTTCTTTTGCTCGCGACCGCTGCGCTCGGGCTTATTGCCTACGGCCTGAACCTGCCGAATGCACCGGCCCCAGTCGCACAGCTCACGGAGAAGGCGCCGGCGCCTCTCACCCGGTACCTTGTCGCGGCACGTCCTTTGAAGGCGGGTACTTTGACACGCGACGAAGATTTCCGCTCGGATCCGTTGGATAGCGTTCCGACAGGGGCGATTCGCGATACGACCGACGATCGGAACAGACTTCTCGGTTCTCTGGTTCGCAAGAGCCTCGAGACGGGCAGTCCAATCACATCAGAAAACATATTGTTGCGGGGAGATCGGGGTTTCCTCGCCAGCGTCCTGGAGCCTGGTACCCGTGCTATTAGCATCAAGGTTGACGCAGAATCTGGTGTCTCAGGGCTGATCAAGCCGGGCGACTATGTGGATGTTGTCCTGACCCAAGTAGCCGCGAACGCAGATGTCGCGCGTCGCGCCCTCAGCGAGACCATTCTCCAAAATGTTCGAATCATCGCGATTGACCAGGAGATTGTGCAAGGTGGCGGAGCCAACAACGCCACGGCCGCGAAGGTAGCACAAACTGTGTCACTGCAGCTTGCGCCAGAGCAGGTCAAGAAGATCACGGTCGCAAAAAATCTCGGATCGCTCTCCTTGGCCATGCGATCAGCTATCGAGCTACGGGACACAGCGGAGAGTCGCACTATTTCCAGCTGCGACGTGTCGGCGGAAATAGCCCGCCAGAATGCTGTTGCCGGCCAAAGTGCAGCGGTCGTGGTTTATGGAGGCGGTAAGGTTCAGGAATACTCAGTCAGGAAACAGGATTCAACTGTCGACTGTGGCGTCTTGCCGAAAGTTGCCCGCCAGAGTGAAACGGTGGTGGTTCGTGCAGCTGATGAGGTCAAGGCCGCAACACCGCAGGAGAAACTGCGATGAGCGTCAACATGGCAATAGTCAACTCGCCTGATGAAACTCCATCTGTTGCGACGCGCGACCGAATCGTCTGTTTCGTAAGCGACGAGCTTAGCGCAGCGGCTTTGCGCAAAGGCCTCGAAGGCAGCAACCTGGCGATCAGGCGTGGCACGATCCGCAATGCCATACGGATGCTCGAGACCGACACCGAGCTATTCGCGCTAGTGGCGGACATCAGCGGGATCGATGATCCCTTCACGGAACTGGAAAGGTTGTCCGCCGTCTGCCCACCTGATGTCCTGGTAGCCCTGATCGGTGAGAGCAGAGAGATCACCTTCTACCGCGAGCTGATGGAAATCGGCTTGACCGAGTACCTTCCGAGGCCGCTTACGCGCGATATGGTGCTGCACCAGCTGCGTCCGAAGCTGCTTGGCGACACGGCGTCCGGTGCGGCCGATCGTGGTGGACAGGTGATCTCGATCTGCGGCGCGCAAGGCGGCGCCGGGGCAACGAGTATCGCCATCAATCTCGCACTGCAACTGGCCGAGACCACGAAGGCCAAGGTCGCGCTGCTCGATCTTCATTTACAAAACGGCGAAACGGCGGTGATGTTGGGAGTTCGGCCTGGGCCGGGGTTGCGCATCGCTCTGGAAAACCCAATGCGGGCGGACACACTGTTCCTCGAACGCGCGGCCATTGATATCAACGAGCGTGTTTGTTTGATTTCCGCCGATGAGGATCTGGATGCGCAGCTGGACATCACTGAAGCGGGAGTGAGACACGTACTGGGTCTGCTCCGTCAACGTTTCAATTATATTGTTGTCGATGTACCAGTCCCGTTTCCGGCATCGCTCCATCCTGTGATCATGCTTTCTCGCCAAGTGCTGGTGCTGTTGGAGGCTGAAGTGACCGGACTTCGCAATGCACATGCCCTTCGCACCGCCGTCACGAACATCGCCGGTAAAGATCGAGTTTTTACTTTGCTCAATCGTGCCGATCGTCCGGGGGGCCTTCCAAGGGCAATGATCGTCAAGGCCTTAGGCGCAGAACCAGACATGGTGATCCCCGATCTCGGAAAGGGCATGACCCAAGCGGTCAATCTCGGAATTCCAGCTCTAAAGCACGTATCAAAACTGCGCCGTCACCTTGCGCCCATCGTTCGGGAGATCGCTGGTGTTGGCGTCGTGCGGAAGGGATGGTTCAGGAGGCTGTTCCGGTGACGAAAAAGTTCGGTACGCGCGAACGCGACAGTACACCAACCCGCTTTCCTGCATCTGTGGAAAGGGACGGCACGTCAACCGTGCCAAACAGCGACGAACCTTCGACCTACCAATCCGTGATGCCAGTTTCAGTGCACGAACGAGGCGCGATGCCGGCTCCGCTGCACGAACGAGCTGAGATGCCGGCTTCGCTGCGCGAACGGGTCATTGAGCAGATTGAGCCATCGGTGGCCGCAACTGTTTCCCGCGATGTCCTTCGTCGGCAGATCGAGGAAATCATCCATGGAATCGCCAACCAGGAACGGCTCGAACTGTCAGGCCGCGAGCAGTTTCTGCTAGCCGACGAGATTGCGGACGACATGACCGGCTACGGGCCGCTACGTTCGCTCCTGGCGGATGAATCGATCAACGATATCATGGTCAACGGACCAAGTAACGTCTATGTCGAGCGAGCCGGCAAGCTAGAACGGGTCGCGCTGCGATTCCGCGACAATGAGCACATCGCATCGGTAGCGCAGAAGATTGCATCCCAGGTTGGACGGCGCGTTGACGAATCCAGCCCGATGGTAGATTGCCGCTTACCGGACGGTAGCCGGGTCAACATCATCTTCCCGCCGCTAGCGATCCATAGTCCCTGCATTTCCATCCGAAAATTTCCAAGTCGCCGTTTAAATCTGGCCGGAATGATCGAAAACGGCACGATGACCTCTGCCATGGGACATTTGCTCGAGATTGCCGCCAGATCTCGGCTCAATGTTCTGGTCTCCGGCGGTACCGGTTCTGGCAAGACGACACTGTTGAACGCCCTGAGCCAATTCATCGATCACAGCGAGCGCATTGTCACCATCGAGGATGCCGCAGAGCTGCAGCTGCAACAGCCGCACGTGATCAGCCTGGAGACTCGGCCGCCGAGCCTCGAGGGCACGGGGCAGGTGACACAACGCGATCTGGTGTGGAATGCCCTGCGGATGCGTCCTGACCGGATCGTCGTAGGCGAAGTGCGCGGTGCTGAAGCGTTTGACATGCTGCAAGCGATGAACACTGGTCATGATGGTTCGATCTCCACGGTGCATGCCAACAGCGCCCGCGACGCACTTACCCGTATCGAAAACATGGTGCAGATGGGACAGCCAAATCTGCCGCTGCGGGCGATTCGAGCCCAGATCGTTGCTGCGTTGGATATCATCGTCCAAGTAGAACGCATGCGAGATGGGCAGCGACGCATAATCCAAATTAGCGAGGTGACCGGCCTGGAGACCGACGTCATCACCACCAATGACATCGCGGCGTTCGAGTACCAAGAAGAGGATGCTCACGGGCGGATATTGGGCGCCTATCGGTCCACCCATTCAATCCCAAAATTCAAGAACCGTCTTGCCTATTATGGGCTTGATCGAGCTTGGGCTGAGGCTATGAGGCAACTATAATGCTGCCGTTCTTGATCATCATTGTCCTGACGCTCCTGATCTGCGCAGCGGTCGTGTCGTTGTTGCTCGACGGCCGAGAAGGCCGCATCAATCGTCAGCTAGCAGTAGCTCTACCAACCTCGCATTCGTCGAGCCTGCCCTCTATTCGTCGGCTACTGGCCGGGTCCCGACGGCGCTTTCTCCACCGCTTGGCCAATTACAACGCAGAGACGACTTACGTTTGGCATCCCGCGTATGCGCTGCTCGCCGGCGCCATCGCCGCAGCGGCAATAATTTATGTTAGTCGCGTGCTGGATTTTCCCACCCTCTACGCGTATCTGGCGGCCGCAATTGTGGCCATACTGATGGTGCGAGGTCTGTTCGGGTGGCAGGAACGTCGCCTCGCCGATCAACTTTTTCGACAGCTACCCGATGCGATCCAGATAGTGGCAAGTACAGTTCGATCCGGGCTGCCTGTGAACGAAGCATTTCGCACCATCTCCCGCGAGATGCCGCAACCGACAGCTGGGCAGTTTGCCATCGTATGCAGCGAATTGAGCATGGGGAGACCTCCCGAGGAAGCTGTGGAGGCTGTCTATCGGCGAACGCAAGTGGCTGAGTATGCGATGTTTGCGGTGACACTTGCAGTCCAGTTGAAGTCTGGTGGCAGTTTGGCCGAAACGTTGCAGACACTGGGAGACACCGTGAGTCAGCGCGTTGCGCTGGCTGCTCGCGCCAAGGCCTTGGCAGCAGAGGTGATCTTTTCTTCACGAGCACTTTCATTCATGCCCCTCATTGTAGGTGGGATATTCTACTGGATCAGTCCGCAATCAATCGATCTATTGTTCTCTGATCCGACCGGAAACAAACTGCTGGCGTACGCAGTATGCTCGGTTCTTGTCGGGCACTTTGTGATACGCTGGATGATCAGAAGGGATACGGCACTATGAGTGTTGTTCTCGGTTTGGCTGCCTTCGCCGTAGCAGTTGCGACTGCGGCCTGCTTGTTGATCATTCGCGAAATACACTTCCATACATTGAATACACGAGTGTCAAACGCTGTGCTGGGCATTTCCAGCAAGTCAGCCCCCATCCAGGGCATGAGCGGCTTGTTTTCATCACTCGGCGCTCGGTATCAGCGCTTCTACGCTCCGGAAAATCTGGAACAACTACGAACGATCCTTCAATCATCCGGTTTCAATCATTATCGAGTCTTGCCGATCTGGATCGGTGTCAAAACTGTCAGCATGTGCTTGTTCCCGATTGGGGCGCTTCTTGTTGCGCAGCTTTTGGGGAAGCCACTGACCGATGCGTTGATCTTCACCCTCATTGGCGGGGTGATCGGAATCATGGGGCCGCGATTGATCCTGTTGCTGCTGAAACGGCGCTTTGATGCTGCCATTCGGCTGGGCACGCCGGATGCCATCGATTTGCTGGTTGTATGCACCGAAGCGGGAATGGGGCTGGAGAGCGCGGTGCAACGAGTTGCGGAAGAAATGCACGAGACGAATCCAGCGACGGCCGGGGTGCTATTCGATCTTCTTGATAATCTCAGGGTATTGCCAAACCGCAGCGATGCGTTCGAGAAATTCGGATCTACGTCAGAGGGACTTCGCCGGTTCGGCACCATTGTCAGCCAAAGCCTGCAATACGGAACGCCGTTGAGCCAGGCTCTGCGCAGTGTCGCCGTCGACCTCCGGCGGGAACGCATCACCCAGCTGGAAGAACGAGCGCACAAGCTGGGGGCCAAGCTGACGGCTCCGATGGTGTTGTTCATGCTTCCAGCGATGTTCGTGATTTTGGGCGGAAGTCCGTACCTGCGCCTCATAGCTACGTTCACCAGCGCAGGTAAGTAAGTCATGAGCGCGGTCATCCTGTTGGAGCCGTTAAAGCAGAACGCAATTTAAGGGTGTCATGGTGCAGCAAGGTGTTCAGAGCCAAATGGATTAAGGGGCAGGGTAGCCCCGAGGGTAAAGCTATGGCTGAAAGAACGGTTTTGGCCGGAAACGGCAAAGTGACCGGCAGGGGCCTGCTCTCAGATCAACGCGGCGCCGCCGCGTTGGAGATGACCATCGTTTCCCTTTTCTTGATGCTGACCCTGCTTGTGCCGCTTGCTGACTTGGCTATCGCCGGCTTTAGGTTCAACGCCGCGTATCAGGCTTTGCGTGATATGGGACAGCGTGCCCAATATTCCAACCTCGACGCGACCGATTCGACCAGCATCAGCACCTGGCAGAGCTCGCTACCCACGACGGTCGACGGCTATACGGTCAGTGCGGCGATTAAATGCGGAGATGCCGGGACAGCGGCCCCGTGCGGCGGCACCACCTGGCCGAAGTACTACTTCTTTTCGACAAGCTTCACCCTGTCACCCATGGTGCTTGGATCGGTGCTGTGCAGCACCTGTACGGTAACCTACACAGAACGATTCCAGTAGGAGAATGTCGATGCGTAACTTGCTCCGCTGCCATCGTGGTTCTGTCTCAATCGCGACCGTCGTCGCGCTGGTGCCGCTGATCGGAGTGGTGGCACTCGGTGCCGAGGCGGGATCGTGGTACATCACCAAGCAACACGCGCAGAATGCCGCTGATGCGGCAGCCTACTCGGGCGCCTTACGGCTGGCATGCTCGAACGCCGCAGTAGGTAGTAATTGTGATACGGCACAAGACTATATCTATCGCGGCAAACAATTCGCCGATAAGAACAAGTTCTGCGACCCTACCGACACCTCGTCCACGTATTCTTGTGTGAGCTCGCCGCCGACAGGTACGACACAGACCGTGGCGATCGATCAGCCGACCTCCAGTCGCGTTCGTGCCATTGTTGGCCAGCAGCAGACAACGTACCTGGCAAAAGTGCTTGGTTTGTCCACTGTCAACATCCGCGCTCAAGCCATCGCCGAAGTCAAGAACCCGAAAGACCTATGTGCGTTGGGACTTGGACCGAATAACAACGCACTGACAATCGGCGGCAGCAGCAACATCACCGGAAATGGTTGCGGGCTGATGTCGGACAACAGCGTCAAGTATAATAGCACTCCGACTTTCAGTGGCTCAGGTTGGGCCGTTAATGGCGTAACCGGCTGTATCGCCTCGGTGGGCCATTGCGCTCTTAGCGTGCCGTATAACTACAATACGCTGCCTGCGACGAATCCGTTGAAGGTACTGGATGCGGAAACGTTCAACACGAGGACCGGCAATACCGCGCCACTAAATGGAATAACGTGCCCCGCGCCGCTGCCCTCAGGGATAACCGCTAGCAACTGTTATACGGTGAGCCCGAACAGCGGAGGCACGGGGGCCTACAAAGACCTGTCGGTGTCGAACAACGACTGGGTGGATTTCGCACCAGGCACGTACTTTTTCTACAATGCCACGATCAAAATCACTGGTGGAACCGTCACCTGCAGCACCTGCACAAGCGCATCCACGTCGGGCGTGACCCTCGTATTGCTGGGGTCGACTTCGACCATTAACATGACCGGTGGTACGGTTAATCTCTCCGCCGCTAAGAGCAACACTTTCTCTTCTGATCTGAACGGCGTTCTGATTGACGATCAGGCCCAGAACACGAACGGGAGCAAGATAGCCGTCAACATCAGCGGTGGCGCTACGTCTAGCTTTGGCGGCGCGATGTACTTCCCCAACGCTGACGTTTCGTATGGCGGAGGGGTTCAAAATACCAATACGACCTGTACAGAAGTGATTGCTAACACGATTACCATCAACGGTAATGCCTACCTGAGTACGAACAGCTGTGCTCCGGGCACCGTTGCCCGCAGCCAAGTCGTCGCTTTGGTGCTGTGATGAGAAAGCTCGATCAACGAGGCGTCGCGGCGCTGGAGTTTTGCCTCGTCGCTCTGCCTTTGTTCATGTTGATGTTCGCTATTTTCGATCTGGGACGTTACGCAATTACGGTTCAGTCACTGCATGCGCTTGCCAATGCGGGTGCCCGGGTGATGATGGTCAATTGCTACACCCCCACCACAATAGGTACCACTCCGATGTCGCCATGGTCGGCGAGCAACACAACGCCCTCGAGTTGTACCGGCGATCCCCTGCCAGCCGCAGCGGACAAGCAAGCCGTTGCCCCGTTGCTCTACAATACCGGCGGTCCGCCGACGCTGAACATACCGGCGCCGGCTGCCGGAGCCACTGCGCTTACCGTTACGGCATCTCAACCAAATTTCACCATGGTAATCCCGGTATGGGGCACGGCATTCAACGCGCCGAGCGCGTCCACCTCAGTCCCGTTCTAGCCCGTCTTATTCATGATTGCCGGGCGGGGCAGCTGGAACATTTCCGGTCGGGGTGAAGGCGCGCGCGAACGCTTCGGCTTTTTCGCCGCTTTTCGACCCGACTTCGTGAACGCGTTGGAG
>NZ_JBWJZD010000090.1:0-9497 GCF_056429065.1 Bradyrhizobium sp. USDA3010
AAATATACTTCGACGTATCCATACCAATGCGGATAATCTGGTTCACGGACGGCTCCCATGTATGAGATCTAGACAACCTCATTCTGGCACACCGATGCCGTAGGGGGCCGTCCACACCATCAACCACGGGGTTGCGTTGTGAGAGTGAGCTGCGGCCCCAGCGTCGCGCAACAACGATCATTCGTGGTTACGGGTCCCGGGTCGCGCTGCGCTTGCCCGGGGACGACACCGAATTTCTCGCGCTTACACCCTCTGCTCGGCCAGCACCTTCTGCACCGCCGGGCGGCTCTCCATCGCGGCACGATGCGCCTTCACCTTGGGCAGGGTCGCGATATCGACGCCGTCGCCGTCGAGCCAGAGGGTCAGCGTGTAGAGATAGGCGTCACCTACGGTGTAGCTGTCGCCCATCACCCACGGGCCCTTCAGCATGTCGCGCTCGATCAGATTGAAGCAGGCGCCCATGGTCTTCGGGACCATCGTCTTCATATCGGCGAACGACGTCTCCTGGGTCGCCCAGCGCGCGCCGCGCATCTTGTGGGCGTGGCAGACATGCACCGTCGAGCAGAGGTAGGAATTGAAGGCCTGCAGCCTGGCGAACGCGAAGGCGTCGTCGAGCGGCGCGAGCTTCGCCTGCGGATAGGTCTGCGCGATGTAGGCCAGCATCGCCGGCGTCTCGGTGAGCACGCCGTGGTCGGTCACCAGCGCCGGAACGCGGCCCTTCGGATTGATCTTCAGATACTCCGGGCTGTTCTGCTGGTTGATCTTGAAATCGAGCCGCTCGACCGAATAGGGCGCGCCGGCCTCGGCCAGTGCGATGTGGGACGCGAGCGCGCAGGTGCCGGGGGCGGTATAGAGCTTGAGCATGTCGTTGTCCTCTGCGGGCCTTGTCGGTTCGGTGCGAACCCGGCCTGGCTTGTTTTGAGATGCGGCGGACGTTAGCGGCAGCCCCTCTTGCCGTCCACCCCGCACCATGCCGCGGACCTTGCCCGCAGCGGGGCCGCCATGCGATGACCATTGCCAATCGAGAGGGCTTTTCATGACTGTGCTCATTGCAGGTGGCGGAATTGGCGGGCTGACGCTGGCGCTCAGCCTGCACCAGATCGGCGTGCCCTGCCGCGTCTTCGAGAGCGTGCCCGAATTGCGGCCGCTCGGCGTCGGCATCAACGTGCTGCCGCATGCGGTGCGCGAACTGATCGAGCTCGGCCTGCACGATGTGCTCGACGCGTCGGCGGTGCGGACCCGCGAGCTCGCCTATTTCTCCAAGCACGGCAAACCGATCTGGAGCGAGCCGCGCGGCCTCGAGGCCGGCTATAAATGGCCGCAGTTCTCGATCCATCGCGGCCGGTTGCAGCAGCTGCTGCTCGACGCCGCGACCGAACGGCTGGGGCCCGAGAACATCCTCACGAGCCATCATCTCACCGGCTGGACCGAGACCGCCGACGGCGTCCGCGCCGACTTCATCGACAAGGCGACCGGCAAGCCCGCCGGCAGCCATGACGGCGCGGTGCTGATCGCCGCCGACGGCATCCATTCGGCGGTGCGCGAGAAGCTTTATCCCCAGGAAGGGCCGCCGATCTGGAACGGCCGCATCCTGTGGCGCGGCATCACCCGCGGCAATGCCTTCCTGACCGGCCGCACCATGATCATGGCCGGCCACGAGACCCTGAAATTCGTCTGCTATCCGATCTCGAAGGAGGCCGGCCCCGACGGCAAGTTCGACATCAACTGGGTCGCCGAGCGCCACATGCCGCCGACCTATCAGTGGCGCCGCGAGGACTATAACCGCACGGCAAAACTCGACGAGTTCCTGCCGTGGTTCGAGAGCTGGGATTTCGACTGGCTCGACGTGCCCGGTTTGATCCGGAACTGTCCGCATGCCTACGAATACCCGCTGGTCGATCGCGATCCGATCCCGCAATGGACCTTCGGCCGCGTCACGCTGATGGGCGACGCCGCGCACCCGATGTACCCGATCGGCTCCAACGGCGCCTCGCAGGCGATCCTCGATGCGCGCACGCTGACACGCGAGATCCTGGCGCATGGCCCGACGCAGGCAGCGCTATTGGCCTATGAGGCCGAACGGCGCCCGGCAACCACCGACCTCGTGATGCTGAACCGCCGCAACGGCCCGGAACAGGTGATGCAGCTGGTCGAGGAGCGCGCACCCAACGGTTTTGGCGTCGTCACCGAGGTGCTGTCGCAGCAGGAGCTGGAAGACATCGCCGCCAACTACAAGCGCGTCGCCGGCTTCCAGGTCGAGGGGCTGAACGCCAAGCCGCCGATCGTGCAGCGGGCGGGAGCCTAAGTGCTGCGTGCATCAAAGCGCCGCTCTATGATTCCGTCACCCTGAGGAGCCGCGAAGCGGCGTCTCGAAGGGTGCACGGCCCGCGCTGGTGGCCGTGCATGCTTCGAGGCTCGCTCCGCTCGCACCTCAGCATGACGGGTTTGCCATAGCGCGCACGCCGCCCAAGCGCAGCGCCCGCGACGCTTCCACCAGGCGGATGCTGCTGCTCGCGGTAGCGAGCAAAGAGCCATCCGCGGCGGTCAGCCGGCCCTCGACGAAGGCGATGGTCTTGCCGAGCTGCGTCACCGTCGCCTCGCCGGTGATCGGTCCGGGCTTCGCCGGTGCGAGAAAATTGACGGTCATCGTGATGGTCGTGGTGAACAGCCTGCCCTCGGTCATGATGAACACCGCCGGCCCCATCGTGTCGTCGAGCATCGCCGAGAGCATGCCGCCCTGGACGAAGCCGGCCGGATTGCAGAAATCTTCCTTGCCATCGAACACGATCCTGATCCAACCGTCCTGCGGACGTGCGTCAGACACGCGCCAACCCAGCAGCTTTGCGACTGGCGGCATCGGGATGCGGTCGAGTGCGGTTGCGATCATGGCGGCCTCCGTTTTGGAAGTCCTAGCCGAGAGCTGTTGCCAGCATGGTGTCAGCAGGTCGTCTCCCGCTAGAGATCCAGCCCGTGCGCGATGGCCTTACGCATCACATTGGGAAACGCCTCGCCGTCCAGCGTCGCCACCGGCACCCAGCGCATGCCCTCCGGCGCGCGGGTCCGCGCCGGAACATTGGCCGTGTAGACCACGAGCTCGAGCGGAAAGTGCGTGAACACGTGGGTGACCACGCCGGTCTTGCGGTGCCAACGCGTGACGCCCTTGAGCTCCGGCGCCTGCGCCAGCGCGGCGGCATCCGCCTGCCCGGCAAGCCACTGCGATCCCGGCACCTCGGTCATGCCGCCGAGCAGGCCCTTTTGCGGGCGCGAACGCACCAGCAGCTCGCCGCCGCGCGTCACCACGAAGGCAGCGCCGCGACGCAACGTGCCGGTCTTCTTCGGTGCCTTGCGCGGATACGTCTCCTGGTCGCCGCGGGCACGGCCTGCGCAATCGTCATTCAGCGGACACACTACGCAAGCCGGCTTCTTCGGCGTGCAGATGGTGGCGCCGAGATCCATCAGCGCCTGCGCGCTATCGCCGGCGCGAGAGTTCTCGTCGCCGGCGCGAGAGGGCCCGAGCAATGTCGCCGCCATCGCCTTGATCAGCGGCTTGGCCTGCGGCAACGCCTCCTCGATGGCGTAGAGCCGGGTGACCACGCGCTCGATGTTCCCGTCCACCGGCATGGTGCGGCGGTCGAACGCGATCGCGGCGATCGCCGCCGCGGTATAGGGCCCGATCCCGGGCAGCGCGCGCAGCCCGTCCTCGGTGTCCGGAAAGACACCGTCATGGTCATTCAGCACCGCAACCGCGCAGGCGTGCAGGTTGCGCGCCCGCGAATAATAGCCGAGCCCGGCCCACATCCTTAAGACATCGTCGAGCGAGGCGCGACCGAGCGCAGTCACGTCGGGCCAGCGCGACAGGAATTTCTCGAAATAGGGGCCGACCGCCCTGACCGTGGTCTGCTGCAACATGATCTCGGACAGCCACACGCGGTACGGATCGGCCCGCTCCCCTGCCTCCGCACGCCACGGTAGCCGCCGGCGATGCCGGTCATACCAGGCCAGCAGCCGCGCCGGGCGGTCGGCTTGCTGGTCGGTCGGTTTGGTCTTGGCGGCCGCGCGAGAGCTCATGGACGTATCTTAAGGCAAATCTCGCGACGTCATGCCCGGGCCTGACCCGGGCATCCACGTCTTTCTTATCCCTGGACGGAAGCGCGGCCACATTGATGAACACGGTTTCGGCCGCATCGCCACTGCTGCTATAACCCCTCCCATGCCCAGACCCGGCCCGATCAGCGCAAAGCCCCTGTCGATCCTGCTCAGCGACGTCTTCACCGACGCCTATGCCAAGCAGGGCTTTGCCGCGCGCGAACTGGTGACGCGCTGGACCGAGATCGCGGGCGAGCGGATCGCGGCCTATTGCGAGCCGCTGAAGATCCAGTGGCCTCGGCCGGTCGAGGGGCAACCGCAGGAGCCGGCCACGCTGGTGCTGCGGGTCGAGGGGCCGATGGCGCTGGAAATCCAGCACTCCTCCGACGTCATCCTGGAGCGGGTAAACCGCTTCTTCGGCTGGCACGCGGTCGGCCGCCTGACGATCCGCCAAGCGCCGCTTTTGCGCCGCGGCCGCCCCGCCCGGCCGCGCCCGCCCGACGCCAAAGACGTGGCCCGGGAGGCGGCAAACCTTGCGGCCGTCGAGGACGACGATCTGCGCGCCGCGCTGGCCCGCCTGGGTGCCTCGATCAAGCGAAATTGACGCTTTTCGCAGGCTCGGCCGCGAGACCCCGGCATTGCCACAATGGTCGTTTCAAGCTAGCGAAGGCTTCTTTTTCGGGACCCCCTTCATTCTGGCGTGAATGCGCCAATCCGGGAGCTGACCTTGATCATCACGCGCCGCGCTTTCACCACCGCTCTCTCGCTGACCGGGCTGGCCGCCCTCGCCGGCCTGTCGCCGCTGCGCCTGATCACGGACGCGTTCGCGCAGACCGCCGCCGAGGTCGCCAAGCCGCAGTCGCTGCCCGACATGGGGCTCGGTCCGGCGGACGCCAAGGTGACGATCATCGAATATGCCTCGATGACCTGCCCGCACTGCGCCAATTTCAACGAGACCGTGTTCCCGAAGATCAAGTCGACCTACATCGACAGCGGCAAGGTCCGCTACGTGTTCCGCGAATTCCCGCTCGACATCAAGGCCGCCGCCGGCTCGATGCTGGCGCGCTGCATCGCCAAGGACGACGCGCCGAAGTTCTTTGCCGTGATCGACCTGCTGTTCCGCCAGCAGAACGACTGGGTGGTCAAGAACACCACCGAGACGCTGACGCGGATCGGCAAGCAGGCCGGCCTCAGCCAGCAGCAGGTCGAGGACTGCCTGAAGGATCAGACGCTGCTCGACAAGATCGCCGCCGACCAGAAATACGCCAACGACGTGCTGAAGGTGAACTCGACGCCGACCTTCTTCGTCAATGGCGAGATGCTGAAGGGCGAGACCTCGTTCGAGGAGTTCAGCAAGCACATCGACCCGCTGCTGAAGAGCTGATCCCGCGCCCCGCGAATCTGACGTCATCATGCCCGCGTTCGAGTCGCGGCACGATAATTGTGGATGATTTGCGATCACGGCATGCCGCCGTCGCATTATTTGGTTGTTGAAAACTTGATTCGCGTGATGCGAATCTTCGAAGACATGCGGAGGTCACAAAACCCCTGCAAATCCCTTGGGAAAAGCTTGGTCAAGCGGTTGCCCTGACGCACCGGCATCGCCATTGTCGCCGCTCATGAGAGCTGCACGCAGCTATTCACCCCAGACACCGACATTGCCATCCATGGTATTGTCACGGCAGGGAGATTCGCGCCCGGCCAAACGAGATTTGTGTACATGAAGCTCACGCGCCTCCGCCTGCACGGTTTCAAGTCGTTCGTTGAACCCACCGATTTCATGATCGAGCCGGGCCTGACCGGCGTCGTCGGACCGAACGGCTGCGGCAAATCCAATCTCGTCGAAGCGCTGCGCTGGGCGATGGGCGAAACCTCGCACAAGTCGCTGCGCGCCGCCGACATGGATGCGGTGATCTTCGCCGGTTCCGGCAATCGTCCGGCGCGCAACCACGCCGAAGTCGTGATGACGATCGACAATTCCGATCGCTCGGCGCCGGCCGCGATGAACGACAGCCAGCTGCTCGAAATCTCCCGCCGCATCGAGCGCGAGGCCGGCTCGGTCTACCGCATCAACGGCCGCGACGTCCGTGCAAGGGATGTGCAGATCCTGTTCGCCGACGCTGCCACCGGCGCGCGTTCGCCGGCGCTGGTCCACCAGGGCAAGATCGGCGAGATCATCCAGGCCAAGCCCGAGCAGCGCCGCCGCGTGCTGGAAGACGCCGCCGGCGTTGCCGGCCTGCACGCCCGCCGCCACGAGGCGGAACTCCGGCTGAAGGCAGCCGAAACCAACCTCACCCGCGTCGAGGACGTGATCGGCCAGCTCAGCGGCCAGATGGAAGGCCTGAAGAAGCAGGCGCGCCAGGCGATTCGCTACCGCGAGGTCGCCGCCAAGGTTCGCAAGTCCGAGGCCATGCTGTTCCATCTGCGCTGGATCGAGGCCAATGCCGACGTCAACGACGCCGCGCACACCCATGACATCTCCGTGCGCGAGATGGCCGAGCGCACCCGCGAGCAGGCCGAATCCGCCCGCATCCAGGCAATCCGCGCCGCCGAATTGCCGGCGCTGCGCGATGCCGAGGCGCGCGCCGCCGCCGGCCTGCAGCGCCTGACCAATGCGCGCGAGATGCTCGACCGCGAGGAGCAGCGCGCCAAGGAGCGGGTCGGCGAACTCGATCGCCGCCTCACCCAGTTCGCCCAGGACATCGCGCGCGAGCAGCAGCAGACCTCGGATGCCGACATCGCGCTGCAGCGGCTCGACACCGAGGACGCCGAGCTGAAGGAAGAGATCAAGTCGCGCGTCGAGAAGCGCTCCGGCGTCGACGAGCGCGTCTCCGAGGCCGAGGAGATCCTGGCCGCGACCGAACGCCAGTTCTCCGAGCTGACCACGCAGCTTGCCGACCTGACCGCCAAGCGCAACCAGCTCGAAGCCGGCGTGCGCACGCATCGCGACCGCCTCGCGCGGCTCGATCAGGAGATCGCCAACGTCCAGGCCGAGGAAACCAAGCTCGCCCAGGAGACCGGCAATCTCGGCGACATCGACGCGCTCGCCGCCGCCATGGAGATGGCACAGCAGACGCTCGCCGAATCCGAGGCGGCCGTGCAGTCGAGCGAGGCGCATCACGCCGCCGCGCGGCAGACGCTGGAAGCCTCCCGCAATCCGCTCGCCGAAGCCGAGAAGCGGGTGCAGCGGCTCGAGACCGAAGCCCGCACCATCTCCAAGCTCGTCACCAGCGAGACCAAGAATCTGTGGCCGCCGATCATCGACGGCATCACGGTCGCCAAGGGCTACGAAAAGGCGATCGGCGCCGTGCTCGGCGACGACCTCGACGCGCCGGTGGATTCCTCCGCGCCGATGCGCTGGACCAATGTCGGTGAAGCCGCGGGCGATCCCGCGCTGCCGGATGGCGTCGAACGGCTGGCCGATCACGTCCAGGCGCCGCCGGAACTGGCGCGGCGTCTGGCCCAGATCGGCGTGGTGGCCAAGGAGCGCGGCGCGGCGCTGGTGTCGCAGCTGAAGACCGGCCAGCGGCTGGTGTCGCTCGAAGGCGACGTCTGGCGCTGGGACGGCTTTGTCGCCGACGCCCATGCTCCAACTGGCGCCGCCCGCCGCCTCGCCGAGCGCGCCCGCCTGGTCGATATCGAGCATGAGCTGGAACAGGCCCGCATCGATGCCGCCGCCAAACGCCAGGCGCTGGAGACGGCTGAAGAGGAATTGCGCTCGGCGTCCGCCGCCGAGGGTGCGTCGCGCGAAGCCGTGCGTGCCGCCCGCCGCGAGACCGACGCCGCGCGTGAGCGCCATGCTGCGACCGAACGCGAGATCAACCGCCACTCTGCGCGCAAATCGGCGCTGACCGAGGCGCACAGCCGCGTCGCCGCCGACCGCGCCGAGGCCGAAGCCGCCCATGAGAACGCAGTTGCGGCGCTGTCTGAACTGCCGCCGGGCGTCGAAACCGAAGCTCAGCTCGCCGCGGTTCGCGCCGAGATCGACAACCAGCGCCGTGCCGCGGCGCAAGTCCGCGCCGAAGCGCAGGCGCTCGCCCGCGAGGCCGAGCTCGCCGACCGCCGCGTGCAGGCCATCGTTGCCGAACGCAACGAGTGGCAGAGCCGCAAGACCAGCGCCGCCTCGCAGGTCGGGACCATCGAAGAGCGCATCGCCGAGGTGTCGGCCGAGCGCGAGGAACTGGCCAATGCGCCGGAAGTGTTCGCCGAGAAGCGCAGCGCGCTGATCACGGAGATCGAGCACGCCGAGGGCGATCGAAGGATCGCCGCCGATGCGCTGGCGACCGCGGAAGCCGCGATGGCGGAAACTGATCGCCTCGCCAAGGCCTCGCTCGAAGCGCTGTCGTCCTCCCGCGAAGCTACCGCGCGCGCCGAAGAGCGCATGGAAGGCACCCGCCGCCGCCTCGCCGACATCGAGCGCGAGATCCACGACATGCTTGAGGTCGAGCCGAGCGCCGTCGTCGGCATGGCCGAGATCGAGCCCGGCGCGGAGCTGCCGCCGGTCGCGCAGGTCGAGGAAGAACTCGAGAAGCTGCGCCGCGACCGCGAGCGCCTGGGCGCAGTCAATCTGCGCGCCGAGGAAGAGTTGAAGGAAGTCGAGACCCAGCACACCGCGCTGACCACCGAGCGCGACGACCTGGTCGAGGCGATCAAGCGGTTGCGGCAGGGCATCCAGAGCCTCAACCGCGAAGCGCGCGAGCGTCTGCTGACCTCGTTCGAGACCGTCAACAACCACTTCAAGCGGCTGTTCACCGAGCTATTCGGCGGCGGCGAAGCCGCGCTGCACCTGATCGAGAGCGACGATCCGCTCGAGGCCGGCCTCGAGATCATCGCCAAGCCGCCCGGCAAGAAGCCGCAGACGCTGTCGCTGCTGTCCGGCGGCGAGCAGGCGCTGACGGCGCTGGCGCTGATCTTCGCGGTGTTCCTGACCAACCCGTCGCCGATCTGCGTGCTGGACGAAGTCGACGCGCCGCTCGACGACCACAACGTCGAGCGGTTCTGCACCCTGCTGAACGAGATGACGGCGTCGACCGAAACCCGCTTCATCATCATCACGCACAATCCGATCACGATGGCGCGGATGAACCGGCTGTTCGGCGTCACCATGGCCGAGCGCGGCGTGTCCCAGCTGGTGTCGGTCGACCTGCAGGGTGCGGTCGATATCCTCGACCAGAACGTGGCGTAACGCACTCAGGCGTCACCCTGAGGAGCCGCGCATTCGCGCGGCATCTCGAAGGATGGGCCACGACTCGTGATTGTCATCCTTCGAGGCTCGCAAGCGCTCGCACCTCAGCGACTGTGTTCTTGGTCAAGCGGGTTGCCATGGTTTTTGGTCCCTGAGCATGGCGTTGAGGGTTGTAAGGACTTTGCGCGCAACGGCGATGAGGGCGACCATCTTGGGCTTTCCAGCG
>NZ_JBWJZD010000091.1:0-8136 GCF_056429065.1 Bradyrhizobium sp. USDA3010
CCTCCAACGCGTTCACGAAGTCGGGTCGAAAAGCGGCGAAAAAGCCGAAGCGTTCGCGCGCGCCTTCACCCCGACCGGAAATGTTCCAGCTGCCCCGCCCGGCAATCATGAATAAGACGGGCTAGCAGCAATCGGTCAATCCGGCCTGATGTTAGCGTCATTGCTCCGCCGGCTGGGCCTCAGCAGTGCTGGTGAGGTCGAACTTGGGGCCCTTCTTCGCGTGACCGGCACTCGCATCGACACGGTGATCGGAGGCGATCGCGACATAGACCGCCGGCAGGACGAAGAGCGTGAACAGCGTGCCGATAGACATGCCCGCGACGAGCACCAGCCCAATCGAGAAGCGGCTCGCGGCGCCAGCTCCTGTTGCCGTCAACAAAGGTACCAGGCCTGTGACCATCGCCGCCGTCGTCATCAAGATTGGACGAAGTCGGACGCGAGCTGCCATCTCTATAGCCGAGCGACAATCAAGTCTCTCCTTGAGCTGCAGCTCGTTGGCGAACTCAACCATCAGGATCCCGTGCTTGGAAATTAAACCGACGAGCGTCAGCAGCCCGACCTGAGTGTAGATGTTCATCGTCGCCCAGCCAAAGAATAGCGGTATCAAGGCGCCGACAATTGCCATGGGTACACTGATCATAATAATGAGGGGATCGCGCAGACTTTCGAACTGCGCCGCAAGCACCAAGAATATGACGATCAGTGCAAATGCGAAGGTGATGGCCAGTTGGTCACCCTCGTGCACATATTGCCGGGCGTCGGCAAGGAAGTCGTGGCTGAAGCCTGCGGGCAGCTTCTTTGCCTCCGCCTCCAGGAAGTCCACGGCTTGACCGATCGTGACCCCGGGCATCGGCACAGCCTGAAAGGTCGCGCAGTTGAGCTGGTTGTAGTGGGTGAGCGCGTTCGGATCAGTCGCAGTCTCGACCGAGACGACGGTAGACAGCGGAAGCATCGAGCCCGTCGCTGTCTTTACATAATAGTTCCCAATCGCTTCCGGAGCCATGCGTTTCTCGCGCGGCACCTGCGGGATCACCTGGTAGGAGCGGCCCTGCAGATTGAAGCGATTGATGTAGTTTCCGCCAAGTAGGATGGCGAGCGCGTCACCGATATTCTGCATGGTAATGCCAAGATCGTTGGCCTTGGACCGATCGACCTTGATTCGCACCACCGGCTGGTTGAACTCGAGGTCAGAGTCGCTGACCATGAACAGACCGCTCTTGCGCGCGGCGTCCTTCAGTTTCGACATCTGCTCATAGACGGATTGGAAGCCCAGCGTCGAATTGATCACCATCTGCACTGGTAGGCCGTCCGATCCGCCCGGAAGTGCCGGCAAGTTAAAAGCAAATGCGTTAATACCTTCGATTTTGGACAGCTCGGCTTGAACAAGGGACCTAAGCACGATCGATGATCGCTTGCGCTCGTCCCATGGCTTCAGCAACATTCCGGCCATGCCTGCCTGCGAGCCGCGACTACCGTTGAGCACGAAGGTCAAATCGGTCTCGGAAAACTTCCGGAATGCCCTTTCGAGCTTGGCGCCGTAATAGTCGAGATAGTCGATATTGGCATATTTCGGCGCCTTCGTTAGTGCGAATACGATACCTTGATCCTCCTCGGGTGCAAGTTCCTTGGAAGTATGCATATAGAGAAAGCCGACGAGGCCCAGCATGGTCAGCGCAAACAGCCAGGTAATTGGGCGATAGTCGAGCGAGCGATCGAGCTTGCGGCCGTACCAGCATGTCATGGCGGCGAACACGCGGTTCACGAATCTTGCAAACCGCCCCTCCTCGGCGCTCTTTAGAAAGACCGAGCACATCATCGGCGACAGCGTCAAAGCGATCACGCCAGACACGATCACCGCCGCGGCCAGCGTGAACGCGAACTCGCGGAACAGCGCACCGGTGAGGCCACCGAGAAAGCCGATGGGTGCGTATACGGCCGCCAACGTAATCGTCATGGAGACAACGGGGACCACGATCTCGCGCGCTCCCCTCGTGGCGGCCTGCAGGGGCGGCCGCCCCTCTTCTAGATGACGATGGATATTCTCCACCACGACGATCGCGTCGTCGACCACAAGACCGATCGCGAGCACCATCGCAAGGAGGGTCAGTAGGTTGAATGAAAATCCCAGCGCCAGCATCAAGCTGCAGACGCCAACGAGCGACAGCGGAATGGTGACGACGGGAATGATGACCGATCGCAGCGAGGCCAGGAACAGGAAGATCACCACCATCACGATCACGATGGCCTCGATGAGCGTCTTTTCCACTTCATCGATCGACGATTGGATGAATTTCGTTGAATCGTAGGCCACCTTCATCTTCAGCGATGGCGGCAGGTTACGCTCCATTTCTGGAAACAGCGCGCGAACGCCTCGCACTATATTCAGCGGATTGCCTTGCGGGCTCGCCTGCACGCCGATGAAGACCGCGTGCTCGCCGTTCATGGCCACACTGACGTCTGTGGTCTGCGCTGCAAGCTCGACTGTCGCAATATCCTCAATGCGCACAAAGCCCCCATCAATGGCTTTGACGATCATGCGCTTGAAGTCATCAACACTCCGTAGATCGGTATTTGCCGTGACGTCGGAGATCGTGAAATATCCCTTGGTCTGGCCGGCCGCCGTCTGGAAGTTATTGGCGGCGATTGCAGCCGAAACATCAGCCGGCGAGACGCCGCGCCCTGCCATTTTCGCAGCATCGAGCCATAGCCGCATCGCAAAACTTTGGCCGCCCAGGATGTCTGCCGCGGCGACGCCGTCAACGGTTGACATAACCGGTTGCACGACGCGCGAGAGATAGTCGGAAATCGCGCTGGCCGTCAGTTCCTCGCTGGAGAAAGCGATATACATGACAGCGGTGGCCTGACCCGTTGCCTTAGTGACGACTGGATCGTTTGATTCCTTCGGGATTAAATATTTGATTGAGTTGACCTTAGAAAGCACCTCGGTGAGCGCCTCGTTAGGATCGAAATTCAGCTTTATGTAGACTTGGATCGTCGACGTACCGAGTACCGATGAGGAAGTGATGTAGTCGACGCCCTCGGCGGAAGCGACGGCCTGCTCCAAGGGAACGGTGATGAACCCCTGGATCATGTCGGCGGAGGCGCCAGGATAGGAAGTCGTGATATTGACGACCGTATTGGACAGCTTGGGATACTGCCGGATCGGCAGAACGGTGGCCGCGCGAAGTCCGATCAGCAGGATCAGGAGACTGAGGACGACAGACAACACCGGACGTTTGATGAAAAGTTCGATAGATGCCATCTCGACTCGCATTCAAGGTAACGCAAATTCGCGAGCAGGTCGCGCTACCCGCGGCTAATGCGCGTAATATTTGGGAACTGGAAACGCCTGATCCAAAGGGACACGCAGGGAGCTCAGTTCTGCGCTTCTTACATCGTGGTTGCTTGGATGAACATCGGCCCTGCCCTTCTCGTCACTGACCGCGACCTCAAATTGCGGAGCATTTCCCAAGTTAAACATCCATGTCTTTTTTTGCGCCTAAGCAGCCTGCGGCCCGCCTCAAGACGTGGAATTGGGCTCACCTGTTTCCATGTAGTTTCGTCCTCAGGCCTTGATGGAACACAACGACTTCCAGCAAGGAATCAAGCCAGCTCAAGGCTTCGCTTCGATCGCTCGTTCGTATGATCCAGCTTCGATGTCGAAAGTAGAATCGACCTGACGGATGCTCAACTCTACAAAGGTGAGTGGGTAATATAGGATGGGCTGTCAAACCTATACCAAGGTTTGTCAAACGGAACGCTGAAGCCTCGTCGCCCCCCTCAACACCAGTGAAGAGCTCGCTGGGTTGGAAAACCCTATCTTTTGACTCCGCGCCGGCGCAGCCTGCTGATTCTATGCACGTCGCGCGTTTTCATAAGGACACATGATAACAGCGCCAAAGAAGGCCCTTGGACTGAATTGACGCTTCGAGCTACAGAACGGGAAAGGAACGTCTGCGGAGAAGTGCGAAGCGCGGGCGCGGAAGCGTGACTGAACCTTGCCGGAGCGGCAGACAACCTGTAACGATGCCAGCATGCCGCGCCGCCGCCTTTCAGTGGCGGGGGCCTGTAGCTCAATGGTTAGAGCCGGCCGCTCATAACGGTCTGGTTGCAGGTTCGAGTCCTGCCGGGCCCACCAGCGGCGATTTCCTCCGACTGTAGCCCACTTTAAGAACGACTCGTTCGGGCTATAAGAACGACTCGATACCGATCTCTAAGACGACTCGATTTCATGAGTCATCGCCAGATCATCTCAAATCGGCAGAAAATCTCAAACCCAAACATTAACGCTGCGCTGCTTTCACCGTGAGTACGGTAGGCGATTTCGCCGTGATCGCAACTATGGTCAGCGGCCGCTGGGCCGTCGGCTAGTCCGACAGCGCCGATCGGGATGCGAGGATGGTATTGCCGCTTGTGGTGCTGCTGCTGCAGGTAGTGCTGGAGATGATGATGCCGGGGACGATGCCGATGCCGGGGCGATCATCATCGGCGTGCCGACGAGCAGCAGCACCATGCTGATCATGCGGCGCCGATGATCGGCGCACGCCGCATCACAAGCACCCTGGACGCCCACGAACTGCTGCTGGACGGCCTCTCCGCGCTGACCCACTTAGTCAGTCACCTCCCCTTCATTCAAATGGACTCGTTGGAAACAGCCCTCGGAATGAGCCTTCGCACCTTTCAGCGACGCAGGGGTGCTCCAGAAAAAGCCGCTCAGCTCCTGGCCAAGGCCACGGACGTGTTCGGTTCGCAGGAAGAGGCAGAGCAGTGGCTCGAGCGTCCAGCCATCGGTCTTGACCAGCGCCGCCCGATCGATCTGCTTGCCACGCCGGTGGGCATCGAGCGCGTTGAACAGTACCTCAAACGCCTCGCATACGGCGTCTATGCATGACGCCTTCTACAGAGCGATTAGGAGGCGGTAGGCTCATCGCTTGGCGTCTCGACCAGGGACGCTCTGCGTCGACTTCGGATAATGGCGAGGGCGCGTTCCAAGGTCGGCGACCGATGGAACAGCAAAGGCGCTCGCGTCGTGTATTGCGCTTGATCCTGCGACCGCGATCCTCGAATTGGCGGTTCGCAAAGGCTTCAAAGCACTCGACACTCCGCCGCGTTTTGACCGAGCTTCATATCGCCGTCGTGCTTCCCTCGCTCGCGTCTTGCAGGATGCGGTCATAGAATCTTCGGCAAAGGAGTGCCGACGATGAGAGCCACCGATATCGCAGCCTACTTTGTGAAGAAGATCGCCAAGCCAATTTAGTTTGATCTTGTTTGTGGACGCGACCACCGCTTCTATGCGATCGAGCCGACTGCAGTCGAAGACGACGTCATCCATGTGCTGGTTTCGCTGAAATACGAGATGTGGGGGCTCGAGAAGCGGAAGCGGGACGAGTATCTCGGGGCAGTCGCGATCCCCTTTTGTGACGGCGACACCGTGGAAGGCGTCTTCGATACGGCCATTGCAGTCGCCGCCTTTGGGGAACGAAGTGAAAAGATCCACACCGGCGGAGACGACGAAAACCGAATCCGCCGGGCCTACGCAAAGTACGTGGAGCGTTCAGAAGCGCAATCGGCGCGACCGCGGATCTAGATCTGGGCAGCACCAAGCTCAGGGGTTAGCCAGGGAGGGCCTCGGAACGTGACCGGGATCTAGAACCGGGCTCATCTCCTCGATTTTGGCATCGATCTTACTAAGAACAGCGGCCGGAATGACTTCCCGCTCTGGGAGCTGCCACCAATTGTCGTTCACCAACGATACGACCTCCTCGACGGCCGAGATTACCGCCGGTTCGGGTAGCCGCGCGCGATTGGCGAACTTTCGCCAGCGGTCCGGAGTAAGCGCTTTGAAGGATTTCTCTCCTCCCAAAGAGAGCGCCATATCGTCCTTCGGAAAATAAGCGGTGGTTGATAGGACGTCATACACGGGGGCGATGGCCGGAGTGCAACCATCACCTGGGTATATTGTGGACCAGTTCTTCAAGTGCATGTCGCCGTTGCCGACGAGTGCGGCAAGTGCCAGTCGGCGAACGAATTCGAGTGCGGCGTCGGTCGAAACCGCCACGTTCAGCGCGGAAGCGATGTCGTGGTATGATGCGTCATCGTATTTTTTGGATGGCTGCCGACCGAAGATCTGAGCGAAGTCTTCGATGTGAATTCGGGTACCTTTGGGCCCACGGTCGAACCGCTTCACCAGCAAGACCTTGCCGGTCGACAGCGTATTGAATTCTTCGGGAATTCCCTCGAAATCGGATTTTTCGACAAGCTCGCGTTCCCGCACATCCATTCCGAGGATTTCGGAAAGCGCCAAAATGGCGAATTCGTTTTCCGACAATCCGGCAAGATTGGTCGAGGGGAATTTTGCGATGTACTGTCCTTGCTCGTCGCCGATAGGCAAAGTCAGCCCGCCACCCTTGCCCGTGTTTTTCATCACGGAGAGCTTCATCTGAACTCCGGCCAAGGAAAACCGCGCTTTGATCTCACGTGGATTGTCTTGAACGGCTATCGTGGTGCTGCCGTCGCTCGGCACGACGCGCACTGCACCTGGCAGGTCTTCGCCAAGCGCCGCCAGGAGGTCGAAATCGTTTCCTTGCCTCACTGTTCCCGCGTGGTGCTTTTCCATCGCCTCGCGAAGCTTGTCCTCGGGCAACATATTCGCGAAGAACGCGGGCAGCATGTGTGCTACGGGCTTCGGATCCTTGCGAAGGCCACCATCGGCTGAGCGGAGCGAGAGGCTTAGTATCGGGGGCTTCGCCATAGCTCGATAGGCCGGATCGAGACTGAAGGCATTGAAATCGCCTGGCGTACGCACGACCGTTCCGACCTTGAGGTCTTGAAGGAACACGTCCAGCGACTGGATGGTGTTAGGAGCGCGGACCCGGGTGCTCATCATCATCATCCATATCGGTGGTGAACGCTGGTCGGTCCTCGTCTTCGGACGGCCGAAGGAGTGCGGTGACGCCGGGCACCATGGCCTGTGGGATCAGCATTAGCTCCATGCCGAGAGCGCGCGCGACGTTAATCAGCGTAGTCGCCCGCGCAGCGGCGTTGCCCTGCTCAATATCGCGGTAACGCGGCCGGGAAATGCCCGCGCGTTCGGCCACCTGCTCTTGAGTCAGGCCCGCTTGCTTTCTTGCATCCCGGAGGAGGCGTCCTAGCTGTTGGGTTGCTTCCGAGTTCCGTTCCATGATCTGTTTACGTATCTTTTTTATTCTATAAGATACGCAAAGGTATCATTTATCGCCGACTTCGTCAAGGCTTAGATCTGTTTACATATCATTGTACAATAAAAAGATCCTCAAACGTATCGTCAAGGCCAAAGCGCGGTTCCCAATGCCTAAAGCAATCTTGACCAGCGCTGGGCGAACCACCGCGTCCGCATGGACTTCTACGACTCCCGCCGCCCAGCCAAAACGGCGTCGAGCAAGTCTTCGACAGCGCCGGCGACACGCCCAAATCAAGGAATTTTTTTCATATTTTTTTCAAGTGCAGGCAATAGGTCCGCCGCGGGCGGTTTTGCCCCAGAGCAGATCCAAGCTGGTTACCTACGCCGGTAGTTTAACTCCGGTCAGCTTGCCCAACTTATCGATGAGTTCGTCCTGGAAGCTCGGATCAGTTGCCTCATTGGCCGGCTCCTGTTGCCGGAGTTGATGCCAGTAGCGGCCGCTAACTAGCGCGGCCGGATCGTCGCTCACGGCCAGCCAGGCTTGCGTCTTCTGACCCGTTTCGACATCTACCGGGGCGCCCGCGCCACCCATCTTCGTGCGCGCCCAGCCTGGATCGACCGCGTTACTTAGGACGCTTGGCCAGCGTCGCGCCAGCGCGGACGCAAGCGCGACGAGGTGCAGCTTGCTCTCGGCGTAGGCCCTGGCCGAATCCCAAGACCTTTTGGTCCAATCAAGGTCATCCAACGAGCCTTCCCCGCCACGATGCAGCCCGCTGCTGAGATAGACCAGTCTAGCGGGGCGCTCGATCAGTGCCGTCAGCACGTAGGGTGCAAGAGTATTGATCGCCGGCGTTCTAGCCCGTCTTATTCATGATTGCCGGGCGGGGCAGCTGGAACATTTCCGGTCGGGGTGAAGGCGCGCGCGAACGCTTCGGCTTTTTCGCCGCTTTTCGACCCGACTTCGTGAACGCGTTGGA
>NZ_JBWJZD010000092.1:0-7764 GCF_056429065.1 Bradyrhizobium sp. USDA3010
TTGCCCGCTCCGAACCGGGATCAACCCATCACCGCGCGCCGGCGGCGTCAATCATCCCGACCGCGCTATCCAGAGCATTCCGCGCAAGTCAAGCCCAGGCACCCGTGATCCTCTCGTGACGCTCACGATTGGTCTCAATTCCAATCTCTCTGATAATCCGTCAGATGCCGGTTATGCCAACACATCGAGATCGACCATGGTTGTTGATCTCGGCGCGATAGAATCTAACTACCGGAAGTTTCGGATGCTGGCGCCCCAAAGCGCTTGCGGCGCAGTTCTCAAGGCAGACGCCTACGGCCTCGGCGCGCCGCGCATAGCGCCGTTTCTTGCGCGGCTTGGCTGCGGGCATTTCTTCGTGGCCGATGTGGAAGAAGGCGCGGCCTTGCGCAAGGTACTGCCACTATCTGCGAAGATCTACCTGCTTCACGGAGCTATGCCTGGTTTGGAGGCGGCTATTGAGCACCATGATTTGCTGCCGATCCTGAACAGCAGGGAACAGCTGGACGCATGGCTTCGGCATTGCCGCCTTCGCAACCGGCTGTTACCCGCAGGTATCCATGTCGACACGGGCTTGTCTCGACTGGGGTTTCCCATAGATGAACTGCAAAAAGCCGCCGAGAATGAAAAGGTGCTGTCGGATCTGCCTGTCGTGTTGTTCATGAGCCAACTCGCCTGCGCGGAGTGGCGCAACGAAATCAGTCGGCAACAATTGTATCAGTTCCGTAAACTCACCTATCTGTTTCCCAAAGCCATCCTTTCGCTGTCGAACTCCGCGGGACTATTTGCGGGATGTGAATTTCCTTTCGACCTCATACGGTCGGGCGGAGGAATTCTGGGCCTTTCCATATCCGGTGATCCCGACTTCAGGCCATCGCAAGTCGTCCGCCTGCGAACACGAATCATTCAATGTCGCAGGGTAAAGGTCGGCGAAGCGATCGGATACCACAGGTCGTACCCAGTGAAGAGACGGATGCGTGTCGCGACCGCCTCTATTGGTTATGCAGATGGGTTCCCGCGTAGCCTCGGCAATCGAGGTCATGTCTTCATATGTGGTGCTCGCGCGCCAATCGTCGGCTTCGTTTCGATGGATCTCATCAGCATCGATGTGACGGATCTGCCCGAGAGTTCGACTGCGCCGGGTACAATAGTCGACCTGATCTGCCCCGAGCAGACGGTCGCAGATGTGGCTTTGGCCGCGAACATGCTGAGCGATGAACTGACCACAGCGATCGGACGCCGATGTCGCAGACTTTATGTTTCGGGCAAGTGGAATGAGATGAGGCGCCAGTGAACTCCTCTGCATTCCGATCTCGCCAAGTGAATCGAGCGATCTATCTGGGCGACGAAGGCATACGTCTCATGCGTCCGGGCTACTTCACCGCTCGGGTGCGTCAGTTCCATGAACGTGAGAGAGCCTTCTGTCTTGAGCTCCTGCGTTCGACCACATACCGGTTAATTATTGAGGTCGGTTGCAGTTGCTACCGCCTTATCGGTATCAAGGACGATGACAGTGATTACCTTGGTATCGATATCAATCCACCTCGTGCACGAAGATTGAAGGAGGACAACGGGGCTGTTGTCCGCTGCGAGGCCAACAAATTCTTTAAAAGAAGGCGTCTGGTCGGTGAGATCATGCGGCGATATGACGGAAGAGTGCTTTGCATTCTGCCGTTCAATTTTCTTGGCACCATGGATCGTCCAATGGAATTTCTCACGCTAATGTGCCGGACGCCCTTTGATCTCGCGTTGTCGCTCTTTTCAACCAGCGAGACAGCGACCGCGGCGCGGCTAGAATATTATGATCTTTGCGGGATAAACGTTCAGGCTGTCGTGCGGACAGATGACTACGTCCGATTAGATTGCTCGAACGGCTTCCAGGCGTTTGCTTTCGATCCATCTGTTCTGACGAGCCGAATATCGGCATTTGGATTCCGCTTGAATGAAGCAAAGTACTTTGACGTCTGTAACTTCCTTCATTTCAGTAACGAGCGGGTGTGAAGGTTATTCGCGTTCGTCTTACGAGACATGCAGAAGGGGCAGCAGGGGAGCGACGCTTGCTTCGTCGTAGGCATCAACAGAAAAGATGAAATGCAAGTCGATTTTGAGCATGGGTTCAGTGAAGTAGGGATTGTTGCACGGGTACGAGCCTTAGCAAGCGTATGCCGTTCAACGTCGTCTCAAATGCGGACGCCGAGAGCAAGCAACGGTCCAGAGCGAAAATGCTGCAGGAGCCACCCGATCGTTTTCAACGGAAAGTCCCCCGCCGCGCGATTGTGGATCCTTCGTCCGGCGGGGCGGTGATGGAGCATCTCAAGGCTGACGCGATGCGCCATCATGAACCGGCAGCTTTGCGTGGTCGGCGGCTTGTTGTCGCTGACAAGGTCAGGTCATGGTCGAGGTGAGACTCGGCGCATCCGCAATGCCTGTGTGGCAGATCGCCTTCGCTCCACCTCGTGGCTGGACGTTAGACATATTGTACCAATTTGAGGTAATCGTCTGTGAGAACAGGGGAACGGATGGAGCAGGCCGCGTCTTGAAGAAAATTGGCCAGCGTCTGGCTGGCACGAGTGCGGCGTTCGACACTTAGGCGTGTCGGCGCGCGAGAATGCACAGCAGCTAGTTCGGTGCTGACCAGATCAGCCGCCGCTGTGGCACAGTCCAAGGCAGTGAAAGTGCCATCAGTCATGACAGCTTGCGCTAATCCCAATGTGGTGAGCCAGCCTGCATAGATTAGCACGGCACCGTTTGTCTCATCGAGGCCGCGGAGCTCCTCAACGGCGTCCGCATGGACTGACGCCGCACCCAGAGAGACAAAAAGATCGGCTATTTCGTCGCGTGTGGCTCTGGAAAGAAGACAGGGGCCAAGATTGGGATAAAAGAGCCCATAATTTGTGCGGGGGACGCTTGGCAACAGGACGCCCGGTCAGAGCGCACCGCCGGTTCTGAGGACCCCTTTACTCCGCATTAGAACGTGGCGCCTGGCGTTGGTCCATCCGCTTCTCCGATGAACGAACGACGTGCAGCAGGCTCGTGGCACCGGTCTCTCAGCAGAGTTCTGCGAAGCGGAAGAGTCTTGATCGGACTTACGGTCTGCCACACGGCGACCCGGACCGTCCCGCGGACTGGCACCGGTGATTCCCCACATCGAGCTTTACGAAGTCCGGCCCGATCAATGTCGAACCGAGACGCTGCGCCGACCTCGCGACAGAGGGGGGCCCAACGTTCAGAAGCGAGTCAACCGCCGCTTTGGTGGAAAGAATATTGGCGCGCATCCAGTTCAGGCGGGGGTGCAAGGTCTGCTACGATCGCTTCTCGTTGGAAAGCGTGCCGAGATTCACATATGCTATCTGCCCAGTTTGGCCCGCTCTTTATTTTCAAGCCGCCCGTCTCTTATCCCTGAGTCAGGCAAGATGGCCGCCCCGGTACCGGCCCTTGGCCCCCAGAGGTGCTGGGGCCGTTTTCCAGCGGACGTCAAAACGTTGGTCGGCAAGCTGCTTGTAGACCCCGAGGCCTTCCTCTCGCTTGCTACGTTGCAGGTTTTGCCGCAGCATGCTGAGTAATTTGAAGACCGACGTGGAAATTGAACTTGAGGAAGACGCCGAGGCGTCTTTCGATGTCCGCGTGCGGGATTCTCCCGGCGACTTGGTTGGTTCACGCTCGGCGCCGCATTGCCGTGGAGGCGGCGGCTTGATTGTCACCCTCTCGAGGAGCAAAGCGGCTCATGTGGCTTTCTCGCGACTGTGTCGTCAAAGTCACCAAACCGCTTGAGCATCGGCCTATGTTCGTCGGGAGCGAGGATCCATGTACGATATCTACGTGAACGAACGGAACGACCTTCTCGTCGTTCCTCGGGGCGATTCCATTCCGCTCCATTTCAACAGGAACTGGCGGAAGAAACGCGTCGTACGGTCGGTGAGCGAGCAAATCCGCGAAGACATCCGGACGGACGGCTACCATCGGCGAAAGGTTACAGCCAGGCCGCGTATTCGGGGAGCTTGCGCGTCCTCTCAGCCACGCGCTGAAAACGCTAGCTGACAAGTTGGCTTGATCTACAAAAGAAGAGTTCATCCGCATCTTAGGTGCAGGCGGTCATAGGCTTCGTTTGCGAACTTCGGCTCTGATGGAGAACCGAGGCTCTCGGTGCGCCAGGTCGGCGTGGGATGAAGCCGCCGTATTCGACAACACCTCCAGGACGCCGGCTTTACAGACGTCAGAGCAGTTGCGAGGTCGTTCGTTGTTCAGGCGAAGTTACGGGACGGCAGACCTGTCGTTATGAGCATTGGTCCGCATGGAACGTCTGTGTTTGAAGCAATGAACGGGACGGAAAGCAGTGAAGGAACATCAGGGGCTGGTTCAGGTCCTGCGTCGCCAGAAGCCAAGCCAAACAATTCAATAAATCAGGACACGGGCGCGTCAAGCAATCCGCAGTCTGGGACTCAACAATAATGGCCGGGTCGAGAAGTGGCTGACCGAGTGTCGCCAGCGGTCGGTGAGGGCGGTGGCTCGCCGATGCCGGGCCTTCGGCTCAGCTCGGGTTGCGAGGATGAGTTGGGAGCATTGGACAACACAAGACCGCTGCCCCGGCGGCTCATTGCTTTGCTTCAAAGTCGGCCGACTTTGCGCGCATTTCCAGAGCGGATTGACGTGTCCACCCACGAACTGGGTGCGCGGGGCTCGAGCTTGAGTGTTTGCCCTTGGAAACGGGAGCCGATAAGCGAAATTGGAAGGTTGGGACTATGATACCGCCGTTATAGATGTGACAATTCTCAAGAGGATTCACACCTGTTATTTTCGGACCCCCAATTTTTTCAGATCATGCTGCTATGGGCAGGTAATTTTCATTTCGTATTTTTTCAGCCCAACGTACGGCTGCTGATTTCGGCGACCAGCGGTTCGGCAACCTCAATCTGGCCTCAGCGGAGAATCCCCGCTGGGGCCTCTTCATTTGGCGACGAGATGTCAGACCGAAGCCAGGAATGGTATCTGGCGCCTCGGACTCCGCATCAGAATTGTAAATGTAGGCGGAAGGTGAAAGCCGTAGCTTGGCACCAGATATGCGTCTGCTCAGATGAGGTTCTTCGAAAGACTCGAATGAACAGAGGCGGCTTCGTCAAGCCGAATGGCCCGCAAGCCAGGGGGCCGTCACAAGCTGGGCTCCTTTTTTACCATGCCGAGGCGCGGAGGATACGTCAGACGAGGCTTGATCGGGCCAACCGCTGCTGGCATGGATGACCGATGCGGCTCTCGACGCCACCTGCCGATCCAGCTCAAATGGTGTCTGGATGGTTCGCCCGAAGCTGAAAAGCCCTGGCATTCCTGCCAGGGCTCCGCATGTGTCGGCGCTTTGAGAGGCGCAGTCAGAAATCCATACCGCCCATGCCGGCGCCGGGAGGAATTGCGGGACCCGCCGCGGCCTTCTTCGGCAGTTCGGCGACCATCGCTTCCGTGGTGATCAGCAGAGCTGCCACGGAGGACGCGTTCTGGACCGCGATGCGCACGACCTTTGTCGGGTCGATGATGCCCTTGGTGACGAGATTGCTGTACTCGCCCGTCTGGGCATCGAAGCCGAAGGAATATTGCTCGTTCTCGAGGACTTTGCCGACCACGATCGAGCCGTCTTCGCCAGCGTTGATCGCGATCTGGCGGGCCGGCCAGGACAGCGCCTTGCGCACGATCTCGACGCCGGTCTTCTGGTCGTCGTTCTTGGTGCGCAGGCCCTTGAGCTGCTCGGAGGCACGGAGCAGGGCGACGCCGCCGCCCGGCAGGACACCTTCCTCGACAGCCGCACGGGTCGCATGCATCGCGTCATCAACGCGATCCTTGCGCTCCTTCACCTCGACCTCGGTCGAGCCGCCGACGCGGATCACCGCGACGCCGCCCGCGAGCTTGGCGAGACGCTCCTGCAGCTTCTCACGGTCGTAGTCCGAGGCGGTCTCCTCGATCTGCGCCTTGATCTGGGCAACGCGGGCGTCGATGTCGGCCTTCTTGCCGGCGCCGTTGACGATCGTGGTGTTTTCCTTGTCGATCATCACCTTCTTGGCGCGACCGAGCATCTGCAGCGTGACGTTCTCGAGCTTGATGCCGAGGTCTTCCGAGATGGCCTGGCCGCCGGTCAGGATCGCGATGTCCTGCAGCATGGCCTTGCGGCGATCGCCGAAGCCCGGAGCCTTGACGGCCGCGACCTTCAGGCCGCCACGCAGGCGGTTGACGACCAGGGTGGCAAGCGCTTCGCCTTCGACGTCTTCGGCGACGATGACCAGCGGCTTGCCGGTCTGCACCACGGCCTCGAGCAGCGGCAGCAGCTCGTTCAGCGAGGAGAGCTTCTTCTCGTTGATCAGGATGTAGGCGTCGTCCATCTCAACGCGCATCTTGTCGGCGTTGGTGACGAAATAGGGCGAGATGTAGCCGCGGTCGAACTGCATACCCTCGACGACTTCCAGTTCGGTCTCCAGCGACTTGGCTTCCTCGACCGTGATCACGCCCTCGTTGCCGACCTTCTTCATGGCGTCGGCGAGGAACTTGCCGATCTCGGCATCGCCGTTGGCCGAAATGGTGCCGACCTGGGCGATTTCATCGTTCGAGGTGACCTTCTTCGAGTTCTTCTGGAGGTCCGCAACGACGGCTTCGACCGCGAGGTCGATACCGCGCTTCAGGTCCATCGGGTTCATGCCGGCGGCAACCGACTTGGCGCCTTCGCGCACGATTGCGGCTGCAAGCACGGTCGCCGTGGTGGTGCCGTCGCCAGCCGCGTCAGCAGCCTTGGAGGCGACTTCGCGCACCATCTGGGCGCCCATGTTCTCGAACTTCTCCTCCAGCTCGACCTCCTTGGCGACGGCGACGCCGTCTTTGGTGATGCGCGGAGCGCCGAACGACTTCTCGAGCACCACGTTGCGGCCCTTCGGACCGAGCGTGACCTGTACCGCGTTGGCGAGGATGTCCACACCACGCAGCATGCGGTCGCGCGCGTCTACTCCGAATTTGACTTCTTTGGCTGACATAAACAATTCCTTCGTTTGATTCTCTCATCCTTCGGCGCGCCTGGCAGGCGCCCGCCGGGGTGAGGTGTGCGCGTAGCCGGGTCAGGCGGCCTTCTTCTTGGAAAACACATCGGTGAGAACGCCCATGATGTCGCTTTCCTTCATGATCAGCAGGTCTTCGCCGTCGATCTTGACCTCGGTGCCCGACCACTTGCCGAACAGAACACGGTCGCCGACCTGGACGTCGATCGGAATCAGCTTGCCGGTCTCGTCGCGGCCGCCCTGGCCAACGGCGATGACTTCGCCTTGCGAGGGCTTTTCCTTGGCTGTGTCCGGAATGATGATGCCGCCGGCGGTCTTCTCTTCAGCGTCGATGCGCTTGACCACGACGCGGTCGTGAAGCGGACGGAAATTCATACGGGCCTCCTGAGCGTTTGAACGAGTTGGCGTTTCGCCACATTGCAACAGTATCGTTGATAGCAAGAGCCAGGCCAACGATGAGGAGCGCCTTTTGCCTGCAGTTCTGCTGAAGCGCGCGCCTGGACTGCGCGTGTTAGGTCGGAAGCAGACGCCATCATGTCTAGAGACAGTCAAGCTGTTGCGAACATGACATTGCGTTTCGTCAACGCCACCATATTCCCCCTATACCCTTATCTCGCGGTCTGATCTTCCCCCGAGAAAGTGGACTGGTTTAGGCGGCTTTTAGCTCCATTTCGATCGGGGCGATATATCCCACGGCGGAATGGAGCCTTGTTCGGTTGTAGAAGCCTTCGATGAAGGCGAAGAT
>NZ_JBWJZD010000093.1:0-7239 GCF_056429065.1 Bradyrhizobium sp. USDA3010
GCGTTGCAAAGTACCGGTCGTCAGGCGGTGAAAAGCCGAAGGCAATCCTGTGCGCCTCGTCAGAGCAGATGTACGGCCGCATCAATCGGGCCCAAAAGCCGCACTCTCACGAATAGGACGGGTTAGCAACCGGCGAGATTCAGCTCCGACGGCCTCGCCCGTGGGGACGAGCGCAGCTGGCGGAATGGCCGCACCGCCGCGCGGCCTGACAGCCGAGCACCGCGCCTTACGACCTACCCCAAGGCGACGCGTGCTCGGCTGTTCACTTTCTGACCAGCCTTCGTCGTTCGAAACCTTGCGCCGCGCCGCATCACCTCTACTCAGCGAGATCCAATCTTCGGGTGATCGCGATGGCTTCGAGGAAGGCTTCATCGTGGCTGACCACCAGCAGCGCGCCGTCATAGGCGCGCAGTCCGGCCTCGACCGCTTCGATCGATTCGATGTCGAGATGGTTGGTCGGCTCATCAAGGATCAGGAGCGGCGGCGGGCTCACGCCACCGAGAACGCAGGCCAGGCCGGCGCGGAGCAACTGGCCGCCGCTCAGGCTCGCAACGGTCTGCAGGGCTGCATCGGCGCGAAACATGAAACGCGCGAGCGCGGCGCGACAGGCGTTCTCGCCGGCATCCGGATTGATGCGCCAGAAATTATCCAGGATGGAGACTGAGGCATCGAGCAGGCTGACCGCCTGATCGAACATCGCAAAGCGGGTCATCACCTCGATGGTGCCGCGCGCCGCGGTCAGATCGCCGCCGACGAGCTTGAGCAGCGTCGTCTTGCCGGCGCCGTTAGGACCGACAATCGCGACGCGCTCCGGACCCGACATGGAGAAGGTGAGATCACGCAGGATCGGCGCGTCCGCGCTGTAGCCGGCGTCAACAGCTTCGATCCGCAGCACCATCCTGCCCGCCGGCAGCTGCGTCGACGGCAGCTGCACCGAGAACGGTTGCAGCACCTCGATGCGCTGGCGCGCCGCAGTGGCCAATTCAAGCGCCTGCGTCCGCCGCCGCTCGGCAAGGCGGGCGTTCTCGCCGCCGGTGTCCTCGCTGCGATCCTTGCGCAGCCCGGCGGCGATGCGCGGCAGATCGCCCTTGGCGCGCTTCCTCGCACCGGCGCCATCCTTGCGCGCTTGCCGTTCAGACGTTTCCCTCGCCTTGCGGTCGATCTCGGCGACGCGCTTCTCGGCATCGGCCAGATCGTGTCGTGCTGCCGACAGCTCGATGGCCTTGCGCGCACGGTACTGGCTCCAATTGCCGCCGTAGCGCCGGGCTTCCAGCGAGGTCAGCTCGACGATCGCATCTATGGTCTCCAGCAGCTCGCGGTCATGGCTGACGATGATGGCGCCGTGCCGCCAGTCCGCGAGCAGGTCGATCACCGCCTGGCGTCCCGCGCGGTCGAGATTGTTGGTGGGTTCGTCCAGCAGCAGAAAGTCCGGTTGCGCGAAGGTCAGTGCGGCGAGGCGCGCCCTGGTGGCCTGTCCGCCGGACAGCGTCGCCAGCGGCGCGTCCAGCACGTCGTTCAGTCCGACGCGCGCGAGCGCCGATGCGATGCGGGTGTCGAGCGTCCAGTCGATATCCGCAAGCTCATCAGTGCTCGCAAGGCCCTGTTCGGCCCGGCGCAACGCAGCCAGCGCACCGCGTGCGCCGAACAGATCGACGACGCCTTCGTCCGGCTGCACCTGAACCGCCTGATACAGCATCGCGACGCGTCCCTGAACAGCGACCGTGCCGGATTGCGGCGCGCGCGTGCCTGCGATCAGGCCGAGCAGGGTCGTCTTGCCGACGCCGTTGCGGCCGACAAGGCCGGTCCGTTCGGGTCCGAAGTTCAGATCGATATTGGAAAGGAGAACCCGGCCGTCAGGCGCGGACAGGGTCAGATGGGAGAGCGTGATCGATGCAGGCATGGCAATGGATATCCCGGTGGGCAAGGCTGATGGGCGTTGCGGTCCGGATGAAATCCATGGCTGTCGGCATCCTCTCGAATTGATGAAGTAAGATTATCTAATCGCGTATTGGGCCGGGATCAAGGCGCGACGCGAACCGTCACGCCGCTTCGGCGAAGGTCCAGCGGTCGGGGTCAGGCGTGTGGCCGATCAAGGCGAGACCATAGGCGATCGATTCGAACTGGTCCGCCGAAGTCAGTCGTGCTTCGCCGAAGCGCTCGGCGAACAGGCGCTGTACGGCCGGCACGAATGAGGTGCCGCCGGTCAGGAACACCTTCTCTACGTCGCGCGCGGTGATGCCCGACTTGGCCAGTGCTTCGTCGACAGTTGCGCCGAGCCGCTCGATGTCGTCGGCGATCCAGGATTCAAAATCGTCGCGCGTCACGGTCGCGCCGATATCGATGCCTTCGCGGACAAAGCGAAACTCGACGCGGTCGCGGCTCGACAGTGCGACCTTGGTGTCGGATACGGCGCGGTACAGCGCGAAGCCGAGATCGTGGTCGACGATCGTGATGAAGTCGTGCAGCGGCGCCGGATCGATCGCGGTACGCGCGAGCTGCTGCAACTCGCGCAAATCGCCATTGCCTCGCATCATCGCGAGCTGATGCCAGCGCGCGAGGCTCGAATAATAGTGATTGGGGATCGGCAGCACCTTGTCAAACGAGCGGTAGTTGGTGCCCTTGCCGAGCCGCGGCGAGACGATGTGGTCGACGATGCGGTAGTCGAAAGTGTCGCCGGCGATGCCGATGCCGGAATGTCCCAGCGGCTCGGCGCGCAGCACGCCGCCCTTGCGCGAGAAGCGCATGACGGAGAAGTCGCTGGTGCCGCCGCCGAAATCGGCGACCAGCACGGTCGCATCGTGATCGAGGCTGCGCGCGAAGGAGAACGCTGCGCCGACCGGCTCGTAGACATAGCGCGCGTGGCCGGCGCCGAGCCGCTCGAACGCGGCCCGGTAGCGCTGCATGGCGAGTTCGTCATTGGGATTGCCGCCGGCAAACTTCACCGGGCGGCCGACCATGATGGTCGGTGCGCCCAAGTCGAAGCCCTCGCCGGCATGGCGCGTCAGCGTGCGCAGGAACGCCGCGAGCAAATCCTCGAACTTGTAGCGCTGCCGGAATATCTGGGTGGTGTTGAACGCCGAGCTTGCCGCAAAGGTCTTGAACGACTGGATGAAGCGATGGATCGTGCGTCCTTCAAGGAACTGCTCGATCGCCCACGGGCCCCCCTCGGCGCGCGGATGCAGGCCGGCCCCGGGCCGGTCCTCCCAGAAGCACAGCGCGGAGACATAGACGCTATGCGTGCGGCCGCCATGGTCGAAGCGGATCGCCTCGACGCGGCCATCGGCATCGGACAGCGCGACCACGGTGTTGCTGGTGCCAAAATCGACGCCAATCGAGACGGCGGGCGGGGCGCTCGTCATGTCATGCTCGGATTGTCTGTGAAAGGGGGCGGACCTTTAGCGGCTTTGGCCGGTCTTGCCAACCCTTCCGGACGCTATCCGGGTTGGGCAAGTTCCACCTCCCCTTGCAAAGGGGAGGTCGCTTTGCGCGCCGGAGCAAAGCGGGTGGAATCCGCTCTCTCTCAGAAAGCATCGCCTGCTGCTGGACCCCATCCCGACCTTCCCCCTTTCAGGGGAGAAGGAGAAGAAAGATTACGGCCCCGATGAAGCAGCTCAATCCTTCAACGCGTAGGCGATGACATAGTCACCGCGCTTGGTGCCGAACGAGCCGTGGCCGCCGGCCGCGGTGACGACGTATTGCTTGCCGCCGACCTCGTAGCTCATCGGCGTCGATTGCGCGCCGGCCGGCAGGCGATCTTCCCAGAGCACCTTGCCGTCGCGCACGTCGTAGGCACGGATCGTGTACTCATAGGTCCCGGTATAGAACGCGACGCCGCCGGCGGTGGTGATCGGCCCGCCGAGCATTGGCACGCCCATCTTGAACGGAAGCGGCAGCGGCGTGGTGTCCCTGATCGTGCCGTTCGGATGCTGCCAGACGATCTTCATCGTCCTGAGATCGATGGCGGCCATCGAGCCCCATGGCGGCCGGTAGCACGGCACGGAGAGCGGCGAGAGGAAGCTCGAGATATCCACCCCGAACGGCGTGCCATACATCGGCTGCACCCCGACCTCGCTGCCGACCGGCTTCTCGGCGGTCGGCGCAGGAGGATTCTGCGGGCCGCGCGGAATAAGTCTTGAGACGAAAGGCAGCGACATCGGATTGGCGATGGCGATCTGCCTGACAGGATCGACCGCGATGCCGCCCCATTCGAACATGCCGAGATTACCCGGGAAGACCAGCGTGCCCTGCAACGAGGGCGGCGTGAACGTGTCCGCGTAGCGCAAGCTGTGGAACATGATCCGGCACAGCAGCTGGTCGAAGATCGTGCCGCCCCACATGTCGGCGCCGGTCAGCTTTGCTTCCGGCCGGAATGTCAGTTCGGAAAACGGCTGGGTTGGTGCGGAGCGGTCGCCGGGCGCGGGGCCCTGCGGCACCGGACGTTCCGGCGCCGGCACGATCAATTCGCCGGTCCTGCGGTCGAGCACGAAGATATTGCCCACCTTGGTCGGCTGGATGATCGCGGGAACGACGCCCTTCGCCGTCGTCACATCGACCAGGCTCGGTTGCGAGGGAACGTCCATGTCCCAGAGATCGTGATGCACGGTCTGGTACGACCAGACGCGCTTGCCGGTGTCGACGTCCAGCGCGACGATGGAGCTCGAATAGCGTTCGACCAGCGCATCGCGATTGCCGCCCCAGATGTCGGGTCCGTTGTTGCCGGTCGGGATGTAGACCAGATTCAATTTCGGATCGAACGAGGCCGTGATCCAGGAATTCGGCGAGCCGTTGGTGTAATGACGCGTCGGCGACGGCAGCGCGTTCTCGTCGGCCGCGGCGGAGTCCCAGGCCCAGACCAGCTTGCCGGTGTAGACATCGAAGCCGCGGATCACGCCCGAAGGCACTTCGACCGCGTAATTGTCGATCACCGCGGCGGCAACGACCAGGATCCTGTCGCTGACGACAGGCGGCGATGTCGGCTCGAAGAAGCCGGCGGTCTTGATTCCCATCCCTTGCTGCAGGTCGAGGATGCCGTGATCGGCAAAGCTGTCGCAGAGCTTGCCGCTGTCGGCATCGAGCGCGATCATGCGGCCGTCATTGACCGGCAGGAAGATCCGGCGCGGGCATCCGGCCGGCGCCGGACTGCCGCTGCTGTCGACGGCGCCAGCCGCGGTTTCGTGATAGGAGACCCCGCGGCAGGTCATGTGCTGGAACGTCTTGTTGTGCACAAGCTTGGGATCGTATCGCCAGCGCTCGGTGCCGGTCCTGGCGTCGAGTGCGAACAGCACCTGATGCTGCGAGCAGAGATAGAGCGTGTCGCGCACCTTGATCGGGGTGACCTCGAAGGTGGTCTCGCCGGAATCCTCCGGCGTCGGCACGTCGCCGGTGCGGAAGGTCCAGGCGACCTTGAGCTTGCCGACATTGTCGGGCGTGATCTGCTTCAGCGGCGAATAGCGCTGTCCGAATTGCGTGCGTCCATAGGCGCGCCAATCACCGTCCGGTTGCGGGTCGGCCTCGCTTTGCTGCACGGCCGGACCGGCTTCGGCAATCGTGCCATTGATGTCGTGATAGCTCGACAGCAGCCCGGCCACGAGGACGGCCGCAGCCGCCACGACGCCGACCCAGAGTGGCGCGGTCGCACGCCTGTAGGATACCGGCTCGTTTCGTTGCAGCCCGCGAACGATCACGGGCGTCAGCAGCCAGAGCGCCATCGGGAAGATGATGTCGCCGCGCGCCGCAAGCGGCCACCAGTCGAATTTCACCTCATAGACGGCCCATGCCAGCGTGCCGACCAGCACGATCGCAAACAGCCAAAGTGCAGAACGGTGCTGCGCCAGCAAGAGCGCAGCCGTGGCGAGAATGCCGACGCCGATGACAATGTAGGAGATGGATCCACCCAGCGCGGCGAGCCAGATGCCGCCGCCCGCAAGGACCAAGCCGATCAAGGCGTAGACAATACCGGTGATGAAGACTGCCCTGGATCGCTGCATGGTCGCTCCGGTGCGGAAGCGGGACCGGGCTTGTCCCGCGCAAGCGCAACAGACCGCGTCCGCTCTCAAGAACTGTGGTTCAATCAACCGTAACTTGCAACCTGGAACTGCGACGTTGATGCAACACAAGCGCGCAAAGTTGCGATATCAATTCTTGCCGAAGCAGGATCATTCAAACTGCGCGCACTTTGTTCAACAAGGAGCAACGCCAGGCGCCTGGCACTGACGCAGAGGTGACGGGTCCTCAGCGAATCTTGACTCGACGCGCTCTTCCGGTTCTGCACCAGCGCTGCTTTATACCGTTCCGCAGATCTCATCGCAGATGCCCGGCTTGCAGGAGAAGCAACAATGACATTGAACCCGACGGCCAGGAATTATCGTGTCGCGGTCGCAGCCTACGAGGCGGGCCGGCCCAGCTATCCGGCGGAGATCGTCGCGGCGCTGCCGCTGCAGGCCGCGCGCTGTGTCGTCGATCTCGGAGCCGGAACCGGCAAGTTCACCCGGCTGCTGCTTCCGCATTTGTCCGAGACAGCGCGTCTGGTCGCTATCGAGCCCGTCGCCGAAATGTCCGCGAAACTCGCGAGCGACGCAGGGATCGAGGTCATCAACACCCGCGCCGATGCGATCGGCCTCGAAACCGGCAGCGTCGATCTCGTGACCTGCGCGCAGGCGTTCCACTGGTTCGACAACGAACCGTCGGTCGCCGAGATCGCGCGCCTCCTGCGTCCCGGCGGTACGCTGGCGCTGGTCTGGAACAACAGGGATGACCGCGCGCCGTGGGTCGACGCCTTGTCCGTCATGATCGAAGGCTACGCCGGAGATACGCCCCGGCAACGCTCGGGGCGCTGGCGCTGGATCTTGCAGGATCCCCGCTTCGTGCTCGAGAAGGAATTCGTGCAGGACCATCCGCATCGGATGGCGCGCCACGGTGTCTATGAACGCGTCGTGTCGACGAGCTATGTCGCCAATCTTCCCGACGCCGAAAAGGCGGTCCTTCGCGACAAGACCGACGCCATCCTGCGTAAGGCCGGCCTCGGTGATTCCGACGAGGTGGTGTTTCCTTATGTCACGCAGCTTTTTTTGCTGAAGCGGACCTAGCCCGTCTTATTCATCAGCGGCTTGTTAAGAGGCTGGCGAGCGTGGCGTAAGCCGCTGAGGTGGCGTAGGATTCGGTTGCTGACACCCACCCTCCGCGCATCCGGGCCGCCACACTCGCCATGACCGACGATACGAGTCTGCCGTTCTCATTTCC
>NZ_JBWJZD010000094.1:0-6737 GCF_056429065.1 Bradyrhizobium sp. USDA3010
CAACGTCGATCCGTTCGCCTGGCTCACCCTCACGCTTCAGCGTATCGCCAATGGCTGGCCGAGCAGCCAAATCGACGTACTTATGCCATGGAACCACGCCGCCTGACGGCCTCAGCTTGCCGCTTACTTTTTGGCGATGGAAGAAAGTAAAGAAATGATTCTCCTGGGACAGGAACGATCTGTTTGTTAGAGTCGATCTCCGCACGCGATACGCTCATTAAGTTGTCCAAAATTCGACGAATGAAAATTATCCTAATTGGGTATCAGTGCATCTCTCTCGTATGCACGTGCCGGCGACGTTAAAATGCCGTCGTTGTCGGAAGATTCTGAAGACGCCTGAGATAGAAAGCACAATCACCAATGGCCAGACTGCTATTGAGATGATTGGAACGCGGGTTGTGTGTCTAAGAGTGACCGCAATCAGCTTGGAGCAGGAATTTTTTACGAACCGGACGGACTAAACTAACCATGAGGGAGCCCAGCGCTGTTGCAGGGGTGCCGATTTAAAGCGCCAATAGCGAAAGCAGAAGGCTTTTTGATCCACCAGCGACGTCGCTCGTGTGGTTGCGGAGACGGCAGCATCAAGATGAGCCCGCTGCTGACAAGCTCTACTGCTAGGATCGAGACCTTAGCATGTCGGGAAGCAGACAAACCCAACTCAAACGTCATCCAAACTGTCGACGATTGCTTGGCACGAAGAATGCACACCCCTAGCCATGCCTAGGGGCTTTCCGGGCATGGCTACCATCACTAGTTGCGGCCGTGGCTGGCCACTGAAGTTAGCGGCGCCTAACATAAGGCAGACAGCGTCTGCTCGGCCGATACCGGCGGGCGTCTTGTCACGTCGCCGCTAACTTTCAACGGCGTGAATAGCGGGCTTGTAGTACGGTTAGAGCAGAATGAACGGGACGCGCTGGAGAGGCGCGAAAGACCTCGGAAAATGAACGCAGAGAACAACTTCGCGGCCCGGCTCCTTGACGCCGGACGCCTAGCAGCAATCGCGCGTACACGTGGCCTGAAGGCGGATGTTTCATACTACGTCGACGAGGCGCTCAAGGAGCTTTGGCGGACCAGATCACCGGAAGAAGCAAAAGCGATCGCAGAGCGTTGGGTCTTTTGGGACGCAAAGGGGAAGCCTTGGCCGCGCATGCCCTCACTGGAAAACGTCGTCCCGTTAAAACGGACCGGCGCGGCCGAGATGCCGAGGACGCCCTTGCAAGCAATCCGCGAATGGTTCGAAAAACAAGATGAGGACGTACGATTTGAAATTGCTGGCATGGCGGCGCTTTTGATTTTCGAAGGTGGCAATCTTCTCGACTTCAGCAACAAGGAATGGTGCGACCATTTGCGCCGATGGCTCAGTGAGACGGGATTACCAAACCATAAGGTCATCGGCCGTGCTCTGACGTTTCGCACCTGTTTCGAGTATTTCTCGGAGAGCAGGTTCACCGAAGCGGCGTGGATGCGATCCAAAGAGGCAGCCGTGAAAATCCTTGCAGACGCTGGCCTCGACCCAACCTCCGAAGCTGCGAGTCTCGCACCTATTGCCCAAAAAGTGCTGGAGAGCTTGCCCGCGCGAAAATGCCGCTGGATCGAAGTAGGCAAGTCCTGGAGCAAACTCGTCGATACCAGACTGGCACCCCAGGTCCTCAGGGGTTGGAACGCCTTGCATATGGAATAAGATCAAAGGCAGCGCTTGAATGTGTGCTCGGCGCGGCGCCCTAATACAGTAAGCTGACGGAGTCGTCATCCGTCTCGAAAAACTGAGCCAACACCTGCGGGACAAACGACAGAATACAAACCAGACCGCCCACAGCGAAGAGAGGAAGCGCCGCGCAAATGCGACATTGTAACCGAGTGGCAAGCTGGCCTGGCTCGTTAGCAGGTTGATCGTGCTGATGATCCAAAGTGAGGAGAACGTAAGAGGGGCGGCATTCTTGGTTTCGGCGAACTTGACGAAATCGATGGTTCGGACAAGTTGCGTGGAGAGCGTCTTCTCGAAGGCTTCTTCTTCATCGTATCCTTCATGATGAGAACGGCAGCCGGCCAATACTGTTTGAGCTATGAGCGTCCTATTGAGCGGAAAATCAGCGCACAATGTCGCAGTTGATTCTGCGGCAGCTCTCACGATGTGCAGGTGATGACCTCCCGGGGAACGAGTCTGTCGGATACCCACATCGCATGGTTTGTGGGAGGGCACCAGCGCCGCCGTGGGCGGGTTTTCCCGGCAAGATCGGCAAGTCGATGTCGTTGTAATCGATCGTGGATGGAATACTCTGCAGCTACTCACCTCGCTGAATTGCAAGCGCAACGTTGGTCTCGTCATGGCGGGCATGTGGGTCAGGCCCGTTACGCTGTCTTGTACGTTCGAACTCCCATTGGAGAGCGGCTCGTTGAATTACTGAAGACGGCTTTTGGATCGATCGAGAGGCACGAGATCAACTGCGAAGCCAAATCGTCCGTCATCTTGCGGGAAAAGCATCTACCACCTCCAGTCGCACCAGTTGAACATAGGCGGTCCTTGGAGCTCTCCTAAGGGCTGGTCCCCGGTCGTGCATTTCGCCGAAGCGCGACTCTGATCCGCCTTCTGGCGCTAGTCCAGCTGGTGCAGCGCGCTTCCATCGGTATGGCCATTCTCACAGCGCGCGGGCAGGGCTCCTACATTCCGGCTCCGGTTTGGCAAATTCACACGTCCTGCAAAGCAGAAAGCCATCCGTACCGTTCATGCGGTCGGCGATTTCGCTAAATATCCGGCCTTCGAACAGATCTTCGTACTCGTCGCGCAAAAGATTCCCAAGGACATGACGCCGCTCAAAATCCATGCAGCACAAAGTAACATCGCCGTTTGGAAGAAGGACATTCCGATGCTGCTGTTTCCCATTGCATGTCAGAGTGCCGGCGATCGGCTGCCGGGAGGTGATCATTCTCGGATCTATACGTCCTCGCCTGCTACTCAGCGGCCGCAAGCGTTGTAGCTTTTTGGCGGGGATTACGTCGGCTAGATCAGGATGGATTTTACCCAGGACCACCAATTGAATTGAGGGAATGTTTGCCTCAATCAGTCGGCGCATGACATTGATGTAGTTTTTTCCGACGAGGCGGCTGTTCATATAGGTGCCGTCGTCGGGTACGTGAACGACGAAAGTCTTGAACCGGAGCACTTGCAAGCGCCGAACGTCAGTTCCGTTCATTCCAACAAGGGTCGTGAAGATCCGGACGTCGTGGCCGCGTGCGTAAGCATGCTCAACCATCGTGCTGCAATGCGGATGCAACCAGGGCTCCGAATATCCGGCAAAACTAATGCCGGTAGCTGTCGGTACGCGTGAGAGACATTGCTTGAAATCCTGAACACCCAGATGCTTGGCTTGGGATACGAGCCTTTGGCGATCTGCGAACTTGTCCTGGGAGCAATAAGAACATCTGACGATGCAGCCGGTGGTCGTGGTTATCTCCAATACCTTGCTACCAGGATCAGCCGCGCGCAGATTCTGCAACGTCGTCGGGTATGCCGTCATTCTCTTTGATCCTTTCAGGTGGAACTGCTGGAAGGAGAGCAAGGGGCGGTCGGCAATGCGCCGGGTTCGACAACGCGCTTGCTGAACGTGGCACCGATCTCTCGGGGGCGAATACCGCTTTCTACGTGCTGACTGCGCATAGTACCGTTCGCTGTCACTGACATCCTCGTCTAGCTTTCGCGTGAGCCGGGTGCCAGGCCTGGCCTCCTCGTCGCAATGGTCTGCGCAGAGCTTGCCGAGCAGCGGTGATGCTGATCAGAAGCTGACCGGGCGAAAGGGCTATTTGGAGTTCTGCCTATGACGGTGCCAGGGCCCGGACCATCCTTTTTACTTGTGGCGCAAGCCATCGTCCTTGCGAATGGTTCCGCGGCCATGAACTGGGTGGATAGCGATTGAGCATCGTAGCCTCGGAGACGATCGTTCTCGAGAGCTCCTGTCTCGTTCAGTTGCTGGGCTGCCCGCCAGGATGTTGGATCAAGCAGGCGTTTGTCGGGTCGAACAGAACATTTGCGTACTCTCGGTGGTGCTGCGGCTAGGTGGTGTCAGGGAGGATGAGCCGCGCTAATGATTGTCGCCGCACGCGCTGCGGCCCAAAAATAGCTTCAATGCGGCCGTGAGGAGCCAAAGAGGTTCGCATTTGAGATCTTCAAGACCTGGAAAGCTGTGGTGGCATGTCAGCTATTTGATTTCGAGCAACGATATAGCCGATCTCAGGCGATGCCAGCGTTGCCGTGATGGTTCTAAGGTCCACTGGATTGGATCGACTTGGAAAGTCAATGCGATCTATCCTGCCAGAAATGGTAGGAGAGGCCGGCTCGCGCTTTGAGATACTTTGTTGGAGCGAGGACATGCTCGCAACCAACACATCAGGGCGGTCGTGGAGAGCGACTATGCGGACCCGTATGCTCTCGAATGAACAAAATCTGCGGAGACCATCATGAAAGCGAGATCGGCACGTAGAGCCGATGAGGCGTCGAGTATCCCGCTGAGCAAGCTGGATGTTAGCGAAGCCAAGCGCTTTCAGGATGATAGCATATGGGGATACTTCGAGCGGCTGCGAAGGGAGGATCCCGTTCACTACTGCCAAGACAGCTGCTATGGCCCCTATTGGTCCGTCACGAAGTACCGCGATATTGTCGCGGTGGATACAAACCATAAGGCATTCTCGTCAGAACAGGGTGTCACGATCGTCGATGTGCCTGACGAGCACTGGACCCCGAGCTTCATTAAGATGGGTCCTCCAAAACACGCCGGGCAGCGCAATACCGTAAGTCCGATAGTTGCACCGGATAACCTGGCGAAGTTTGAAAGTCTGATCCGCTCGCGGGTCAGGGTGATCCTGGACGGGTTGCCGCGCAATGATCCGTTCAATTGGGTGAATATGGTCTCGATCGAGCTGACGACGCAGATGCTTGCCACGCTCTTCGACTTTCCCTTCGAAGACCGACGGCTCCTGACCTATTGGTCAGATGTAGCTGTTACACCTCCGAGAGCCGGCCATGCCATCGACAGCTGGGAAAAGCGAAGGACAATCCTGTCCGGATGTCTTGAGTATTTCACGCGACTTTGGAACGAGCGCATTAATGCCGAGCCGCGCCTGGACCTGATTTCTTTGATGGCACATTCGCCCGACACGCGCCATATGAAGCCGGATGAGTTTCTCGGCAATCTGATCCTGCTGATCGTCGGAGGCAATGACACCACCCGCAACTCGATGACCGGCGGCGTCTTATTCATGAATCAGTACCCCGGCGAGCTGCGAAAACTGCGCGATAACCCTGCGCTCGTGTCGAGCGCCGTGTCGGAGATTATTCGATACCAGACACCGATCGCCCATATGCGCCGCACCGCGGCGGCAGATTGCATTCTGGGTGGCAAGCAGATCGGCAAGGGCGACAAGGTCGTTATGTGGTATATCTCTGGCAACCGGGATGAAGAGGTCATCGAGAATGGCGACAGCTTTGTGATCGACCGCAAGAATGTGCGGCAGCATCTATCGTTCGGATTTGGTATCCATCGGTGCGTTGGTCGGCATCTTGCACAACTGCAGTTGAATATCCTCTGGGACGAAATATTGCGTGCAGGGCTAGACGTAAGCGTTGTCGGCGAACCGGAGCGAATCGCATCTAATTTCGTGCACGGCTATTCCTCACTCCCAGTGCGGATTGCAGCCTAGTCCCTGATCGCGTCGGCGGCAGGCGGCACGCGGTGCGGTTGGGCTCGTCTTGAACCGCATTCGTTAACGCCACTAGCGAAAGCGGCTTGATCGGCGCCAAACAATCGCTGCATGTCGCGGGCCGGTCGACAATCAGGCAGGCGTTGACGAGCCCGCGTAAGGAGCGACTGGTGAGCCGGCCCGGCGCCGTGTAGGCGCCGGACAAGCGAAAAAGCAACGCCAACGGTGCCCTCCAATTCCCCATATCCGGGCCGCCATGGACAGCCGATGAGCTTGATATTGAAGATTGTAGCGGTGGCAGCGATTTTCCTTGGAGAAGCGATTTCGATCATCGCCGAGTTGATTGCCTCAAGGCGGTTTGGAAAGGCCGGCGGGGATGTGACAATGCTCCTGCCGATGTTTCTCCTGATATCTTTCGGTGGTATCCTTCTCGTTTTCGGATACGCGCTGGGCTACATGCATCTAAAGAATATCTGGATCATTGTCGCAATATCGGTGGGAGCTATTCTGGTGGTGGAGCCGATACTCACTCTTCTCCTCTTTAGAAACGTTCCGACGACCGGTTCGCTGATCGGGTTGATGCTCGGTGCGCTTGGTACGCTCGCTGCCGTATGTCTATGAAGCTGATCTGACTGAGCCTGGATGGGTACCAGCTTCGCCGAGATGTAGTTGCAAAAGACCTGCGCATCGTCGGTTCTGCTCGCTTCGGCCGGGGCTAATGCTGTTGCTGATCGGCTTTCTACGCTTCATCAGGGGCGGTGCGTGGCCGCTCGCTTCGTAAACTCTTCTCGAAGTCTCCTTACCGGATAGTGAGACGCGTGCGGGCCGGCCCTAGGTCTTGATCAATCTTCGCTGGCCAATTTCTGCCCGACCACAGCGTTGCCTGGTGCTCTCCAGCATTTGGATGGCTTCGTCCAGTTGTGAGCGTCATGCGGAGACCACGCGCTGAGGGTTGATCTGGTCGGCTAGGAAGATCTCGCGGAATGGTTTGTCGCGAGGTCACAATGTCAAAGAATAGTCGTAAGGATAGCGATAAGGATAGGCAT
>NZ_JBWJZD010000095.1:0-6428 GCF_056429065.1 Bradyrhizobium sp. USDA3010
TGGCGGGCGTGGTGTTCGCGGCTGAAGGTGATGGGGTTGGCTTTGCAACCGAATCCTACGCCGCATCAGCGCTTTACACCACGCTCGCCAGCCTCTCAGGCGCCTCTGACGAATAAGACGGGCTAACGTCCTCGTCGACCCCCAGCAAAGTTGCCAAGCTGGCACAATCGCACCCCATTCAATTGCGCTCCATCATGATGCGCATCTGTGAGAGAGGCGCGTGCAGGTGAGGAAATGTTATAATTCGCGGATGAGAAATTCGAGAGCGAAAGATGTGCGACGTATATTTGGTGCAATCGAATTTATGGCGTTGATCGGCATTTTTGCGATTGTGTTTAATTACACTCAAAACGCTCTCTTTTCGGGAATAGCTGCCACGTGCGCCTGGCTGATGACTGTCGGCATCTACACCGCTCTCGCATGGTATAAGGGTTGGACGCGTATCCATCTCCGACATCTGCTGAACGGCTTCTTCTGGCCCTAACAGTTTAGGCGAGCGCGGAGAGAGGCGGTACTCCTCAAAGAGGATCGCTCCTTGGTTCACTCTAAAAAGTCACCCGCGATATCCCCTCCGTAGGGCCGGATTGTGTATACCGGCCGTGTCCGATTGCACCCCCATCGCCAGCACGGAGGAAGAATGAAATGGCGGTTGAAATAAGGAGCGACGTAAGCTCGCGGGGCATTGCGTCGATAAACGTACTGTGCGTCTGCGGGTTCGATGCAAACAGTAACGGTTAAAGCAAAAATTAGCGAAACGGGTTGTAGCAGGATCCGGAGCTTCATCGCCACCTTTCCTCCTGAGCTGTTGAACCACTTTCAGACGCAATCAAAAGCGTGTCAACGTCAATCAAGGCAGGAGAGGTCTCAGGCCCTCGTGACGTGGGCAACGGGGTTGGTCATGCGATCGTGGTGAGCTTGAAGGGTTGCACGCAGAACCGACAATTGCTTATGCGCCTTCAATCGTCGAAAGCCCTTGTTGGCCTCGATCATGCCGGCTGCGACCCATCGTAAGGCCATACCGGCATCCCGCCAGCGTTTGACGTTGCGCGTGACGCGGCGAATGGTGCCCCGGCATTTTGCGATATCCTTCGTCACCTTCGCCGTAGCGTTCTTTCTAGTAATGGGTACGTGGTTACCCACGGGTTGCCCAAAAGGTGATGAAATTTAACGCTGATCGTGCGTGAGTACGACGGTGTGTCAGAAAATGCTTGATCTTCCTGCTAGGACACCCTCGCGCGTTGCAAGCAACTTTGGTCCCCGGGTAGGACTCGAAACACCCTGTCACGATTTCACGTCTTGACGCATCTCTTCAACCGCCGTGCGGCCGGATTCGCGACTAAGCAGCGCGGGGATACCGGCGGCCGGGACGGCATCACTGAACAGATAACCTTGTCCTTCTGCGCAATCATTGGCCACCAGATAGGCCAGCTGGCCTGCGTCTTCGACACCCTCGGCCGTGGCCGTCAAACCAAATCCATTTGCAATGCCAAGGATAGCACGAACGATCACCTGACTGTCGGTACTGTCGTCGAGATGCGACACGAAGCTGCGGTCTATCTTGATCTTGTCGAGACGAAACGAAAGCAGCTGGCTAAGCGTAGCATAACCCGTACCGAAATCATCGAGCGCGATGCGGACGCCGGCTTGACGGAGTTCATCCATCACGGTCTTCGCAACCCCGGTCTTTTCCACGAACGCGCTCTCCGTAATTTCAATCTCCAGGCGGCTCGGACTGAACCCGGTTTGCCCAAGGATCGATAGAATGCGCTGTCCAAGCGCGGGGTCACGCAACTGAATTGGCGAAATATTGAAGGCAAGCGTAAACATCTCCGGCCACGTATTGGCATCAAAACAGGCGCGGCGAAAAAGCTGATCGCCAAGCGCGTTGATGAGGCCCGTTTCTTCTGCAATCGGAATAAACACGTCGGGCGGAATAGGCCCAAAAGTCCTGTTTTCCCAACGCGCCAGGGCCTCGAACCCGATGATGCAATTACTTTTGAGCGAAACGAACGGCTGGTAGTGCGGCTCGATAATATCGGCCGTTATCGCGCTGCGAAGCTCTCGCTCAATCTGGATGCGCCGCTCGACATGGATGTCCATCTCTGGTTCGAAAAAGCGAACACACGACCTGCCATCGCCTTGTGCGCGATAAAGTGCACGTTCTGCGCGCCTGACCAATTCGTGGAGATTGACGCCGTCAATCGGAGCGATGGCGATGCCAATTCCAACACCAAGCTCGGCTGACCCCGTCTCGATCGCGAAAGTGTCGCCGGCGGACGCCACAATACGGCGCGCCAGATTGGTGGGATCCTCAAGGGAGCTAATGTCTGGCATGACAATCCCGAATTCGTCGCCTCCAATCCTCGCCAGGACACCATCCGCGCGCAAGACGTCGGCGAGCCTGTTGGCAAATTCGCAAAGCGCCTTGTCCCCCGCTGCGTGGCCATGCGCGTCCTTGATTCTCTTGAAGCCCCTAAGGCCAAGCATCAGAACGGCCACCTGGTGGGTGTCGTCGGCGAGGCCAAGGCACGCATCAAGTTTTTCATCAAACAGGCGACGGTTAGGCAGGCCGGTCAATGGATCATGTCGCGCCAGATCGCGCGCTTCTGCTTCTGCAATGGTTCGTGCTTTGGTTTCTCGGGCGAGATCTCGATAGCGGCGAACACTAAAGATTGTCAGCGCAACGCTCAGAAAGAATGCGACAAACATCATGAATACGATGGCGTCGAGTGCCGAATCCGCATAGCCCCGTCCCAGCTGAAACAAACGAGGGCCAAGCTCATAAACATGCGCCAAGATCGAAGCAAGAACGACGCCCCCAAAGAGAGCGATGAAATCCCTTGTGGCAGAACTACGCCAATCGAACCAATCGGCGTGCAATACGCGCGATCGTGGATTTGACAAACTCATCACAGTCGAACCTTCGCTGACGCCGGTTATTCCAGTAAGCTCTTACAAGTAGCATAAATCCACACTTAACACCAGGTGTTGTGCGCCGATTGCCTGAACTCGACTAACGCCTCGCAAGGCCCGCGACGTAAGCGCGCCGTCGGATCGCGATTGTCGTTCCCGGCAAAAGTGGTTTGCAATCGACCCGGCAAGTTGTCACATTGGTAGCGCGGCCGAAGCCACGATTTACGCCCCCAGGATGCCGCTTCAACGCTTTGAGGGCTCTGGGGCGCACGAGTGGCAAGAGCGAATGGATGGTCCCCCGGGCGCCACTTGCTGAGCCTCCCCGGCAGACTGCATGCTCTGGAACTGAAGGGTCTGGCGTGTTAAGGTTGTTGCCGTGTATCCTCCTCGACTGGCGCTGCGCCTGCCGAGAATCGTTCCGGTTCACCCGCGCTCTCGAGGCCGGCGAGCCACCGAGAAAGCGCCTGCATAATCGCTTACCTAGCGCGGTATAGGTGACCTCCAGCAACTGCATGTTCCTGAGTTTTGAGCACGAAGAATGCGGCGCGCCTGCTCACTTAGCTTCAGGCGAATCTTGCGACCGCGAAGCCATTGTCCCGCTCGCGGCGTTGATGGATAAAGAGACTCGCTCGACCGCGTAAAGCAAGATGCGATCTACGTTGTTCGCCGCCGCGATTCCCGGGTCGCGACCATGTTGCTCGTGCAGCCTTAGGCTAGGCGCGCGAATGAACGAAGCCTACGCGGCAATCACACGATTGCGACCTTCATGTTTTGCGCGATAGAGCCGCTGATCTGCGACGTTCAGCAATCCGTCAAGCGTGTCTCCATCGCGCCCGAACTCCGACACCCCAACACTGATGGTGACGCAGACCGACGGTCGGGCTTCGACGTCGAATGCAGTGCCTTCAATCGTCGATCGTAGGCGCTCGGCTACCGCGCAAGCCGTGTCGAGCGTCGCTCCCGGCAGCAAGACCATGAATTCTTCGCCGCCCACGCGCGCGACAGAGTCGTAAGGGCGAATCGCCTCCAGACACTTTCGCACGAATGCGCGGAGCACCTCATCGCCGACGCTGTGACCACGGGAGTCATTGATATCCTTGAAATGGTCGAGGTCGAGCGACAGCAGAGATAATGGAGCACCGGTTCGTTTGGCCCGCGCGATCTCGGCGCCGATATGCTCGAGGAAGTGGCGCCGATTTCCGGCACCGGTCAGTGGGTCGGTGGCGGCAAGGCGTTCTAACCTTTGATTGCTCACCTGCACTTGCTGTAGCGCCCTTTGAGTGTCGGCCATCGACTCGGCCAGGCGGGCCATCATTTCTTCCTGGCTATAGATGGTCGAGAAGGATTGCGTCGTTCGGAATGCCTGGACAACGCCATAGCTGAGCAAGAAGAACCCGCCAGCAAAGATCGCGTGGGCGAGCCACCACATATGATTCCACGGTGCCGCCAGAATGAATGCGAGCGACGATAACGCAAACCACGCGACCGAGATGCCGAAAACAAGCATGAGCGGCGAGTGAATCCCTCGCATGAGCATGACCACGACGTTCAGCGTACTGAACACCAGTGCACCGCCCTCCATGGACAAGCGTACCGCCGGGTGTCCCGCATAGGGGGAGTAGGCGATCAATGCGACAGCTATATCCACGGTCAGGAACAGGCCGGTCCACATCAGCCATGTGCGCGCATCCGAACGCTTCTCGACCTCGTCTGATGGCTGGTTATAGCTGAGCAGCCCAACAAAGAGAAGAATCGACATCGCGAGACGCGACGCCGGTCCATAGAGCAGAAACAGCCAGATATTGCGGTGTGCCATCCTGGTGAAGGCGCCGTGCAGTAAATAGATCAATACGAAGCCGAGAAAACCCAGCGTCAACCAACGCAACAGAGGTTCGCCCGAAGACCAGTAGCAGCGCCACGTCACATAGGTGACGAACAGCCCTTCGAGGGTGGCGACGGCAATCGCGAATTCATGGAACGGGTGATTTTCGAATTTTAGCGTGGGATCCTGCTGGAAATACAGGTAGGCGATGAACTGGGCGGGCATAAGGGCAAAGGCGATGAGGAGAAGGCTCATATACGCCAGTGTGACCAGCCGGAGCGCGTTGCTCGGTTCGTGTACCGCAAGATTGGTGTTCATATGCATATACCGCCTCCCGTGATGACGTGCGGTCGTTTCATGGCCTCTTGGGCGTCCCGAGGGATACTCTGTCCCAGAGCACCTTCGGTCCTTGTGTACTACCCAGATGAAGGAACCAGGGTGCGTCGCGGCCGAAAGGCCATTCAACAACTCGGCGCCCGCGTCACCGCTGCACCGGAGCGACGGAGGCGTGAGCTTGAGCTTTCGGTCCATCTGCGGCACCCCGTCGAGCAGGCGGCGGCGCCGACAGGGTCGGCTTGTCGTTCAGCAGATTATTCCGGCTCCTGCCGCGAGTTGTCACGGTCTGCGAGGCGCTCGAAAACGCCCATCGAAAGACAAGGAAATCACGAGCCCGTTAAGGAAGGAGTCTGCGTATTACCGTACTCAACCGTCTGCCTGCCGCCCGCCGGTAGTGCCGCCGCCACAATCGGTCCGTTACTGGTTCGGCTCCGAGCCAACACGCGTAATGAGCAAAATCGTAAGCGTCAGCCCGCTTTGATTGACGAGTTTCTTGTAGGCCATCTGCGATCTCCTTCGTCTGGGATGTCCCCGCACTGCGCGACCGGGGCCGTTAGGATACCTAAGCTTGTTGAGTTGGCCGCCTGCCAAACCTTGTAGGTTCCCTAACGCAACCAGTGAGATTGGCTTGCGGCAAGGAGGAATTACTCGATCCGTCCCGGATGACGCACGAAGAGATGTCCGACGGACAAAGTAATCGCCGGTCCAGCTCTATCGGGCGCGCGGCCAGCAGCGTCGCCCATGTCCGGAGCCTCCCGACGCGGCGTGGCGCCCCGAGCGCGAGAAACGCGAGGCGCATCGGCCAGAGTGCCACGCGAAGGCACGACCGAAACGCCTTTTCTTGAATTGGTGCCGAGGCACCGTTAAGTTAACGAATTGGAGCGGCCGAGGGGGGTAGACGACCGGCATGCCGACCGCCCGGGACCCTCTTTTCTTTATCGCCGCCATCGCTTCCCACCGTGGATGTCCCGATCGGTGTTGAACTACGTCGGGCGGACGTTGCCGGAATGAATGTTACGCGGCCTCGTGACGTGGGCAACGGGCTTGATCGTCATGCGATCGTGGTGAGCTTGAAGGGCCGCACGCAGAACCGACAATTGCTTATGCGCCTTCAATCGTCGGAAGCCCTTGTTGGCCTCGATCATGCCGGCCGCGACCCATCGCAAGGCCATACCGGCATCCCGCCAGCGCTTGACGTTGCGCGTGACGCGGGGGTACAGGCGAGCGATCGACGAAGCTCCTTCGGCAGCTTCAACCGGACGACAGTCAGGATCTCGTCGAGGCCTTCGAGGATGCTGGCCGCTACGCCGGGCCATTGCTGGTCGAGTCGACGCGCGAGATCGCGGATCAATTTTTC
>NZ_JBWJZD010000096.1:0-5688 GCF_056429065.1 Bradyrhizobium sp. USDA3010
CGCACTTTGCAGTTCCCGGAATTTAGCAAACACGAGATGAAGACGGGCGCGCACCTCCTCATCCGGATTGAGAACAATTGTGCCCGCTCGATCGTAGGCGAGCCCGGCCGGCAGCGGCAGCCGCAGTCCGGCCGCTGCGATCCAGCGCTGCCAGATCCACAAGGCGCGCAACATCATGGAACGCCTGCCGAAAGAGCATCATGCGGCCACCCGTCGGGTGCTGCGCCAGGCCTGGGAGCTCGATGACGCCGACAAGGCCGAAAAATTGATCCGCAATCTCGCGCGTCGACTCGACCAGCAATGGCCCGGCGTAGCGGCCAGCATCCTCGAAGGCCTCGACGAAATCCTGACTGTCGTCCGGTTGAAGTTGCCGAAGGAGCTTCGTCGATCGCTCGCCTGTACCAACATCGCCGAGAACATGATGGGCACCATTCGCCGCGTCACGCGCAACGTCAAACGCTGGCGGGATGCCGGTATGGCCTTGCGATGGGTCGCGGCCGGCATGATCGAGGCTAACAAGGGCTTCCGACGATTGAAGGCGCATAACCAATTGTCGGTTCTGCGTGCGGCTCTTCAAGCTCGCCACAATCGCATGACGATCAACCCCGTTGCCCACGTCACGAGGGCCGCGTAACATTCATTCCGGCAACGTCGGCCCGACCTAGTTCAACAGCGATCGGGACATCCCCTGGTCCCCTATTCGGGCATGATTATCGGTTCCACGGGATCGTTGGCCGATGACAATCAATCGCCTGCTCGCCGGAAGTACCTATACGGAAAAGGAGCGGAAATCGCTTAATTGGGCTTACCGGCTCACGCTGGAATCGCTTGGGTTGGTCGAGCGGGGAGACCCACTTTGCGAATTTATCGCGCGCAAGGTCATTGAGGTCCGCGCGCGCGGCGTAACGAACGCATCAGCCATCTCGCGGCTTGCAATCAAAGAGCTGAAGCTTAATTAGGCCGCTTCAGTTGACGCCCGTTCGTCCCATAGTCCCAGTCGATGCCGGTTTCCTTGTACCAGGCCAGCATGGCGTTACAGGTGAGTTTGGTGCCGTTGTCGGAGACGATCAGGCCGGGTTTGCCGCGCCGCGCGACAACCGTCGTCAGTTCCCGCGCCACACGCCGGCCCGAGATCGACGTGTCAGGAATGGCGCCCAGACATTCCTTGCTGACATCGTCGACGATATTGAGGATGCGCGCCGGCCCGACCTAGTTCAATAGCGATCGGGACATCCCGCGGCCCTTCCACCTCCAAGAATTGGTAGTCGCACTTCGTGATGAGTGCGCCTAGAGTTAACTGGGGTGATCTAACTCGTTGGATTGCACACATGGTAGCCGGTTGCCTGGTCTTAATTGGTCACCTGGAGAGCGTCGGCCTTCAGAACGTAACGTTTGCGGTTACCATGCCTGCTGCGACCGACGCTATGAGGCTTCGCTCGATTTCGGGGACATCCGTTCTGAACTCGACGCCAGACACGGCGGATTTGCCTTGGCGATTTCCGCACTCAGTGAACGGGCACCTGAGTGATCTCGGCATCGAGGAAGGCGAGATTTGTCAGATCTGTGACGATGATTGGCAGATCTGGCCGCCCAAGCTCCATTAGGCGCCACAAAGTTGGCTTGCAGTTCGGCCTCACTTGCGAACGGTGCACCGGATGAAGGCGATAGGCAGTCCGACACAAGCAGCTCCGTTCAAAATCTACGCTGATCGCATGATCGAGATCGGGACCAACACCATCAACGTTCTACAGATGGCGTCGACTTTGCGGCTCAGGCGCAGCTGCGAAGACCCTTTTTTTGTCTGTCCCAGCTCATGGCTTCACTCAACCGACCCTAACCTCCACCCAAGACTCGTCGTTCGCAAATCGGCACACTCTAGCAGCCAAGAATGCGGTCAAAGAACCAATCGACGATGACCGCGGCGGTCGGATTCTCCAGTCCTTCGACATCGTTTAGATGTCGGTGATCGACGAGTTTCAGCAGCGGCCGCACCTCAGCGTCGATCTCAGCGAAGTGGCGCCAATCGTGCCCTTCCACGGCGGGACGCACGCCAACAGGACGCACGCCAACAAAACTAGGTTCTGAAGGATTTGAAGCGGGGCTTTGCGCCTGTCCGGCCAGATGCAGAGCGGCATGGTCACGTTCGACTGGGGGCTCGCTTCCAATCCCGCGGCGGTCTTCGGCGGTAGCAAGGCGAGCGGTCTTGCGCGGGACCGCTCGACCGAAGGCATCAGGGAATCGCTCGAAACGACGTACATCGCAGTCTCGCTGTATCGAGCGGATGAACTGCACACAGAGCAGGCGCAGTGGCGCAGTTCACCACGGGAGATGAACAACGGACGTGTAGGAGGAAACATGGGCGCGGTGAAGAACGTTATCGTCGTGGGCGGTGGTATTGGCGGCTTGACAGCCGCCCATGCGCTTCGACGCATCGGTGTGTTTGTGCGAGTCATCGAAATGGGAGATAGGAGCGACCGGATCGGGACTGGCATCACCCTACTCGGGAATGCGCTGCGAGCGCTCGCCGAATTGGAATTGGTGGAAGCGTCTCTGCAAAGCGGTCACGGGTGGGACGTCGTATCGATACGCGACGCCGCCGGAAACCCTGCGCGGCGGCGATCAGGGTGAGACTCCGCTCTCATCCTGATTGTCGCGCTATAAAACCCGCTGCATCAGCAGTTCTCGCCAAGAATTTGGGACCCGGATCGTCCAGCCGCGCTAGGGATCATGCGGCCGCGCCTCGGGCAGATCCTGGAGGAGGCCGCCAGGACGAGCGGCGCCGAGATCGCCTTCAATACGACTGTCACTCGGATTGATCAGGACGCTGAGGGCGTGACGGTGCAGCTCTCGCACGGCGAGACAGATCGCGCAGACTTGTTGATCGCGGCCGATGGCGTTTATTCCAAGACGCGCCAGCAACTCTTCGGCGAAGAGTTCAAGCCGCACTACGCCGGCCAAGAGTGTGGCGTTACACTGTTTCTCGGACCGAAGCTATGGACGGCTTCATCCTCTATCGCCATCCGACGGGGAGATTGGTTGGCGCGCTGCCGCTGTCGAAGGAGCTGTGTTACCTGTTCTTCCTGGAAACCACGGATGAAAAGCTTCGTGTCGCTCAAGATCAGGTTTGCGATTATGTTCGAAACCTGCTCGCCCCATTTACGGCGCCCGAACTGATCCAAGCGGCCGACTTGGTCGGCCAGGGCAATCATATAAGCTACCGCCCGTTCGACGTATTGATGATGCCTGCACCATGGCACCGCGGCCGCGTCGTATTGTTGGGTGACTCGGTTCACTCGCTGACACCGCAGATGACGTCGGGCGGCGGCATGGCGATCGAGGATGCTCTGGTCCTCGCTCAGGAACTCCATCGCAGCCACGACCTGGAAACCGCGCTCGCGGGGTATTGCGTTCGGCGTGAGGCGAGGGTTAAGCGCATATACGACATCGGATACGCCATTTGTAACGAAGAGCGCAATCCGATGCATAGCCGAGAATATCAGATAGGTCTTCTTCGTGCAGGCTACGCATTCCTGTCTGCGCCTGTCTGAATCGAAAACGGCGCCGAAGTCAATTGGAGGACAACCAAGATTATGAAAAAACGAGCTCCGAGTGCCGTGTTCCGGGCAAACGTGCTTCTGCCCACTCGCTCCAGAGGCAGCATCTATTTCGGCCGGCAACTACCGATTAAATGATTCAACATTACAGAGTTTGAGAGGAGGACTGGGCTTCACAGCTCGCGCCGACGACGCCGCGCTTCTGACCTGAAGTGAAGACGCGGCGGGGATTTCGCGCGTCGTGGCTGCCGGTAGTCGTTGTCGACATAGACCCGCTCGATCGCGCAGCCGGATCCTGATGCTCCACGGACTCCCGCCCCAACGGCAAACGACGCTTGACGCTACAGCATCAACATCGGATCGGGCTCCTACCTATTCTGGGGGGCCGTCGCTCCCTGGCCCCTCATCCTCTATTCATCCTAGGGCGCCCGAGCTAAAGACGGGCTGAGATCGGTGACGGCGCTAGAAGAGGAGCGCGGCGGCATGTCCGAACAACCACCCTTCCATTCATATTCAACCGCGGCTCGCATCAGTATTGGCATTGCGGTCTTAGGTGCTGCTCTGCTGGTCGGGATAATAGTGATTCACGTCGTGCCGTAAGGCGGCCTCAGTGGTTAGTCGGTTTCCTCGCAAACCTCGCAGGATTGTCGGGCGCATTTGCGATGTTGGCCGCACTCATATGTCTGGTCCCCCGTCGGCGCGCTCGCGTCGCTTGTTCTGATAAGAAAGATTGACTTGTCGATGGCATCGATTGGCTGCTGCTCGACGTGTTGCATAGGCAACGACAGCCTTCGCCCAGCTTCGCGCGCGGGCCCCATAAACCTTCGTATCGTTCCATGTCCCTTTAGATGCCCGACGTTTCCCTACGTTCAATTGAGCCGCCGATCGCGATCGTCCTATTTTCAGGCAATGCGGTAGCGCCCCGCTATCGCTGCCCTCCTTGGGCGTTCCTCCCTAGACTTGGGTCGCTTGCGGCAACGTAGGCGGCCCTTCTTTTGTACGCGGTAAGGCGATGCTGTCAGGCGGCGCGATTCCGCCGAGCGTCGATTTCGCTGCTCCGCGAGCCATAAGCAATGCGCCGAAGCATTTTGGCGAGCCAGGCGAACGGTTCGACGCTGTATGGCGTCGCACAGTCGAGCATCGGCATCAGTGACCGTCAAGAACCGCATTCCGCTCGACAACTACTACCTGCCCGGCGACCTCGAACGACAGATCCGGGCTTTCGTCGAACGCCACAATCACGTCCACTACCATGACAGCATCGATAATCTCGCGTTGCCGATGCCTACTTCGGCCGGGCTAAGGCAATCCTTACCGCGAAAACGCATCAAGCGAAACTGGACCTCCTCCGAATGAGTTGACACCTGATGTAGTAGGCTCAGAGAGCCCGGAGGTGTCGGATGCAAGAGCGTCAACGTCGGTCGCTTACCGAAGAGTACAAGCGGCAGGCTGCTGAGCTGGTGGTATCGAGTGGCCGGTCGATCACGGCGGTCAGCAAGGAACTCGGTCTTCGCGACTCGGTGTTGCGGCGCTGGGTGGACAAGCTGCGGAAGGAGCGGCATCGGCGACGCGGCGCCCCAGCACGCAGGCGGCGCCGATGCCGGCGCACCAGGCTTCCGAGATCATCCGGCTACGTGAGGAGAACGAGCGGCTGCGCATGGAACGTGACATTTTAAACAAACTGTCCAGCACGGTTGCGCGCCTGTGCGGCGTAGAAACGGCCTTGTGCTCCTCGGCGACTGGGAGGGTAGCGGCCGTTCGATTATTGGAGGCAAATCCCCGTTAAAAAATGGTCCATACGTGCATGCGAACTTGAGAGTGGTGACGTCGGCCTAGCGACGATCCCGATTAGGAAGATGACGATTCGCATAGCCCAGACCCTCCTGCTCATGGTTGAATGGAGGATTGCCATGTCAAAGAAGAGGACGGCCGGCGCCCGTCCGGAAGCCGAGCCAAGTGTCTGGGCTTCGTGTTACAGCAATTCCAGACGTCGATCCGGCTGTTTCTTAGCCCGTCCTATTCGTGAGAGTGCGGCTTTTGGGCCCGATTGATGCGGCCGTACATCTGCTCTGACGAGGCGCACAGGATTGCCTTCGGCTTTTCACCGCCTGACGACCGGTACTTTGCAACGCGC
>NZ_JBWJZD010000097.1:0-5365 GCF_056429065.1 Bradyrhizobium sp. USDA3010
GGTCATGGCGGGCGTGGTGTTCGCGGCTGAAGGTGATGGGGTTGGCTTTGCAACCGAATCCTACGCCGCATCAGCGCTTTACACCACGCTCGCCAGCCTCTCAGGCGCCTCTGACGAATAAGACGGGTTAATTCAGGTAATAGACGGAAACTTAGCGGTCAGAAAAAATGTGGTGGGGCGTATCCGTGAGGAAAATGCCATGGGATCAGTGTTTCAGCCGGAGCTAATCGAGCTGATGAGAGCAGTCCTCGACGAGGCTGCCGCGACGCTTCCGCAATCGAAGCGCACATCGACGATGATGGCCGACATGGCTTCGCAAATTCTTGCTCGCGCCGCCAAGGGCGAGCGAGACCCGCACGCACTAAAAATGGCTGCTCTGCTCGCCCCGGTCGAGCGTTCCCGCTATTCGCACGACATGTCACCCGAGCGGCGTGAGGTGTGAGAAAGCCAGAGCGGAAGCCGGCCCGGTCAGACCAGGGCGTTTGCGCGCAGCGCGCCGGATCTCGGTCGCGAGATCCCACTCCTCCTGGACATTTGCGTCCGCCGCGATCGCGGCCTTGACCGCTTGATAGCGCTCGCAGGAACCGCTGCGTTGGTCATCGTGATGATCCTGTTTTATGGAACTGAGAGGAGGAACGAGCCTTCAGGGCGGTCGTTAGATGGCCAGCGAGCGCAGAAAGAAGCGATGACACCTGAAGAATACAGGGAGCGTTCCGAGCACTACGGGCGGGCCAAGGTGACGGCCTCCGACAACTTCACGCGCCGCTTTCTGGCGGCAATGGAGCAGAGCTACCGCGTCCTGGCCGACAGTGAGGAAGCCTTCGAGAAGTTGCAAAACCAACCGATGGTTTGGACCGACAGGAGCCCAACGGGTCGCCGTGGTGAGGCTTAAGTTGAAAAAGCGAAACGATCGCCAGCGGTGCGAGCGCAATAGAGATCATCCTGCGATAGCGACGCAATCCGGATGCGTGCCGAACAACCCTGTTCTGGTCGCCTTACTTCGTCTCTGGAGGGCTCGGCTTGGGCAGGCCATATTGCTCTGCCCGCTTCTCCGCCATCTTTCGGTACGCTGCAGCCTGGTTTAAGAGCTGTGCTTTGAACGCTTCGTTGTGCTCCGAGGCCGCGAGTTTCTCAAACTCAAGGGCGCGCTCCAAATACTCAGTGAGCATCTTCATGACAGCGGACTCAGCGGCTTTCAGGATCGAACCTGACAATCAGCCGATGATTCGCCTTCGGAGCCCGGCCTGTCAATTACATCGACGGCACGTCGTCATTCGAATCGAGCCCCCGCGGCTAAAATTCGGCCATTTGCCGCCCATTTGCCCCGCAGGCCCGATCGGACCAGGGCGTTTGCGCGAATGAGAAGCTGGTTGACTTGTGCGTCGGTGAGGCCAACGATCGCAATCATGTGTTGAACCAGGGGATCAGCGCGCCGGATCTGGGTCGCGAGATCCCACTCCTCCTGGACATTTGCGTCCGCCGCGATCGCGGCCTTGACCGCCGCCCATGTGCCGAGCTCGTCAAAGGCCCGCTTCGGGCCAAGCTTGGTGCAGGAGGCCGGCACCGGCGCCGGATGGACCTCATTCAGCGCCCACCTGCCCGAGCTTCGCTAGATGATTGTTGGCAGCTTCCTCAGGCGTTGCGGATGCTCTTTCCTGGAGAGCAAAGTATATGAACCGCTCAATTGCTCGATCACAATTGAAGTTGATGAAGGTCACTTTGCCATGGGTGGGATCACGCCACGCCCAGTTCGTCCTGCGCTTGTCGCGGCGGTTGCCGGGACGCTCATCATCTTCGCTTGCTGTCCCTGACGATTTGCAGCCTATGCCGTGTCGCGCCTTAGCGCGCCGCGTCGATCCCGGAATGATCGAGATCACGACGGCGGGCCGCGACGAAAGCTTCTCGAGGAACGGCCCTGCGACATCCCTGTCCGCTATTAGTTCATGGTCACCGGACGACCGTCCGCAGCCAGCTTTCCCCAAACGTCCGCATTTACGACATCTGAAATAGGCAGCCGCTGCGCCTCTTCGTAAGCTCGCAGCACCTTTTTCGCGTTTTCGCCGAACCTGCCGTCGATCTTGCCCGGCGAGAAATGCGCTCGATCCAACAACACCTGCAGCCGAACTCCGGCCGGCGTCGGCTCGTTTGACAGCGACGTTGCCGACGGCTTAGCAACATTGATCGCGTCGGCCTTCGTTTCGGCGCCAAGAGAGGGACCAGCGATCACCGAAACGACCAGTGCCGCGCAGTACATCGTTCGATTGAACCGCATTCCTTGCTCCTCTCACCTCGCCGAAATCATGCCGCACGGCCGGCCGTACCCGCGGTGAGCCTGCGGTATAGGGCTTCGTAATCTCGCGCCATCCGGCTTGCCGAGAACCTCTCTTCGAACCTGACGCGAACCTTTCGCCGGTCGAGGCGTGGCAGTTCACGGATGGCCTGGACTGCCTCCTCCTCATTATCGACGATAAACCCCGTCAGGCCGTCCTCGATCACTTCGGGTACCGAGCCTGATCCATAAGCGATCACCGGCGTTCCGCATGCCATCGCCTCGATCATCACCAAGCCGAAGGGCTCGGGCCAATCGATCGGAAATAACAGCGCAGCGGCACCTGCGAGAAACGGCTGCTTCCCGGCCTCGTCAACCTCACCGATGAGTTGGACTCTTTCACCGTCGACATGAGGCGCGAGACGTTTCTTGAAGTAACCGGTTTCGCCCCTCGGAATCTTGGCGGCTATGCGCAAAGGCATGCCCGCGGCGCGCGCGATCCTGATGGCGTCCTCCGGCCCCTTTTCCGCCGTCAGGCGCCCCAGAAAGGCGAGGTATGATCCTGATTCCGACGAAGGACAAAATTGACTGACCGGCAGACCGTGCTGGACGGTGGCGATCCAGTTCGCGTGCGGCAGCGGCTGGCGCTGCTGACCGGAGATCGAGACGAAAGGCGCGTCGCTGAATGCACTGATGACCTCCGACAATCCAGGCAAGTCCAGCCGTCCGTGCATCGTGGTGAGGTACGGCACACCCAAGCGGCCGAGCAGCGGAAGCGGCAGCCAATCGATGTGAGAATGAATGACGTCGAAATGGGATGCACTTTTGGCGATGGACTCCAGCAACACGGCGCAGGCGGCGTTCGGATCGACGCCCTTCCGTCCTAACCGAAGCGCCCGGGGCCAGACCGGCTCTAGCGCTCCTTTTGTTTGAGAATCAGCGCTTGCGAACAGCGTGACGTCGTGCCCAAGCGCCACCAGTTCGTCGACCAGCCAGGCGACGACACGTTCGGTGCCACCGTAGAGCTTCGGCGGGACGCTTTCGGCCAATGGAGCAAGCTGTGCGATCCGCATTTCTGTCCCTTAGCCGAAAAGCGCACCCCGCGCCGAAATGACGGCCGCAGAGGCGGCATGCGACGCGGCGAGCAATGTCCAATCTGGGCGGGCGATCTCGGAAGCCATCCGGCAGACAAGCGTCTCCATCCGCCTCAGCATTTCTCGCCTGGAAGCCGCCGTAGATAGGCGAATACCAAGGCCGGTCAACTCCTCGGAGTTACCGCAATGCGCTTCCCACTTCCCTTGCAGCGGACGCTCAAGCAGGCAGAGACGATGATCCCCGTCGAGCACGCCCGGATGTGTGGCGCGGTAGACGGACCACGCGGTATCGATCGCCGTCCTCAGCAGGGGTCCGTCTGTCATTCTCACGCTTCTGGCCTCGAAAATCGTTCGACGCCAACTCGGCTTGATTGCGAAAGTTTCTACTTTTTCCCGAAGCGATCCATGGCGGCTACCCGTGGCTCGAGATCAGAGGTTGGTCAACGCCGATACCCTTTGCCTTGAGCGTGATCGGAAGAAGGTTGAAGCGAAGCTGAGCGCCAAACCTACGTCGGCCCGCCCTTCCAGTGTTAGGGCAAATCACCGCACTGCAGGATATTACAACGAGACGGTGTCAGGCGCCTTGGATACTCGGGGAGGACGAACGCGGCTTCCAGGTGATTGAGCCAATGGCTTCTTCATCTGCGGCATAGGAAATGATCATGCCGAAGCGAGTTGTGGAGTGGGACTTTAGGAGGAAGCTCATGAGAAAATATACCATTGCGCTGCTCGTTGCGGGCGTTGCGGCGGCCGGTCCGATGACGGTTGAACGCGCCAGCGCCCAGCACCAGAACAGTGAGGCCGACAAGGGCGTGAAGACGCTCAATTCCGGTGAGTCCGGGTACGTAGGAGACCAGAATAATCCTGGAGCGGCCGCAACACCTCTGGGACGTCCGGGCGCAGCAACCAACTCGGCTGGAGTCAGCAACGCTCCTAGCGCGCGAAATTCCGACACCGGCATAGTCGGCTCGCCAGGAAACAAGAACGGGCCTGCGCCGGGCCAAGGCACCTTAGGCTCGACTCCTCAGAACGAGCACGTGCAGCAGCAGGGATCCTCCGAACGTGAAAGGGTTGCCCGGCAACAAGAGCGGGCCGCCTGTGAAGCGCTAACGGCTGCGACGTTTTAGCGAGGGCTACCCCGACGATCGACCGGGGCGGCTTTGGGGCGAGGTGATCGACTTCGCGAAGGGCGTCTGGCTAGCACCCGCGGCGTTCATTCCGAGCTTGTACTGGAGTTGAGCAAGTTTCTCGCTCGTCTGCGCTCATCTGTGCGGGTTGGAAGGTGCAAACCAAGCCTCTCGGCCCGGTCATAAATGGAGTCGATCGGGCGCCTTAGTGCGACGGCAATGCGGTTAGCACTCGCTCGCGCAGCGATCATAGCTTTCAGTCGTTCGATTTCTTCGTCTGTCCACCTTCGATAGCGCATCTCGTTTTAATCGTTCGTGGACGGGCACGTTCCCCACCGCGCTGCTCTTTTCTATGAAGATAACCTATGTGAATCAGCGTGGTAATATTGCCACGTTTGGGCAATGTCGCGACAAGAGACTCCCGTTCTCGCTTGCCTCACCTCTGGATTCAGTGTGCGATCAGATTGACCAATCTCGACTGACGCGGGACTGGCCATGTGGCCCCAGCAATCGCCCCCTGGGCCTCCAAGGGTTGCTGGGGCCGCTCACAAGGCCCGATTGTTGCACCATATAAACCAGGCATTCCAGTGACGGCACCGCCAACCTATTCTGTCTTCGTCGTCGAAGACGAGACGATGATAAGGATGATGGTCGTGGAAATGCTAGAGGAGCTCGGTCATACCGTCGCGGCCGAAGCCGCTCACTTCGAACAAGCGCTTGATCTGGCAAGGAGTAGTGAGTTCAACCTTGTGAACCTCCTCCGAATGAGTGGACACCTGTAGTAGGCTCATTGAGCGCGGAGGTGTCGAATGGAACGTCAACGTCGGTCGTTTACCGAGGAGTACAAGCGGCAAGCCGTTGAGCTGGTGGTGTCG
>NZ_JBWJZD010000098.1:0-5242 GCF_056429065.1 Bradyrhizobium sp. USDA3010
CGTTGCAAAGTACCGGTCGTCAGGCGGTGAAAAGCCGAAGGCAATCCTGTGCGCCTCGTCAGAGCAGATGTACGGCCGCATCAATCGGGCCCAAAAGCCGCACTCTCACGAATAGGACGGGTTAGGACCAAACCGCGGCTTTATCTGCAGCACGTAGCGAATGTCGAATAGTAACTGAGCAGAGACCTCATTGGCTCGTTCGCGCAATTGACGCACGACGACGTCCAGCTCGAAACGGGTTTCCATCGGTTTCTCGATGACAGGAGGCTGCTTGCGGCCGCAAAGCGAATGACACCTCTCCAACGCCTTCCTCCGGAACGCAGAGGCGCGCTGAGCTTGGCGGAAACTCCCGGTCCTTCCAGGATCATCCGCCGCGAAGGTACGACTTCCAGCGCAAGCCGGCCACGATCGTCGGAACCGCGATTTGCGTTACTCGCTGTTTCGCAGGATTACTGTCCCGGTCGCACGTCTGTAGAGCGTGGCAGGCTTGTCTTGGGCCCTAACCCCTGCAAACGCATTATCGTCTGCTTGGCCAATTCCCCGTGGAGCCTATGGATCTTCTGAGAGCCAGCAATGAGAGTTTCATGAGTCTGTTTCAGGAAATCGGTTTGAAGCTCAAGAGCTTCGTAAAACGATCGCGCGCCCGCCAACTTCTCGAAAAACGACTTGGTGTGTTCGAAGGATTTTTTGACATAGTCAGCATAGGTTTTTGCGATTTCTTGATAGCTGACCGGCGTTGTTTCCGCTGATACGATCCGGCCGTTCGAAGAGGTGTCAGTCGAAGAGGTGTCAGTTGACGCGAACTGCGCGCCGATCTCCTTCGGCGTGTGCTGCAATTGATCTGGCGGCGGGCCCTCTTGTTGACCCGATTTCCGCCTCTGCTGTGCAGTTTCGTCCGCTCTGCCGATCCGCGTTCGGGTTGCCCTTGCCGGATTTTCGTGGTGTCTCGCTCTGGTCTGGACTCATTGCTAAATCACTCCGTGGTTTGATATCAATCAAGTTGCAAACCTCCGCCATGCTCACGCTGGCATCATGATTCCGATCGGCTCCTTGTGCGGCGATTTGCTACATTTTAGCGGACCTCTTCTACGCTGCCGCTCGGCCGGCTCCGAAAGCGGCCCGTCATAGTACGCCTGTCCTCATTGGACATCTCGCTCCCTCGCCCGCGCATTGCCGAAATCGCTCGGTCGTCCCACAGCAATTATCAACCGGGGTTTGCTCCCACTGCGATCTGCGAGAAGTTCCTATCCCTGAGAGCACTGGGAGTAAGGTTGGCATCGGCCAGTTCTCTCCAAGACCTCCCGACTTCGATCCACCTGCTTTTTCGAGCCAGCAGGGTGTCAAGCATCCTCCTCCAGCAATGCCCCAGGTTTGGGGGACCAAGTGCGCTACTTTCGAGAGCTTCGAGATAATGCGTTCGACGGTCTGTCCGTTCTGCGCTCGCCAGATCGATTTGACTTTATGGATGAGGGGATTGTCGTTGGCGCGAACACCGTTGCTTCTGAGGGCCGAGTCAGCCACACAGACCAGCAAGAGGCCGAGACAGAACCACAGCACGCGTTTTCTTGCCATTTTCACCTGCCGCCCGGATCCATCTGTTCTCTCTGTGAGGCACTAATCCTACGCGGATCACAAACACGCTGTTACGCAGCATTGAAAGTTAGCAGCGACGTGACAAGACGCCCGTCGGTATCGGCCGAGCAGACGCCGTCCTTGGCTTATGTCACGCGCCGCTAACCTCACTGGCCAGCCACGGCCTCAACTTGCGATGGTAGCCATGCCTGAGGGAGGGTGCCCTCGGCACGTCGAGGGTCAGCATTCTTCGTGCCAGGCAATAGTCGACAGTTCGTACCGTGTTTGTGTTGGCTTTGTCTGCTTTGCGACTTACTCAGGTTGTGGTCCTTGCACTCAGGCCTGGCCGCGGCGGCGTCATGTTGACCTTATCCTCTCCGCAATCATCGACCCGTGCAAGCGACTCTTTCGCTGCAGCTCAGACATTGATGAAATCCCTTTGGCGCCGTCATCGACACTGTTTCAGTCGGCGCCGTTGCCGCAAGGCCGACGCGATCGAAGCCCGCACCAGCGAGGCACACCTTTTCTATCGCCATTGAGCATTCACTGCGCAATCTTCGTTGGCACACCCTTTGCTCGTCAAGAAATAGCAATAGTGGTCTTTGTGGAGGCCAAAGCTCCCTAATCAGTTGCTGCGGTCGAAAAGACAAGGTCGATTCGACGGCGGTGCTGAGCGCTGAGCGGGCGGATGCTTTGGCGCAGTTCGTCACACTTTCCAGATTGAGATGTGCTTGAGCTTATATCGAGAAGAAGTATCGGGTGAATTAAGACGTCGAGAACGAAGCCATTGTGATTGACAGCGCACCAGAGCCAATGTTGTCCGCCCGCGATCGAGAGCGCGCTGGCGGACGCGGTCAGAGAGCACGTTGCCGAATTTCCGTCCCCAGCGGCGCGTGGCTTCATAGCTAACCTCCAATGCCACGCGGCGACACTTTGTCGGGGAACGCATTCCCAGGCTCTCTGACGCAATTATATCGGACTCTAATCCCGCACAACCTTGACGCAAAAATTGCGACCAAAAGTAGCGCGCTGGCAAGCGCCCTACGCGCTGCGCAGGATTCTGTCTCGTTCACCGTTTCCCGCTTCTTCGCGATGTACTCGGCGATCTCGGCAAGATCTTCGCGCCCGGACATGTAGGCGGGGACCATGTCCTGCAGATGCGCCAGGATTCGGAAGAAGGTCGGACTGACGCAGGAGGGATTTGCCCTGCGCTTCTCTGTAAAGCTGGCCGATCCTGCGAGATCGGCAGCAAGGGCAATATGCTCCTGATCAGACCGAGCGCGCCTATTTGACGATTATCGACCGTGATCCGGTCGCGGTGGAGCGCCCGCTCCCGCAAGAGTGTGAAGCCGCCTGAGTGGCAGGCACAGCGGCCGACTCAGACAGCCGGTAAACCATACATCCGAGCCTGCCGGCTATTTTTCGTTGACGGTCGAAGTGTGGCCATCGAGGCCGATCGCCGCGTGCTCGGCCTTCACGGCATAGCGCCAAACCAAATCGCAAGCGCGAAGACGACCAAGAGGGAGACAGCGATGATCGCTTCACGGGCCGACATTCGCTTCATGGGCGTACGCCTCTCCGCGGGGATCAAAGTCCCGGCAGGTTGCACACCCCCGCCGAGGGTTGCAACCTACCGAAAGCGGTAGACCGAGCGGACATGGCCCGCGCGGCCCAGCTAATGCTCAAATGAAAAAGGGCTTATACTGTTACTTCACCTTACCGCGTCTCGGCTCAATGTGTCGCAGCACGGATGCTCCGAGTTCCTGGGTTTGCTTGTTCGATAGCTTGCTCGGCGTGGCCGTCGCAACGCCTGCAAGGCGCTTGATCTTCGATGAAGTGATTGGGGTACGGTCTTGAAGGGCGAGGTAGACGGTGGCTTTTTGGCCATCTGGCATTCTCCGACTGGGTTGAAATCGTCAGAGTATACCTTCTCGCGAGCACAATCGGCAGTCATCCCGCAGCGGCCTGCAACGACCGGGACCGGAAAAAGCCAATATGGCGTCGGCAACTCTACTGCCAGCATGCTGGGTCGGAAGACGCGTTGCTCACTCTCGCACCCAACCCTCGGCTTGCCCGCGCCCTCGACTGTCACATATTGCGGGACGTTGTTGACCGCACCGAGACACTCACCGGCTGTGCAATCGAGCGCGCTTATTACGAAGCGGGTGACCCAAGGCGTGGCTGAGTGCAAGCGAGCCTTGGCCCTGGATCACAATCTGGCTGATGCTCACGAGATGATGGGCATCGCGAAATCCTGTATGGGTTGCAGCGCCGGTACCGAGTCGCACGTCAACGAAGCATTCACAATCGATCCGTCATTGAAGGGACCTAGTATATTAGCGGTCGGCAGATTGCTCGCAAGCAGCCACAAATTGATTCCGCGGCAGATTCCAAAAGCGCCCTTTGCCAGAATGGCGGGGAAGGCGGCCATTCTGATCAGCAAGGCGGTTGAGAGTCGCGCGAACTTGAAGAGTTCATGACTCCACGACCGTTCCTCCTGATCGTGTTATAGTGATCGGATGGTTCCACAACTTGGCTCCCGACCACCTCTGTCCCCCGAGCTTTAGGTGGTGTGTAGTCGACGGGACCGTCGAGTTGTATCGAAGAGAAGGACTGCAAGGCGCCTACCAGGATCGGGGGGCACCTAATTCACTGCCGTTGTCTGAGCTGGCTTGTAGCGTTGCATATCCTCCAGGAGAAACTCGAGTGGCAAACGCGCCCGCATTCGTTGCATTAACAAGATAGAAAGAACGACACCCCACGAAAGAGTTAAGCGAGCACAGATATCCTCGGTTGATAAATGGCGCCACAGGGGGACCGCATTTTTGGCAGTCAGGATTTCCACACCCGCGGAGCGAGGGGATGTGCAATTGCGTTGACGCCTGCCAGAAGTCGATCGATGGTTGAGAGAGTAAAAAATGGTAGCTGTTAGTGAAAATAGTCACTATCGATCCTGCGAAGAAGCGCATTGCAGTCGAGGACGTAACCCACGACGCGCTCGGGCGCTTTTGCGGTGCGACCCGCGGCGTGGTCGCAAAGCTCCCGAATGCTGACGTGGTCCTTGCTGCCGACGGTCGACAATCCGAGGCTGGCTTTTCGATTGGAGGCCCGAAAGCGATCCGCGGCCCGGCGATACTTCTCGGAAAAAGGGCGGAATTCGGCCAACGCTTTCCAGCGAAATCAACCGTCGAGACTCTCGAAAAGCTCGTTCGCTGGCTCGATCCGGAACCCGTTCCGCGCGCACTTTCGGGCGAGATGATCACGGCGATCCTCATCGGTCGCGACAATGGACGGCCCCGCGGCAGGTGAATGCACCGTGCGGTGATGCAAACCCGGCGTGGGGGCGCCATGATGGCTCGGATGCCGTGCCTATGCATCAAGCGCTCGATCCGGCCACGGATGCGCCACGTCCCTGCACCCGCAGCGCGGCATGGACTCGCGGGCTGCTATAGCGCCCGCCGCTGTCCCGATGAATCTGCCGGATCGCGGCCAAGAGCGTGGAAGCTCATGTCCGTGTTCGGTCAAAGATCGCGATCGACTTCCTAACCCGTCTTATTCGTCAGAGGCGCCTGAGAGGCTGGCGAGCGTGGTGTAAAGCGCTGATGCGGCGTAGGATTCGGTTGCAAAGCCAACCCCATCACCTTCAGCCGCGAACACCACGCCCGCCATG
>NZ_JBWJZD010000099.1:0-4841 GCF_056429065.1 Bradyrhizobium sp. USDA3010
GTTCGGATCCGCAAAAACTGACCTGTCGCGCGTTGCTCCACCCGACGCACGTTCACCGTCCGGCCAAAATAGGGATGCCAACGATAGTGGACCTCGAAATCCTCCCCGACATGGGCAGAATGAACGGAACTGGACCTTCGCCGGCAGTCAGCGCTGCGCCAACCGGGCCGCCATCATGTTGACGGCGATCACGACCTGTCGCCTCAAGAGGTCACCCCCAAGGCTTGGTTCGACCACGTCCTCGCCCATATCGCCAATCTTCCCGCATCGCGTCTGCACGAATTGCCCTGATCAACAAGTTGTCGCTGCATGTCTTTGCAACCGTGCGTCTCTCAGCTGCGCCGCGGACCACCGGAACGGCCAAGATAGCACTCTCCTCAGAGCTGAGACCGTCGCAATCACGCTGGCCCATCTGCACTATTTGGACCGGCGCCTCGTCGGGCTCGTCATCGGCGAGGGCGCGCCAGGCCGCGCCATCGAGATCGTCATACTGACCACTGTTCAGCGACCACAGAAAGCCGAGCAGGCCAACGAAGCCCAGTGCAAGAGCGAGTGGAACCAGATAGAGTAGGACCTCCATCAGGTTGCCTCGCTCCTTCGCGCCCGCAGCGCATTGAGCATGACCAGCACCGACGAACCTGACATCGCCGCGGCGGCAATCAGCGGCGTCACCAGACCGGCGATCGCAACCGGCACCGCCAGGACATTGTAGACGACAGCGAGCCATAGGTTCTGCCGCATCAGCCGCAGCGCCTCGCGCGAGGTCATAACTGCCGTCATCACGGGCCGAAGACGCTCACCGAGAAAGACCGCATCAACGACCGCCTGGCTCATATGAGTGGCCGTAACAGGCGACATCGAGGCATGAGCCGTTGCAAGCGCGGGTGCATCGTTCAAGCCATCGCCGACCATCAGTACCTTGTATCCCTCACCTGTCAGGCTTTCGACCCGGGCGACCTTATCCGTCGGTGAGACGCCGGCGCGCCAATTTTGAATGCCGAGCGTCGCGGCCGTGCGCCGAACTGCTGCCTCGCGATCTCCCGACACGATCTCTACTTCTATCCCAAGGCTCGCGAGGGCTGCGACGACCTCGGGCGCGTCTGGCCGCATGCGTTGGCGGACGGCGAAGACATGCTTGCTGTCGCCGTGGCTAAAGGCGACGATAGAAGCCAAGGACGGGCGGCCGGGCCGGATCTCCGATCCTTGGTAGTACCCCCTAACACCCTGCCCCGGCTCCTCTTCGATATCGGCCAGCGGCTCGCTTGCGCCGGCAGTTCGCGCCACGGCAGCGGCGACCGGATGGCGGCTCGATAATGCAAGCCGGCCCGCCAATTGGACGACATCGTCGGGAATGCTAGCTAGCGAAATTGGCGACATCGAGCTCCGGCAATGTCAGCGTTCCGGTCTTGTCGAAGACCACCCGGTTCACTTCCGCTATACGCTCAATCGCATCCCCGGCGTTGAGCAGCACCCCGGACCGGAACAGCGCGCCGGAGGCTACCGTCTGTACCGCGGGTATAGCCAAACCCAGCGCGCAAGGGCAGGCGATAATCAAGACGGCGACCGACGTGACGATCGCGTCATGGAAGGTTGCGCCAGAGGCAAGCCAACCGAGCAACGTCAGGAAGGCAGTTGCATGGACGATCGGTGCATAGAGCCGCGAGGCGCGCTCGGCCAGGCGCAGGTAGCGCGAGCGCGCCTGCAGGGCATGATCAAGTAGCCGAGAAATCTCGGCGAGCAGCGTGTCCTCCGAGTTAGCCACCGCGCGGACGCGCAAGGTGCCCGATCGCACCAATGTACCGGCGAACACTGCGCTGCCGGGCGCCACGAGCGCGGGCGAGGTCTCACCCGTAATGAGGCTTTGATCGACCTCAGAGCGGCCCTCGATCACATCGCCATCGACGGTACAGCATTCGCCGGGTCACACCAGCACGACGTCCCCCGGTTTGATCGTTGATGCCGGAACTGTTCTGATCTCCGTCGGGCCTATGAACTTCGCGGCGGTCTCCGCCTTGAGCGCGGCAAGATTGCCGGCGAAGGCGCGGGTGCGCCGTCTCATGTTCTGGTCGAGATAGCGGCCTGCGAGCAGGAAGTCGATCAACATGATCGCCGCGTCAAAATATGCATGCTCGGCGTGAGCGACAGTCTCGATCAGCGAAGTCGCCAACGCGAGCACGATGCCGATGCTGATCGGCACGTCCATATTGGCCCGGCGAGCCCGTAGCGCGGTAAAGGCTGAGGAGAGGAACGGCTGCGCCGAATAAGCCGCGGCCGGCAGCACGATCAGCGCGGAGAGCCAGTGAAAGAAGTCGCGCTGCTCGGGCAGCATGTCCGAAACATTGCCGGACCATACCGGGATCGAGAGCATCATCACGTTCATCGCGGCAAAAGCAGCCACGCCCAGCCGCCGCAGCAAGTCCCGCGCCCGCTCCGATTCCAGTGTCTCCGCGTCGTCCCGCTGAAAGGGATATGCCCGATAGCCCAGTTCAGCGAGCCGCTTGATGAACAGCGCTGGATCGAGCGCGCCTGCTTTCCATTCCAGCACCAGTCGGTTGTCGGTGAGATTCACGCGCGCCGAGATCACGTCCGGAATGCTCGATAGATTGCGCTCGATCTTGCCCATGCAGCCCGCGCAATTGATCCCTTCTACCGCGAGGTCGAGTTGGATGAAGCCCGTTCCTGTCCTCTTCAAATAGTGCGAAAAGTCGACGTCATCCTGCATGCTCATATGCCCTCAGTCCAAGACGATGCGATTTTTCGACAAAAACATGCGGCGGCCGTCAGTGCCGCCTTCGATCACGAGATCCCACTGCCCGATAGCGACCCCCTCGAAGTCCCCGCGGTAGGTTCCAGCACTGCCCTCCGCCACATTGATCGCGCGATCGGCCCGGCGGTCCACCGGTCGCTCGAGCCGGGCCACGAAATTCATTCCTACGAGAGGCGCGCCTGCGCGATCGCGTGCCTCGATCGCAAGCACCGCCCGGCCATCGGACTGCCGTTGGACATGTACCTGCACCTGCCAACGTCGCTCGTTCTGCTCCCGCGCCGCCAGGATTTCACGCTGATAGGCGAGGCTCGCGCTGTAGGCGCTGTCAACCTCTGTTCCCGGCAGCGTCGTGATGGCAAAACGCATCATGATCAAATTGGCGCCAATCACGACTGAAAAGAAAGCGAGCATGGCGATCAGGACAAAGCGTCCGGTGATGGGCCGCGCGACTGGAATTGATGCGGTCATTGGCAAGATCCCGTCAGTAATTCTTAGGGGAACACGAAGTGGTCCGTTGCGGAGGCGACCTCACCGAGGCCAATGTCGGTGACCCGAAATCTCACCGGCATCGACCGTTCCGACGTGTCGTCGGCCGGCGCGGTCACCAATAGCCGCAGTTCTGTCGTAGTATCGCGAGCCAAGACAATCGTCGGTCGTTCCACGGTCACAGAATCTACGCCGACGACGTGCACGGACGTTTGAGGTGGCCCATCGATGTCGATTGCAATGACGCGGTCGAAGGCCAGCTTGTTAAGCACGCGTACCGTGTAGCCGTTGCGAATCGAACCATCGCTCAGCCTGACCGCCATCGGATTACGATCGTGCAGCACGTTGACGTCGAGCAGTGTTCTGGACAACAACCCATAAAGCATCATCGCACAGACGACCGAGATCAAAGACGCATATACGATCGTCCGCGGGCGTACCGGCTTGAATAGCTCCGACTTGCCTTCCATGCGGCGCCTGATATTGATGTCGTTGTCGTAGCCAATCAGGCGACTTTTGCGCCCGATCTTCTTCATGACGGCATCGCAGGCGTCGATGCAAAGCCCGCACTGGATGCAGCCGAGTTGGGCGCCGTTGCGAATATCGACGCCGGTCGGACAGACCGCCGCGCATTGATCGCAGTCGATGCAGTCTCCGATCTTTTCGCCGCGCGCGCGCAGATCGAATGACTTCTTCAATGAGCAGCGCTGTTCGCCGCGATCGTATTTGTAGGTGACATTAAGTGCCCACTCGTCGGTGAGCGCGGCCTGGATGCGCGGCCAGGGGCACATATACACGCAAACCTGTTCGCGCATGAAGCCGGCCAACAGGACGTCGTAACGGTCAGGATCCCGATCCAGATATAGGCGTTCGCGGGCGCCTGGAATGTCGCCAGATCGCGTACTAATGTATGCGCGTCGGCGAAGTAGAGCACCCAGGCACCACCGGTCCACCAAGCGATCATCAACCAGACCGCGTGCTTTAGCACGCGCTTTGCCGCCCGCTCCACCGTCATCGGACGTGCGGCGGCCCTCAGCCGGTCGCGACGGTCGCCCTCGACCCAACGCTCTACCGCATAGAACAGATCGGTCCATGCCGTTTGCGGACAGAGATAGCCACACCAAATACATCCGCCCAGCGCGTTCATCAAGAACAGTGCCAGCGCGGCAAGCACGAGCAGCCCGGTGAAGTAATAAAGCTCCCGCGGCCACAACTCGATGAAGAAAAAGTAGAACCGCCGGTTCGGGAAATCGAGCAACACCGCCTGGTCGGGAGCGCCTAAGCCACGACGCCAACGCACGAACGGCAGCAAATAGTAGATGCCGAGACATACCACCATCAGCCGCCATTTGATGGTGCGGAAAGTGCCGCAGACGCTCTGCGGATGGACCTTCTTATGAGCTGTATAGAGAAGGCCATCTTCGCCGATCGGCGGGTCATCGCGCGAACCAGTCTTGCTCAGGGCTAGCCCGTCTTATTCATCAGCGGCTTGTTGAGAGGCTGGCGAGCGTGGCGTAAGCCGCTGAGGTGGCGTAGGATTCGGTTGCTGACACCCACCCTCCGCGCATCCGGGCCGCCACACTCGCCA
>NZ_JBWJZD010000100.1:0-4548 GCF_056429065.1 Bradyrhizobium sp. USDA3010
GCAAATCTTCGAAGCACTCGGCAAATCGTTGCATCGGCCGCTCCCTCTAGATCAGGAGCGACCTTCAGAATCTCTTTCTCCCGATTTGGCAACTACTTGCAGCCGCGCACGTGCGATTCCCCTGCGCAAGGGGGGAGGGAGCCCATCCGCTTGTGCGCCCCTTACTTGCCAGACCGCGAAAGTGTCGGCTGTGATGCGATGTGATGTGAGCACGTCTCTCAGGCTCCCTCCCCCCTTGCGGGGGAGGGTGGGGAGAGGGGTGGCCCCGCGCTCCGGCCGCTGACGTAACGAACACCGCCCGAGCACACCCATCACAAACCCGCTATCCTGCGGCCGCCGATTCTTCCCTCCACGGGTGATGTCATGCTGCGGCTGTCCCGCGACCTTACGATCGACGAGAACGACATTGAGATCGTCTTTGTCCGTGCCTCCGGTCCGGGCGGACAGAATGTCAACAAGGTCTCGACCGCAGCCCAGCTTCGCTTCGACACCCACAAGGTTGCGCTGCCGCCGGACGCGGCGCAGCGGCTGGCGCGGCTCGCCGGCAGCCGCATGACCAAGGACGGCGTGATCGTGATCCAGGCCTTCCGCTTCCGCACCCAGGAGCGCAATCGCGCGGACGCGATCGAGCGGCTGTTCGAGATGCTGAAGGAGGCGATGGTGCGGCCGACACCGCGGCGGCCGACCAGGCCGACGCTCGGCTCAAAGAAGCGCCGGCTCGAAGGCAAGAAACGCCGCAGCGACATCAAGGCCGGACGCGGCAGTCAACGTTTCGACGATTAGGAAATACCGGACGCAGCGCAGGCGCGGCGCTGCATCCGGGATCCGATCATCGCGGGATCAATACTTCTTGGTTGCAGGCGCCATCTCGGAACCACCAGACTTCGGTGTGGCGTGGCCGCTGCCGACCGTTCCCTTGTTGCCCGACTTGGCGCTGGTGCCGCTCTTTTGCGTCGGTGAAGTCGGCTGCGCCGCCATTTCCTCATCGCCGCTGCCGGACATGCCGCCGCCCTGCTGCAGGGTACCTCGGCCCTGTGCACCGCCGCGAAGCTGGGTGTCCGGCGTCGTCGCGCCCTGCGCCAGGACGGGGCCGGCCATCGCGGCCGTAATGGCAAGGGCGAGCACGCTGGTTTTTGCAAACGTCATCCACTTCTCCTGGACTTTTGATTGACGATGGACGGAGCGGCGCAGGTGTGCGCCGTTTGCAACGCCGATCCTGAACCCCATCGCGCGAGACTGAATTTTCCGCAAACGGCGCACGCGCAATGCAAGCGGCGTCGTGTGGTGATCGTGCAGGGATTTCGCGGCCATTTTGCGGATTTGTCGTCCGCATATGCGGCAAGGATCGGTTCCGCGCCAGATCGCCGCCCAGCTTTGTTCTGCCGTGAAACAGCCCGCTACTACCAACGGCCGATTTCAGCCTCCTACAGTCACCGCACAGAGGCGGTGATGTATATGACAAAGCTGCGTGCGAGGTGGACGTTGGCGTTGGGATTTTGCAGCGCGATGTTTGCAGTGCAAATGGCGGCTGCGCAAATGCCCTTGCCTGCCGCCAGACCGCCCGACGGGGCGACGCTGTTCAAGCAGCAATGCGCGACCTGCCACACCACCAACATGTCGGATCCCGTCCGGCAAGGACCGTCGCTCTACAAGGTCGTCGGCCGCCATGCCGGCAAGGCCGACGGCTTCAAATATTCCGCGGGCTTCGCCAACGCGGACTTCGTCTGGGACGATGCCAGGCTCGATGCCTGGCTGACCAATCCGCAAGAGGTGATCGCAGGCGCCGTGATGGCCTACCGGCAGGCCAAGCCGGAGACCCGCGCCATGATCATCGCCTATCTGAAGGAGCTGAACTGAATGGCGAAACCCGTGCATTCGATGATCCGCGTGTTCGACGAGGCCAAGGCGCTCGACTTCTACAAGCGCGCGTTCGGGCTCGAGATCGCGGACAATCTGCGATTTGGCGACTTCGCGCTGATCTATCTGCGCCATCCCTCCTCGCCCTTCGAGGTCGAGCTCACGGTCAATTTCGACCGCAAGGAGCCCTATGCGCTCGGCGACGGCTACGGCCATCTCGCCGTCGTCGTCGATGACCTCGATGCCGAGCACGCGCGTTTCGAGAAGGAGAAGCTGTCGCCCGGGCCGCTGCGCGACTTCAAGCATGACGGCAAGACGCTGGCGCGCTTCTTCTTCGTCTCCGATCCCGACGGCTACAAGATCGAGGTGATCCAGCGCCGCGGGCGCTTCGGCTAATCCAATTAGAAAATAAATTACGGAGGAAACCCATGAGAGAAATCGATCGACGCAGCAAATATGACCGGCGTGTGTTCCTCAAAGGCGCGGCTGCTACCGCACCGGCAGTCGCGATCGCGACATCGACCGGGCTCGGCATCACCGATGCATGGGCCGATGAGGCGGGCACGCTGACGCCGGCCACCATGAAGACGCTGCTGAAGGTGGCGCGCGACATCTATCCGCACGATTTCCTCGGCGACAGCTACTACATCACGGCGGTCAAGCCGTGGGATGACAAGGCCGCCAAGGATCCGGCGGTCAAATCGCTGATCAACGAGGGCGTCGCGAGACTCGATCAGGCGGCCAACGACCGCCACAAGATGCCTTATGTCCAGGTCGCCTGGGAGAACGATCGCGTCGCGCTGCTGCAACAGATCGAGCAGAGTGCGTTCTTCCAGAAGATCCGCGGCGACCTCATCGTCTCGCTCTACAACAACAAGGAGGTGTGGCCGCGGTTCGGCTACGAGGGCTCCTCCGCCGAGCACGGCGGCTACATCAAGCGCGGCTTCGCCGATATCGACTGGCTGCCGAAGGCGTGAAGCGGACAATTTCGGGAGGAAACAATGGCGAAATTCGATCTGAATGACAGCGGCGTTGTCGTGATCGTCGGCTCCGGTGCCGGCGGCGGAACGCTCGGCAATGAGCTGGCGCAGAAGGGCGTCAAGGTCGTGATCCTCGAAGCCGGCCCGCGCATCGAGAACCAGGACTTCATCAACGATGAATGGGACAGCTTCACCCAGCTCGCCTGGTCCGACGCGCGCTCGACCTCGGGCAGCTGGCGCGTGCACCAGGATTTTCCGGGCCTGCCGGCCTGGATCGTGAAGGCGGTCGGCGGCTCGACCACGCATTGGGCCGGCGCCTCGCTGCGTTTCGACGAGCATGAGTTCAAGATCAAGTCGGCCTATGGCGGCATCCCCGGCGCCAACCTGCTGGACTGGCCGATCACGCTCGCCGAGATGGAGCCGTGGTACGCCAAGGCCGAGGACAAGATGGGCGTCACCCGCACCAACGGCATCCCCGGACTGCCTGGCAACAATAACTTCAAGGTGATGGAGGCCGGTGCCAAGAAGCTCGGCTACAAGGAAGTGCACACCGGACGGATGGCGATCAACAGCGAGCCGCGCGACGGCCGCGGCTCCTGCCAGCAGATCGGCTTCTGCTTCCAGGGCTGCAAGTCGGGCGCCAAATGGTCGACGCTCTACACCGAGATCCCGAAGGGCGAAGCCACCGGCAATCTCGAAGTGCGTCCCGGCAGCATGGTGATCAAGATCGAGCACGACCAGTCCGGCAAGGTCAGCGGCGTGGTCTATGCCGATACGACCGGCGCGATGCAGCGCCAGAAGGCCCGCGTGGTCGCGGTCGCCGGCAACTCGATCGAGAGCCCGCGGCTGTTGCTCAACAGCGCCTCCAGCATGTTCCCGGACGGGCTCGCCAATTCATCGGGCCAGGTCGGCCGCAACTATATGCGGCACATGACCGGCAGCGTGTATGCGAGCTTCGAGAAGTCGGTGCACATGTATCGCGGCACCACGATGGCCGGCATCATCCGAGACGAGGCGAAGAACAATCCGAGCCGCGGCTTCGTCGGCGGCTACGAGATGGAGACGCTGTCGCTCGGCCTGCCCTTCATGGCGGCGTTCCTCAATCCCGGCGCCTGGGGCCGCAGCTTCACCAGCGCGATCGAGGGCTATCCGCGAATGGCCGGCATGTGGCTGGTCGGCGAGGACATGCCGCAGGAGACCAACCGCGTCACGCTGGATCCGAAGATCAAGGACAAGTTCGGCCTGCCGGTCGCCAGCGTGCATTTCGACGATCATCCGAACGACGTCGCGATGCGCGATCACGCCTACAAGCAGGGCTCCGCGGTCTATGAAGCGGTCGGCGCCACCGTGACCTATCCGACGCCGCCCTATCCCTCGACCCACAACATGGGCACCAACCGGATGAGCGAGAAGCCGCGCGATGGCGTGGTCAACAAGTTCGGCCAGACCCACGACATCAAGAACCTGTTCGTCTCCGACGGCAGCCAGTTCACGAGCGGCGCGGCGTGCAATCCGACGCTGACGATCGTGTCACTGGCGATCCGGCAGGCCGACCACATCGCCGGCGCGATGCAGCGCAAGGAGATCTAGCCCGTCTTATTCATGATTGCCGGGCGGGGCAGCTGGAACATTTCCGGTCGGGGTGAAGGCGCGCGCGAACGCTTCGGCTTTTTCGCCGCTTTTCGACCCGACTTCGTGAACGCGTTGGAGG
>NZ_JBWJZD010000101.1:0-4150 GCF_056429065.1 Bradyrhizobium sp. USDA3010
CGCACTTTGCAGTTCCCGGAATTTAGCAAACACGAGATGAAGACGGGCGCGCACCTCCTCATCCGGATTGAGAACAATTGTGCCCGCTCGATCGTAGGCGAGCCCGGCCGGCAGCGGCAGCCGCAGTTCGCCCCGCGCCGCCTTCTGCCGTTCCCCTTGGTGAAGGCGCATCCGAAGCTGATGCAGCTCCGCCTCGCTCATGATGCCGGACAGGCCCAACAGCAGGCGGTCGTGATAGGCGCGCGGATCGTAAAGCCGCTCGCCATCCGCAATCAGCACGCCGAACACCGAGCACAGTTCGAGAAGCTGATGCCAGTCCCGGTTATTGCGGGCCAAGCGCGAAGCGTCGAGACTCACCACGAGACCGGCGTTGCCAAGGCCGATCTCGGCAATGAGCTTATGGAAACCATGACGGTCCACGCCGCCAGCACCGGATTTGCCCAGATCCTCGTCAATCACCTGGACGCGCTCGGGCGGCCAGCCCAGACCGATGGCGCGATCGACAAGGCGGTACTGCAGCTCGGTGCTCTCCTGATGCTGGCGCACCTGGTTCACGGATGACTGCCGCACGTAGACATAGGCCAACTTGGCTCGGTGAGCCGTCGTGAGCCGCTCGTCAGCGACGGTCGAGCTGATCAGCACGACCCAGTCCCCTTCCGGGCGTGCCGGGGATCGCTTGCATTCGCCGCATCAGCGCGGCGATCGTTTGAGCAATCTGGGTTTGCGTCGCGGTCGACAGATTCGGCCAGAGGCGCGGAATGTCGGCCATCGGACGGCCGGATGGATTTGCCAACGTTGGCAGGGGTCGATACGCAACGCGACCTGGGAGCGGTCGGTGGGTCATCGCGAATCACCTTCTCATCGAGACGGCTCAGACTCGCGCTCAAATGTTGCATCAATGGGATCAGCGTCCGTACACTGATGCGCGGCAGGTCGGCCGCGTTCGGGCGGAAAGCGATCGACGTCTCGGTAAGGTCCGTCGACGCGATCCGAACCCCCCGCCGCCGTCCGTCCGGCAGCGCGACAACAACGTAGGCGGGACCGCGTCCCGACCGCTCCTTCAGCACCTCAAGCCGGTGCCCAAATAGGAAATGATGCGGGTCAGTGATCGTGACGTGAGACACGACCCGTTCAAGAATAGGGGTACTCTGCCGTGTTCGGCGACCCCACCTATGCCGACGCCGTTCTCGACCGCCTGGTCCATAACGCCCACCGGATCGATCTCAACGGCGAGAGCCTGCGGCGAACCCGTAAGCCTGGCCGAAAGGCCTGAGCCCGTGGCCCTGTGGACATGCCGCTGCGCTTGGACAACGCGAAGGGCGTTGCCCATATGCCCACAGCAGGAGCAGCAAAAAACAAGTCCTTCGAGCCGCGATTCAAGATTGACCACGCGGCTTCGCCGATGCCAGAAACCAGACAGCCAGAACGCCTCGCGCCCCGGGCGACATCAAATCGGAATGGTGGGCGAGATCATCTCGGAATCCTGGGCGAGATCAAATCGGTACACCCGGGCGAGATCATCGGAATCCGCATTTCGGCCATCTCCAGCCCGAATAGAGCGGCGACATCGCCTTCATCAAGCACCTTCGCCGCGCCTGTCCAGCGCCGGCGAGCATTTCAATGAAATTGCACATTGGGGTGGGCCTTGAGCCAGGGCTCGTTCTTCTTGTGGGTGTTGAGGTTGTCGAGGATGACGTGAAGCTGGCGGTCCGGAAATGCAGCGGTGACGCTGTCCATGAAGTCGAGGAACTCGACACGACGCCGCCGTTTTGAATGCGTCGCGATGATCTTTCCGGTGGCAACCTCGAGTGCCGCAAACAGCGTTGTCGTGCCATGCCGCTTGTAGTCGTGTCTCTGACCGGTCAAGGCGCGGCCATTGGGCAACTTCAGATAGCCCTGCGCTCGCTCCAAACCCTGGATCGAAGGCTTTTCGTCCACGCATAGCACAATGGCCCTCGCGGGCGGGGCGACGTAGAGGCCGACAACATCGGCGGCCTTGGCCGTGAAGTACGGGTCATTGCTCTGCTCTCGCACCAGGACTTGCGAACCACAAGGTCGATCTTGTGGTTGCGCAGGAACCGCCAGACATATTGGACGTCAACATCGCCCAGCGCCTCGGCCAGCAGCGGCCCGGTCCAACGTGCGAACCCCTCCGGCGGCGGTTGGTCCAGCAGCTTCAGAATCCGCTTGTCGGTCGTCTTCGTATAAATCGGCTGCTTGCCCGGCCGCGGCTTGTCTTGCAGCCCTTCAAGGCCATGGTCGGCATAGCGATGCCGCCAAAGGCTGACAATCCGCGGCTGGACCCCGACTTCCTTGGCGATCGGCCGGGTGCTGCGTCCGTCCGCCGCCAACAGAACTATCCGCGCCCGCTTCAAATCGCGCTGCAACGTCACCGGCGAGCGACAACCCGCCTCCAGCACCTTGCGATCTTTCCGCGAAAGGTGGACTTCTCTTGCTTCGGGGATCATCCATATCTTGAATCACGACTCACGTTCCAAGAAAAGTGGGTACTAGAATTAGTAGGTTCGCTGTTCTCAGTTCTCAGCTAAGTAAGTAGAGCCGTTTTGGAAGAAACCTGTCCTGAACATAAGGCCAGAAGGGCCTGAAAAGTGCAATTGACGGTGCTACGCAAGTCAGGAACTCGCAGAGAATGGAGAACAAGCATGGCAAACTTACGCCAGGACGACAAGTCTACACCAGGGACAGATGATGCAGCTCGCCGTGCCGGCGAGCGGCCTGCCGAGCAGACCAGCCGTACCGGACAAGCTGCAGCTGATCAGACTGCGCATGTCGGGCAAGGTGCCGCTCAAGCCGGAGAAGAAACGGCCCGATCAACTTCCAACTTTCTTAAGCAGAACGTTGAGACGGTGCAGAACGCATGGCGGATCGGCCTGGAAGCGACGACCTTAGCCGTGGGACGCTCTATCGAGCAACTTGGTCGCACGCTCGGGGTCTCAGGAGAAGGGGTGCAACAGGCAAAAGACGCAACGGAACGGTCGGCGCGCAACGCGCAAAAGATCCTTCACACCAGTAATGCTGCTGCCAAAGTGATGAATGGAATTTCTCAAGAGTACAGCCAGATGGTTCGGCATCAAGTCGGGAAGAACATGGACTACATCAGCCAGCTGTGGACCTGCCGGACCCCTCAGGAATTTGTAGCCGCACAAAGTGATATTGTGCGGAAGTCTGTGGAAATTGCTCTGGAAGGTAGCCGTCGGATCGCCGACCTGTCGCTCAAAGTGGCCGACGAAACCGGAAAGCAGATCAAGTGAAGTATGGAAGAAGTCCGGCTCTCCGCCTAACGGGCATACAGGTTCGGCTGGAAAACGAGCGCTGCTTGTCGGTTGCTCTTGCCGCCTTGGGAGTGAGACTTTTGAGAAAACCAAGGCTACCGCTGTAAACGCAATGTCGAGTTAAGGCCAGTCTCTGAATTGGCAGCGCCCCTTGGATTCTCCGTTACGCACCAACGCTCATTGGAGCGACTTGTCATGATCGTTCCGTCGTGGGCCCGTGGGATGCGGCGCCCTGAATGCCGGGCTAACAGAAGGTCGTGCTTTCGATTTATCTCTTGGAGGTCGGCAGCCTTGAATGGCGTAAGCCGTCGCGTCGGTTTCATCTTGCTCGGCGCGATAGAGCTCTTGCCTGCCCTCTAGACTTGATCCGGTCGCCCCCCAAGAGTAGGTAGGAGCCCGATCCAATGTTGATGCTGTACCGTCAAACGTCGGTAGCCTTTCGGGCTGGACTCCGTGGAGCATCAGGATTTGACGATGTCTAAAAAGACTACCAACTTGCGCGCCGAAGTTAAGAAACGCATTGCCCAGATCGAAAGTATGACACCAGAGCATTTTCCGACGGAAAGAATCGGGTGGGGATTCCCAAAACGGCGCGAGTCAGATTCAAGCTGCATGCTGGCAAGGGAGGCCAGCATGTATGGCCAGGGCGCTTTCGGTTGATCTTCGCCAAAGGGTGGTAGCCGCGATTGACGGTGGCATCACACCGGCTGGTTGGCCGGCGACCGGGGCTGTGGACGAAGCGTTTGCGGAAGTGCGAGCGAGCTTCGATCGGTTGCCTTGCGGCAGGGATCAAGGCGCTCGGCACGACGATGGAGGCGGATGTTGTGGCGGCCTGCGGGCCGCGCCACGGTCGCGAC
>NZ_JBWJZD010000102.1:0-3909 GCF_056429065.1 Bradyrhizobium sp. USDA3010
GCGTTGCAAAGTACCGGTCGTCAGGCGGTGAAAAGCCGAAGGCAATCCTGTGCGCCTCGTCAGAGCAGATGTACGGCCGCATCAATCGGGCCCAAAAGCCGCACTCTCACGAATAGGACGGGCTAGAGCGCGTGCGGCCCGCGGCTCGTGTCAAATATCTCACCTTGCTTTCCGGATCCCAGATGCTGGGGATCGGACTTGCTGTTCCCCTGGGGCGCACCGTCGTGGAGATTTTCGGATCATATATCGCAGCGTACTCTCTATTCGCGGCTGCATGTCTCGTTGGCGCGATGCTGCTGGAGTTGGCCGACAGGGCACTGGCGCAGGCTCCTCAGATCAAAATGGCGGCTGTTCGACTCACGGTTGAGAGCGTGCGAGAGGCTTTCAAGTCGAATACGCGTTATCCGATCGTCATGATCGGAATCGGCGCATGCGTGTTTTCCGGTCTGTCCACGTTCCAGACGCTTTACGCTTCATCGCGGGAGCAATCCGCCGATACATTCTTTCTAGTCTTCACGTTGACAGCCGTTTTCTTGCGCTTCGCGGTGGCGCCGGTCATCGGAAAGGTCCGGCTTGAGTGGGTCGCTGCGTTTCTCATCTTGTGCACCATGGCGGGACTATTCTTGCTTTTGATGAATACAAGGAGTGCGGACATCTACATCCTCGGTACAGCGATGTTCGCCCTTGGATACGGACTTAGCTATTCGACTCTGAATGGTATGGTTGTCCTCATTGCAGGTACAGACGGGACATCATTGGCGGTTGCTTCTCAGGTCTTCACGCTTTCCTACTTCGTTGGCCTATTCGGATTTCCATATATCGCCGGGCAGATCGTGAGCGCCCACAGCTTCGATGACCTGCTGAAGAGCATGATGATGCTTATCGGTGGCAATGGAATCGTTCTCGCAATTCAAGTGTTTTCGACCAGCCGGGAGCGTTAAGTGGCTCATCTTGCGGATAGAGTGATGTCAACGCAGGGCGGCGGCCATCAGGTAACGGCAATCGGCGCAGGCCCGGCGAATCTGAGCCTGGCAGCGCTCGCGGCCCCGATTCCGGAAATTTCCGTACATATCCTAGAAAGATCGGAGACGCTAAGTTGGCATCCGGGTTTGCTTCTTGATGGGGCTTTCATGCAAACCAGCCCCTTAAAGGACCTGGTAACACCGGCAGATCCGACAAGTGCATATAGTTTTCTCGCCTACCTGCACGAGAAAAAACGGCTTTATCAAGCCATTGTTCGAGGTATCGCTTCGGTTGGCCGAACTGAATTTGAAGATTATTTGAAATGGGCGGCAGAAAAGCTTGCGAACGTTCAATTCGGCGAACAGGTTATTGCAGTCGAACTACGCGGCGAGGCGTTCAGTATCGCTACCAATCGCCGCAATTATCAGACCCGTACGATAGTAATCGGCGTAGGCCGGGTGCCCTCCGTTCCCGACTGGAGCAGAAATGCACCGGAGAATCAGGTGTTTCACGCGAGTACCTTCCTCCTGCGGCGCCGCGAGTTCTCCAGCAAGCGCGTTGTTGTGGTAGGTGGTGGCCAAAGCGGAGCAGAAATATTTCTTCATCTGCTAACTGGTGCATGCGGCGCGCTGGAAGCTCTGGCCTGGATCACGCGCCGCGCAAGCATATTTGCCCTGGAAGATAGTCCCTTCGTCAACGAGTGGTTCTTTCCACAGTATGGGGGATGGTTCCTTGAGCAAAGCGAGGCCGCCAGAAAGCAAACCCTTGAACAGCAAGCGTTGGCGAGCGATGGCGTCAACCCATCGACACTGCGCGCGATCTACAACGCACTTTACGATCGCGAGGTTGGTAGAGGTTCGTATCCCGCTCAGGTCGAAATACGCGTCGACACCATGGCTGAGGAGCTGCGTGCCACATCTCCATTTCGCCTGGGGGTGCGTCAGCAGGCCACCGGCGTTCGCGCAGAACATGTCGCCGACATTATCGTGCTGGCCACGGGCTACCGTACCGAGATCCCTCTCTTTCTGGAGCCGGTTGCAAACCGGCTTCGGATTGTGAGTGCGCCTGGTGGCTCTCGGGAGATCGTGGTCGGCAGGGAGTGCCGGGCTCGGTTTGATGGCCCCGAAAGCTGCCGCTTATACGTCCAGAATGGCGCACGATTTCAACATGGGATCGCGGACACAAATCTGAGTTTGGTTCCTTGGCGCGCCTCAACGGTGCTCAATTCGATCATTGGTCGGGTGGCTTACGATTGTGGACCTGCAACAGGAGCTCTCAAGTGGAATGGTGCGGTGCCCGAGAGCGCCCGTTGAAGATCGACAATGGGCAGCATGCCGCGATCAGCTGCATGATTGGAGATACACCATGAAGAATGCTCAGCTGATGACTTTGGGGGACGTAACGATCTATAGCCCTGGCGTACTCGTGCAGGACGTCAAAGGGATAGATGATCCGGAGATCACCGTTCCGGTCGAATTCATCGAATTCCGCCTCGATCCACTTGCAGTGTCGGCGCCTCATTCTCATCCTTCCACCGAGATCTGGCGAATCACGAGCGGGCGCGGTCAGGTAGTGACCGACGATGGTGAGTCGGCCGTGAAGGCCGGCGATCTGGTGTTTCTGCGACCAAATCAGACCCATCATTTGCGAAATAGTGGCAGCGAAGTTCTGAGCGCCTTCTCCATATCCTGGAAACAAGCTCAATGACTGACAATATCTATGACCTCGCAGTCATCGGGGCTGGCGTTATGGGGCTCAGTGCTGCCTTCATCGCAGCGAGCGAGCGCCCGGAAAAAAGAATAGTCATCGCCGAACGAGATATCGTTGGATCTGGTACCAGCGGGTTTGCGCCTGGGATCCAGATCAACATCTGTCGTAACCAGAAGGAAAGGAGCCTCATCGACTGTGGTTCGAAATTCTGGCGCGGGATCTATCCCGACGGACGATGGCCCAGGGGACGCGACTGTGATGTGTTTTGGTTGACACGCAATCCCGGCGAACTCGCGCAACAGATCAGTGCGGGCCGCCCGACCCCATCAACATCTTTCGCGCTCGTCGAGAGGCTATTATCGCTGCCGCAGTTCTTGGTTCCCGACGATGTGGCCGTTGTGTTGGATCGTGGTTCGTACTGTCAAGTCGATTCCATTGTTCAGGATCTGACTCAAAGGCTCAAGATCAAGGGGGGGTCGATAAGAGAGAGTACATCGATTACAAAAATACGGAAGGGGCCGCGCAATATTCTTCTCCAGACCTCTGATAACAGCGAACTCTCAGCGAAGCGGGCGATTGTCGCAATCGGGCCATGGTTACCGGAGTCACCGTTGCGTCAGCAACTAACAGACGAGCCGGGGTTGCGAGTCAAGAAGGTCGTCGCGCTCCATTTGGCCGCACGGCCCACGCCGAACTGTCCAATGATCGGGCTTTTCGATGACTACGCGTTCCTCATTCCCATGATCGAGCAAGGATACTGGCTGTTCAGCTTTACCTCGCAGGAATGGGATGTGAAGCCGGTCACCGATGAACTGCGGCTCAGTTCGGATGATCTCGCGCGTGCCAACGCAATTCTGGCCAAGTGGTTTTCCTCCGAGGTGCCAGCGGTGGAGTCAGCACGTGTGTTTTGCGACTGTTATTCGGCGGATGGCGTCCCGTTTTCCCGTCCTGCGAAAGATATCGCAGGTTTGCATGTGATCGGCGGTGGTTCGGGTAATGGGTTTCGCTTTGGGCCAGCATGTGCGCAAGAGGCGGTACGATCCCTATATTCTGCGGATAGACACGCCATTACGGCGACATGAGGGTGGCATATGCCGGATGTGATTGGTCGTGAGCGTCATGCGGAGACCACGCGCTGAGGGTTGATCTGGTCGGCTAGGAAGATCTCGCGGAATGGTTTGTCGCGAGGTCACAATGTCAAAGAATAGTCGTAAGGATAGCGATAAGGATAGGCAT
>NZ_JBWJZD010000103.1:0-3809 GCF_056429065.1 Bradyrhizobium sp. USDA3010
CTCCAACGCGTTCACGAAGTCGGGTCGAAAAGCGGCGAAAAAGCCGAAGCGTTCGCGCGCGCCTTCACCCCGACCGGAAATGTTCCAGCTGCCCCGCCCGGCAATCATGAATAAGACGGGCTAACAAGGCAATTTCGATTTCTGCGACTCTCTGAGCAAATTGAGTCTCACCCAGAATTTTTCACGACAACTTCTCAATTAGGGCGACGCTGCCTCTATGGGACTTATGGATTAATCGCGATCACAATTCTAGCAACAGGGATTTTTGGCGACTCGGTCAAGCGCCCACGATGGAGGCAGATTTCTCCAGAGGGGTCTGTCGATTACATTCTTGCGCACAATTTGCGCGGCAACATCTATAACTCGTACAATTTCGGCGGCTATTTGATTTTTAGAGGACTTCCCACCTTTATCGATGGCAGAAACGTTTTCGACGCCGGATTTATGACTGAAAATTGGACAATTGTCTTCGCACGCCCACGCGAATTTATTGGATACCTGGATAAGTACCGCATCTCTATTGGTCTTGTCGCGCCAGACTCTATGGAGTCCCAGGAATTTCGAGCTTCATCGGATTGGATTGAGGTTTATTCTGACGATATTTCCGAATTATTCGTGAGGCGAAATGAGCAAGACCAGCGCCGCCGCGATTAGTTGCTCAGCCTGAAAGATCGTCCAGTGGATTGACTCTAACGCTTGACTTGGGGGCGGTCGGACACGGTTTGGATCAGCGGTCGAGACGAAGGGGGTTTGTATCGGCGTTCGTGCCTCGGCGCGGAAGCGGTTGATACCGATTTGCGAGTGAACGACGGATCGGAAGGTGCGGCGCTTGAAGCGACGGCGAGTGAGCTTGGCGAAAACACCTTCGACCGCATTGGGCCTGACCTGCCACTGAGTATTCCTTCGGAAGGAGTTACGGTCCGGCCCGAAGAAGGACGGACAGATGATGCGAGCAAGGTTCACGGAAAGAGCTGATTCTCGCGATATCGAAGGAGCATGAGGCTGGGGCGACGACGACCGACTTGGCTCGCTTGGTCAGCGCGGCCGGTTGCGCGATCTCGCCATTGAGCGCCGGCGTTTCGGCTACGGCCGGCTGTTCGTCCTGCAGCGGGGAGGGCGAGCCATCAGGGATCAACCGGATCTACCGGCTTTATCGCGGGGAGGGCTCACTGTCCGCAAGCGGCGGGCTCGCCGCAAAGCTGTGGGGACCCGTGCCCCGATCCTTGTCGAGGTAGAGCCCCAACGCGCGCTGGTCGCGCGAGTTGGTCCACGACCGGTTCGCAACGGCTGGCGCTTTCGGATCCTCAACATCGTCGACGACGTCACCAAAGGAACGCCAGGGCGCCATTCCGGAGACGTCGATCTCGGGACGGAGCGTGGCCCGGGAACCGACGGCAATCGTCGAGCGACGCGGCAAGCCGGGAATGATCATTGTCCGACCATGGCACCGAGTTCATCTGCTCGCCACGCTCGCCTGCAGCAACAAACAGTCATCGATTGGCACTCTATCGCGCCGGGAAAGCCGATGCGAGCGGCTTCATCGAGAGTTTCAACGGCCGGATGCGCGATGAACTGCTCAGCGAGACCCGGTTCTTCAATCTGAATGATGCCTCGCGCACCGACTAGGATTACCTCCATAATGTCGGAGATCAGATGGGCAGCATCCCGAACCGCTTAACCAGTTTGATGCAGAGCCGCCGGTTCACCCTTTATGCGATTGGCAAATAGCGATAGGGTAACGGCCAGCGAGGAGCCCGATGGATCCCTTTGGCATTAAGGTTATTTTTATCACCATTCTTGTGTTCATACCGCTCGAGCGGCTGTTCGCCATGCACCCGCAGAAGGTCTTTCGTCGCAATTGGGCCAACGATCTGATCTTCTTGTTCTTGAATGGTGTGCTGATCAAGCTTGGTCTGCTAGCCGTTATCGTTGCGGTCATCTTTGCCGCCGCATGGATTGTCCCGGCATCCTTTCAGGCCATGGTCGGCGGCTTGCCCTATTGGGTGCAAATCCCGGCCGTTATCTTACTTTCAGATTTGGGATTCTATTGGACCCATCGCATGTTCCATGCCGTTCCCTGGCTATGGAGATTCCACTCCATTCACCACAGTATCGAAGAGCTTGACTGGCTGGCTGCGGCCAGGGTCCACCCGGTCGATCAGATTTTGACCAAAGGAGTCTCGCTGATCCCCGTCTTCGCACTGGGTTTCTCCGAATGGGCAATTGGAGTCTATGCCGTGCTCTATCAATGGCAGGCGGTTCTCATTCACTCCAATGTTCGCGTGGGATTTGGTCCGCTGCGCTTCCTGTTCGCTTCGCCGGAGTTTCATCATTGGCATCATAGTAACCACCTTGAGGCTAGGGACCGGAATTTCGCCGGGCAGCTGTCCTTCCTGGATGCGTTGTTTGGGAGCCTTCATTTGCCGCGAGGGCAAATACCGACGACCTACGGTCTTGATCGGCCGATGCCGCAACGATACGTGCCTCAATTGCTTTATCCCTTCATCGGCGATGGCATCTTCCAATCCAAATCGGACACAACGGCGCCGGCGGAGACGATGCGGGTCCCAGAGGAGGCGCCCAATCGTTTGCCCAGCCTCAGTCAGTAACAGAACGCCCATCCGGCAAATCTGTGTGGGAACGGAGTCAGATTTCAGCGCTTGCCGGAACATCTTGGCCGCGAATGAAAGCACGAGATTGAGACGATGACGAATATCAAACTCGATGAAATCGATCGATCCCATGGGGAAACGGCGGCCGTTGAGTTGACTGTCAATCGTTGGCTCGATTGGACCGCGAGAGCGACGGTCGTCGTTGCTTTTTCCGCGCTTGTTGTGATCGGCCTTGCAGGAATCCCTCACCTGCTTCCGTTGGACAGCATCCATAAGCTGCTCATGATCGCGGCCAGGATTGCTAACGTCCTTTTCCTGAGCTTGGTTGCAGCGACAACTATCACCCGGCTGGTCCCAATGCAGAAGTCCAAAGGCATCGAGCCGCGGATCTCGGCTTTGTTAGGCACGTTCTTGTGCACAATACTTGCTTTGCTTCCGAAGGCAGAGCTGGGTCCTGTTTGGTCGATCGTGTCCACGACGTTGATCCTGGTGGGCACTTCGCTTTCTTTCGTGGTGCTGCGCTGGCTGGGCAAATCTTTCAGCATTTTTGCCGAGGCAAGGCGCTTGGTCACAGAAGGACCTTATCGAATAGTCCGGCATCCGCTCTACCTCTGTGAAGGAGTTGCGTTGGTCGGTGTCACGCTACAGGTACTTTCTCCGCTTTCCCTGCTCATGGCCATTGCGATTGTGATGGTTCAATGTCGGCGTATGATCAATGAAGAAGCGATTCTGCAGGCGGCTTTTCCTGAATATCGCCTCTATGCTGCGAACACATCTTTTCTGATCCCGAAGCTTGGCCAGTTTTTTACAGGATCGAACCCGTAGGTAGTTTGCTGGCGTTTGACGGATCGAATCCATAGATCTGAGCTATCCTTCAACTCAACGACGGAGAGAAACCGTCGATCAAGCTTGTGTGGCGTCGGTGATGCAGCGGGTACAGGGGCGCTAAGGCCCAGATCAGCTCATAGCTTTGTTGGGCGCTGCTGCCCTTTGGCAAGGGCTTCGCGGGTTTCCTTCATCGGTGAAGAGTTTTCCGGCAGCCCTCGAGTTTGCTGAAAACGCGATGTCATTGTGAGCGTCACGAGAGGATCACGGGTGCCTGGGCTTGACTTGCGCGGAATGCTCTGGATAGCGCGGTCGGGATGATTGACGCCGCCGGCGCGCGGTGATGGGTTGATCCCGGTTCGGAGCGGGCAA
>NZ_JBWJZD010000104.1:0-3783 GCF_056429065.1 Bradyrhizobium sp. USDA3010
GCGTTGCAAAGTACCGGTCGTCAGGCGGTGAAAAGCCGAAGGCAATCCTGTGCGCCTCGTCAGAGCAGATGTACGGCCGCATCAATCGGGCCCAAAAGCCGCACTCTCACGAATAGGACGGGCTAGCCTAAGGACAGGAGGCGGCCTCATGCTGAAACTCGTCCGTAGATTGCGCCGCATCGGCGTGACTGACGTCCTACCTACTCGCGATACAAGGCATGTCGTGTTTCTCAACGTGCTCGTGCTCCTGGTTTTCGTTATAGGCTTTCAAGATACTGCGCTCGTCCTATTCTACATGGCACCAAGCCATATGATTCCAGTATTCATGGGGCTCCGGCTTGCTTCCATTGGGGTGACTCTTTGGCTCAACCATAAACAGCGATATCTCGCGGCACGCATTTGGTTCAGCGTTTGTGCCGCGGTATTTTTGACGATCCAGACTGCGTTCTGGGGCGCGGTGGCACGTTGGCAGTTCTTTCTCGCGGTCTCCATCTTCGTAAGGTTCTACATGTATCCACCGCGGGACCCGTCAGCGGAGGCGTACAGACCGTCATTTGCGAGGGCTTTTGTACGAAGCAGCGACGGTCATTCTCACGCGCAGCTCAAGCGAAAGCACGTTGCGCACGCGGGGTTTGCAGCTCCGGGAAAGAATCGGCTTCAAAAGAGCTGCCGTGGCTGTGGCGAGCAAGCTGGCACTGATAATGTATACAATGCTTAAGACTGGCGAGCTGTTCAATCCGACAGCCGGAGCCATCGCATGAATCCGATTAGCGTTCTGAAGCTGAACGCTCGAGGTGTCCCTTGAGCCATTCCGCTGATGGGGTTGCACCGCTGACTCAGCAAAGTGCGTCGTCCACATTGAAGGGCTCGTCCCGCGAAGCTCCATCATGCGCCGGCTACTGTCGACCGCGAAGACAACCGTACACCCGGCAAGCACTTCAACAAGATTATATGCTTGACCTTTCAGCAGCGATTAGACAACCCCATCATAAACGGGATGGTGCGGGTCAGAGCGCGTTTAGGGATCAAGAGCGTCATCCTGCATCGGCGCTCGAAGTCGAGCGATAATTTCGCCTGCTCGATTACCGTCCTTAGCGATAGTACTAAGTGCTCGCCGGGCTTCTTCCAGATCTGGCGGTTGAGTGCCCAACCAGTTTAAGGCGGCCTCTGCATTGAGAATCGCGGCTGTGAGCGCGTCGACGACAGCACTATAGGTGCGCACAACCTCTGCTGACGTCTGCAATGGCGCTTCGCCCTTCGCCTTGCGCGGATTTCCTTTTGGTTCGCTGAACCGGCTGCGATGCACCTTGCGCGGCCTTAGGTGCAGAAGGGCGTTTGCAGCCTTGCGGATCAGATCGAGTACCAGGTCGGGCTGGGCCCGCTTGGGGGCGCGGCGGCCGTCGATCTTAAGGACAGTCGAGCGTTTTGTGACAAGACATTGAAGGGCCGGTTGCACGATGCTGGCCTTGCCGCCCAAGATGTACCAACTCGGCTTCCACTTCCAGGACATAGCGCGCTCCTCTAGTGGGTCATGAGAACGCCTCGGCGCTGTCGGCCGGGGGAACCGTTTCAACGTCGATGGGACGCGAACAGCTCGCTGAGTACCGTCGAAAGTGCCGATCGTTGCGATAGCCAAGGCGCCAGCGACAGGATGGATCAACTTGATCATGAGTATCTTCCCTTCCTAAAAACAGCAGGGCTAGGCAACGCAGATGCCGGGCACGGCAACTTTCTGAAACAGATGAGGGGAAGCTATCGCCGAGGCCGGATAGGTGGCGATTTTTGCTAGAAAGTCAGGATGGGTGAAGGCCGCGCGGAAGTGTGCGGTGGATTCCCAGACGGCGTAGTTCAGATAGGTCGGGCTGTCGCCGAGAGCTCTGTGCAGCTGAGTGGAAATGAAGCCCGGCTGTCGCTTCATGAACGCTGCGTCGTCCTGCCAGGTTTTGAGAAAAGCCGCCTCATCGGCTTTGTCGAGAGTGAATAAGTTCACCAGGACGACCGAATTTGCCTCGATAGCAATCTGGCGGTCGATCGGGAAGGAAGGGTCCAGTGGGCGTAGCAACGACATGAGTGCCTCCATCGCTATTTAATATATGATGCCTAATTGGTATTATGATTACATAGCAGATTGACATTATGATGTCAATGTCAGACAATGGTGACAAATGAAAAAAGCCGAGCGAACCCCCGAGGGTGACGCCCTGACCGACCTTGTTCTCGATCTATTCAGGCTCTACAGCCTACTTCTGACGGCCGGCGACCGTCTGGTCGCCCCGCTTGGCCTAACAAGCGCACGCTGGCAGGTGCTTGGCGCCATTGTGTCCGCCGAACGTCCCCAACCGGTCGCTTGGCTCGCACGCGACCTCGGCGGCAATCGTCAAAACGTGCAGCGAATTATCAATGATCTGCACAGGGAGGGCCTCGTATCTTTTGAGGTCAACCCGCATCACCGACGGGCGCAGCTCGTCGTGCTCACTGAGAATGGACAGCGCGCCTTCGAAGCCGCAATGGAATTGCAGGCTCCCTGGATCAACGATCTTTCAGAAGGGCTGTCGGTCAAGGATATACGGATTGTCCATCGCGTGATCACGGCCTTGCGAGATAAGCTTGAGGGCGCGGGCGGCTGTGCCACCAGTTTCTCGAAATAGAACGCTGCCGGGTATGGCGCGACAATCAGGATGAGAGCGCGTCACCTTGATCGCCGCCGCGCAGCCGGGCTCGAAATACATGTCCCGGCAGCGTTTCATTCTCAAACTGAGCCCTGAAATCCCAGTTAGCGCTACGCTAGCAATGGCCGTGCCACAGGTTCGTGACAGGAAACGACAAAACGGCCTCAAGCATTTTCCGGGGCTGGCTCGGACGCTGAGGCCGTATGGCCAGCGAGGAACGAGCAAGCAAAAAGACGACGACCGGCACCAATTTCTGAAGATCACTAGCCAGAACAAGGCTTGCCAGCGCGGAGACCGGCAGCCAATTGAGGCGACCTTACCGGCTCGCCCGGTCTGCTGCCTCCGGCTCGTTTTTCGATCCGGAAAAACCTCCAGGCTGGGGCTGGTTGGTCTACGTTGTCAGCGCCTTTCCCGGCTCCAGCAAACGCACGAAAGTCCCGCTCTCGTGTAGCTCGAGCCAACCCTTCTCAACTGCGTGCTTGATGCCAGCTCCGAACTCCGGTCCGCTGGCCTTGAGCGTGTAGAGAAATGGCGCGTATCCGCTCGATGTAGATGCGGCCATCCTGGACCTGCTCAATGCTGGCTGCCAATTCGACAAGCTTGCGCGCGGCGCTTCAGGGCTGGCGTAAGGTCGTTCAGCAGACAGCTTCAATTCTCAGCGATCCCTGGGCCACCAAACAGAAGGTGGATTACTGGCCGAGATCTTCGTGGTCCGCAAGACGACGAGATGGCTGCGCTTAAACGGGCGCCCCTGACCGAGCATTGCTTATCGCATATAGCGCCCGAGCTCGTGGATGAGCATGATCTTGGGCCGCCGAACGATGTCGAGCGCTACGGTCTGGTGGTTGTCGCAGCCGGGACACTTCACCTCAAGATAGCGATAGCCGGCATTGAGGGCGTCCCCGGGGGGGCGGGGAGGGCTGGGCAGGGCCTTGGAAACCAAACATGCAGGCATTCCAAGCCTGACAGGCTAGCTAGTTCTGGTCGCCTAACCCGTCCTATTCGTGAGAGTGCGGCTTTTGGGCCCGATTGATGCGGCCGTACATCTGCTCTGACGAGGCGCACAGGATTGCCTTCGGCTTTTCACCGCCTGACGACCGGTACTTTGCAACGC
>NZ_JBWJZD010000105.1:0-3603 GCF_056429065.1 Bradyrhizobium sp. USDA3010
CCTCCAACGCGTTCACGAAGTCGGGTCGAAAAGCGGCGAAAAAGCCGAAGCGTTCGCGCGCGCCTTCACCCCGACCGGAAATGTTCCAGCTGCCCCGCCCGGCAATCATGAATAAGACGGGCTAGCTAGAGCTCGCGCGCCGCCCAAAGACGAGCCTGTGCGGCGTAGCGCTTTGCCCAAATGTGCCTCTCCAGAAATTTTGAGTTTCCGGAGAGGTAGCGGAAAAAAGAGCCTGATCGAACGGCGCATCCCCGCGCTCTACTGCAAGTCGGAACTGACGCATCTCGGCAATGCGCTGACATACGGCATGGCCAATCGCCATCGGCTGCTCGCCGATATTGCCGCTGGCACTGACATCCATGCGTAAACCGTCGCGCGAGTTCTGGTGAACGATGCCCCAGTCGGTGCGACCGAGCCGGCGCTGCTCGGGCTCGGAAAGGGTCAGGACGTCGACGCGCCCCCGGTCCTGCATGTCATAGGTGATCCGGCTCGTCCGGCGCCAGGCGGCCGGAGATGCAGGCGAGAAGCGTCGACTTACCCGATCCGCTTTCGCCGACGATAATCCATGATGCTTCCTTCAAATTGTTTTCGGGGAAATGCTGCTCGGGCAAGCGCGTCAAACCGGCCCAGTGTGAGTCTCAACGCTCTAGCCCAATCCTAAGCCGCCAGGCTCGATCGCGGAACGCACGCTCACCACCTTCGAGGATATCGCACACGATCCGCCGCGTCGGTTCTTCGTCGAGGCCGCCCGAGTGATAGGTGATAGGCGGTAGCCCATCGCCGGGGTGAGCGCCGACATTTCGCGACAATGATTTGATCGGCGTCCGTGTTGACCGCCAGATTGGCGTTGTGGGTTACGAGGATGACCTGGCGCCGGTCCTTCGCCGCTTGAAAAAGCGGCACCAATTCATCGTAGATCGCCTTCGGGTCAAGATTCTCTTCGGGCTGATCGATGATTAGTGGTCGATCCTTAGAATCATCCAACGCTAGGCAATTTGTTCATTCCGACTCAGAACATCGTGTCGGAAATTGGTGATCGACTTTGCGACCGCGTTAGCGAGATGCAGCAATACGTTGGACCAACTACCAAAACTAGCAGGCGATTTAGACGACGGAAGCTGCCAACTACAGCTAGTTGAATGTGGGCTGATCAAGCCACGCTGCGACGGAACTCCGCATGGACCGCCAACCAACTCTTGTCCTCGCCAACGGACCCGATCGATGCGCGGACTCGGCGCCTGCAAAGATACTGCGCACTCAGATTAGCTCCAAACATGAACTCTGCTTCCTCGTCGAGGGTTATTGATGCAGCCTCTAGTCCCGTCACTAAGCGTGCAAGTTTCAAAGGCCGCTAAACGTCGAGCCGGTCGCACGCCAGCTATCGTCGCGCTCGGTGATTCCGATTTTCGGAGGACACCCCTCGCTTCTTGGCGAGCGCCATCGCGTCGCCGATCGATGAGCTCTCCGGTCGGCTCAACCTAATCGAGGATGCGCTTATCGCGGAGCGCCGGAATAATGGTGCTGCAAACGGAAACCTGGAACCATTTAGACCGTCTTTCACCAAGGGATGGGTCTGGCGTACCCTTGCGAGGGGCAACCATCAAAGGCATCACGAAGCCGTCCATCTCTGATTGCGTCAACGATCATACTGGGAAGGGGTTTAGTGGCTGCCCTCGCAGCGGCAGGCGTTACGATGTTCCCGAACGGCAACTGCGCTTCAGCCGACGAAGCTGCGAAAGCGGTCCGAGTTTGCATTGGCCATCTATTACCTCGAAGAAAAGTGGAGGGCGTTTTGCCACGCGCAGCGAAGACCCCCTTTGACAACAGCTTCCTCTCCACCGAGCGTCTGGGCAGCTAAGGGAGGAATCGATGTTGGTCGCTGTTATCGGAGCCGGGATTATGGGCGCGTCGCTCGCGCTTCATTTCGCCCGGAACCAAATTACCGCACTCTTGTTTGACGGGGCCGCCCCATGCTCCGGAGCCACTGGATCAAGTTTCGCATGCCTGAACGTTTTCGCAGGGGCGACATCGGACTCGATGCAGTTCAGGTCCGAAGCCCTCGACTACCAGGTAGAACTTGCACGCCACATTGGTTCGTCAGACGCCATTAGAGCAACCGGCACATTGCGCTGGTCAACCGCATTCGCACAAAATAAGAAGCTGCTTCATGCAGCCAGTATGGTTGAGGGACTAGGAAGGGCTGTAGAGTACCTGTCACGAGATGAGGCATCAAACCTTGAACCCAATCTGAACATCGTGGGGTCTCCCGAAGTTATTGTACGAATCCCTCAAGAAGGATGGCTCGATTCTGTTCATTTCACAAAGCGCATGATCGATGCTGCCGTCGCTACCGGTCTCGCCCACCTCGTTTCTGAAAAATGCACAAGAATAGAGTCTCTTAACCAGCGCCGCGTTAAGCTGTGGACCAATCGAACGTCCTATCTTGTTGACGCGGTCGTGCTCGCCAGCGGCATCGGGGTCAACTCCCTCCTTGAAGATCTCGCGTGTGCGCCATTGGTTTATGAATCGCCCGAGGTGCTGACACAGATACGGTACTTCGGCCCTCCGATTGAGCACGTTGTCTTTGCTAATCATATTCATTTCCGGGCGAACGGGCCTTCTTCTCTCATCGTCGGCAATGCCTGCGATCCCACGTGCGTCCGCGATGTTGGCGTAGAGGTCAAGGCTGCCAAAGAGAATGTTTCGTTACTAAGGGGCGAGCTAAAAGAATTTTCCTTTGGGGAGTCCTTTGCCGCGCAACGAGGCAGCCGTCCTGTTCCCAAAGACGGCCGCCCGATCGTCGGGCGCCTACCCGGTCACGAGCAGCTATTCATTGCGGTTACACAGGAAGGCGTCACGCTTGCCCCATATGTCGCGCTACTGCTCGCAACCGAAATCGCAAGGGAAGCATCATGTGAGGCGCTTGGCGCCTTTCGACCCGAGCGCTTCAATCTGCCGATAAATCAAAACACAATGCCAGAAATCCACTGATTTCATGCCGATCGTCGTTGGAGGCATCTAAATGGGATCTCGAGGGTTTTGTGCATTCGGTCCTGCGTTCGAATTTAAATAACCCGGTATTGGTAAGCGCACCGGCTCTTACGTCAATATGAATTCTGGTTGTGCCGTCAGACAAAACGGTAGTTTATGGGACGCCTAACGGAAGACCGTCGTGAGCTCGAACTGCTGGGCATTGGATTCCAATCGAGCTTCGGCCCAGATATTGTCGCGGTCCCGGCGAGCCAACGGGAAGAAGCTGTTGCGCGGCGACTGCCGCGGATCATACGCGATCGCCACGCGCGGCGAATGAGCTCTATCTTCGTTCGGTTAGCGCTGCCCGCGGTCGCTCCCTAGTCTGGTCGCTTTGATTGCGATGTTGAGAACCGGCTCCGATTGAGTGTACGCTACCTGCGCGACTCACCTAACACTCCCTCCCCGCGCGGCCTATTTTATGCCTCCCGCCAAGACATTGTGGGACCTAGCCCGTCTTATTCATCAGCGGCTTGTTGAGAGGCTGGCGAGCGTGGCGTAAGCCGCTGAGGTGGCGTAGGATTCGGTTGCTGACACCCACCCTCCGCGCATCCGGGCCGCCACACTCGCCAT
>NZ_JBWJZD010000106.1:0-3064 GCF_056429065.1 Bradyrhizobium sp. USDA3010
TGGCGGGCGTGGTGTTCGCGGCTGAAGGTGATGGGGTTGGCTTTGCAACCGAATCCTACGCCGCATCAGCGCTTTACACCACGCTCGCCAGCCTCTCAGGCGCCTCTGACGAATAAGACGGGCTAAGTGGGCGCCCGCCGATGCGACTTTCTCGGTCGTCAACCCCTCGCATCGGAACCAGTCGATTGCTCTGCCATGCGAGAGTTCGTGAACCGCAGCAGCGATTTGACCGGAATTCTGCGGATCGACGTCGCCAAGACGATTGTTGCGGCCTGAACGAGCAATTGCTGAGCCGGTCCCGCCCCGAGCGCGAGCACCATCTGTCCCAGTTGCGCCATGAACAAGGCTGCGGCGCCACTTGCGATCACGCTTCCACGACTGCCTGTGAACGGAGTGCCTCCCACGACGACTGCAGCAATGCTTGGCAAGAGGTAGTCGCTTCCTGCGGTAGGCGAGGCGTAGCCGACAAAGCCTGCAAGAAGAATTCCGGTGATCGCGTAGCAAATGGCCGCCGCCACATATGTACCAATCTGATACCGCAAAATCTTGATGCCGGATGATTGCGCCGTCGCTGGATTGGCACCTACCGCGATATAGCGCCGCCCAACGATGGTGCCATTGATCAGGATCGAAACCACCGCGACCAGACCGGCCGCAATAAGGACGCTGAACGGAACGGCCCCAATCTTGAAGTTAGAGAAGTTCTGCAGCGACTGAAGAACTGGAAGAGCGCTGCCGCCCGTAATCATCAGCGGCGCTAGCCTGGCGGAGGCCGGCGAGCGCGCGATGGCCGAGCTGCTGCAACTGGTCTGCGTGGACAAGCGGATGGCGCCGCCGGCGGACGGCGCAGCAGCGTCGCGCTTCCTGCTTCCGATCCGGAGGACGGCGTCATCTGGGTTTACGGCATAGGTGACGAAGGCGTCATGGCGTTCACCGACTTCGGCATCGAAAACCTGATGGAGCTCATCAGGATACACAAGGAAAACCCCGAACCCCTCAAGCGGTGAAATCGGGGATCCACTGTCCGCGGCCTAGGTCGGCTTACGATTACCCACATTTTTGAGTCAGATTGTCGCTCCCGTTGCGATATCGATGACTCGCGACAATCCGCGCCACATGATCAGATTCCCTGGTGGCGGATCGTTGGCACGGGCGAGGTAGCCGCCGAGCCTGGCGATCTTGATGAGATAATGCGACAATGTCTTTCGTTGTGTGCTGACTGGAATCTTGTCTTTGACGAGCCGATCAAGCAATTGGATTTCACCTTTGGTCAGCACAAACTCCGGTGAGGCATTTGGCGCTGAACGATTAAGCATCGTCATCCAAAAAATGCGCCAGCTCACAATGCAGAATACCGAGATCAGACTCGTCAGTCGCTGAGCGGTCCGCAGTTGCGAGTCCTCTGCCCTACAGCCGGATTTGAGTATCTTGTGGAAGACCTCGATCTTCCATCGCAAGGAATACCATTCGAGTTTCTCGATCGCATCCCCGCGCGATTGCACTGGAAGATCGGTCAGGAGTTTCCATTCAATCTTCTTTCTGTTCTTTGGCGCTCCTCTTTCATCAGCGTGGATCACTGTCAAAGTCAAAGCTGGATACCGCGACTGCTTGCCTATCGGTGGCAGAATACGAATTTTACGATACCGGATTTCAAGAACAGCCTGGTCTGGATTGCCCTTGCTATCCTGGACTTCGATCCGGTGGAGACCTTTGACCACGACCTCGTCCATTATCGTTGCAACGGTATGATCGCCATCGCCTGCCAGGCGATTGACACAGGTCCTTACCAAGAAATGCGTTCCAACCTCTTGGGTGGCGCAAAACAATTCATAAATATCGGCCTCACGATCACCGATATGGATGCACTGCGATGGCTTCTCGAAAAGCTCGGTGGATTGTTTGAGGTTCTCAAACCACCGAATGCTCTCCTTGGTTTCAATGGGGATCCGTGTCAGGTTGACCTCGCGCCTGAGCGCAGCGACCCCTCTGAATTTCTTTCTGGTCCAGAACTTCACAGCGCTGAGCCCCAGTGGAAGCCCCTCGAGGGTCACCGCAAGGCTCGAATGCATCAATATTCCGCATGTCGTGTACGTTTGGGGTTTCCCGTCCAATCTTCGAGAGTTGCTTTTGGGGATGCGCTTAATCATCCCGATCAGATCCGGGCGCTCCCTTTGATAGCTGAATTCGGTCGTATCATGCAGGACAAGAACAGGCCCCTTCGCAGCCGCGATACGTTCCCGCGTCGCTTTAAAATGACCAGACAGGATATCGGCCTCGCCTACTCGTTCATTGGAGAAGAAACGATAGGCCGCCTTGGTATTCGCCCAGTCTTGGCAAACCATCGGGATGCTCTGTCCGATGTCTCCACCAATCTGCTTCAGCAGCATACGAAATCTCTCGCCAAGTCGAGCGTCCTGGAATTCGCACAGCGCAGCTTCACAGTCAAACCAAGTCACAACGTCAGACGCCAACCGATGCGCCTTCTCATCCCGGGCGCGTGAAGTCAGTCCCATAGAGCACCTCTTCTCGAATCAGGTGCCCATCAAAGAATCACAAGCGATTCTGGCGACTCAAGTTTTTCGGCTCAGTGCACCTCAAAAGATGTTGATAATCGTAAGATGACGAAGGCCGCCTGATTGACGCATGCGCGCGGGCACGGCGAGGTCTATGATGGCATTGGGTGAAGGGTGAAGGTCGGGCGGCCTGCTGATTGGCTGGCTTGTCGGCCTGGCGCAGGAGCTTCCATTCCCAGGGCAAGAGCTCGTGCAGACGCGATGCGGGATGATCGGCGATACGGGCCAGAACGGCGGCGAGCCAGGCCTTGGGATCGACGTCGTTGAGGCGACAGGTCGTGATCATCGTCAGCATGATGGCGGCACGGTCGGCGCCGCGCTGGCTGCCGGCGAAGGTCCAGTTGCGCCTTCCCAAGGCCGTTTACCGTTCATTCTGCCCATGTCGGGGAGGATTTCGAGGTCCACTATCGTTGGCATCCCTATTTTGGCCGGACGGTGAACGTGCGTCGGGTGGAGCAACGCGCGACAGGTCAGTTTTTGCGGATCCGAAC
>NZ_JBWJZD010000107.1:0-3005 GCF_056429065.1 Bradyrhizobium sp. USDA3010
GTGAGCGTCATGCGGAGACCACGCGCTGAGGGTTGATCTGGTCGGCTAGGAAGATCTCGCGGAATGGTTTGTCGCGAGGTCACAATGTCAAAGAATAGTCGTAAGGATAGCGATAAGGATAGGCATATGCCTATCCTCGAACACGGCGCCGACACGCTGCAGCGTGTCGAGATCATCACCGGGACGGGCCGACGTCGGCGCTGGTCGACCGATGCGAAGGCGGCGATTGTTGCGGAGAGTTTTGCGCCGGGTGCAAGCGTGTCCGCAGTGGCGCGGCGACACGACATCAGTCCAAGCCTGTTGTTTCTCTGGCGTCGCCAGGCTACGCGGGCGCAGGTCGCGGAGCGCGGGGACAGAGGCATGCCACCTGGCTTTGTGCCGGTCGCGATCACCGGCTGTGGGCGCCCGAGTGAGGAGAAGGCGGCGATCGAGATCGAGGTCGGCGCGATTCGCATCCGTGTCAGGGGGACAGTGGTCCGGGAGGCACTGTGCGAGGTGCTGGCGGCGGTCGGGACGGTTGGTCGATGATCGGGCTTCGAGCTGGGTTGTCGATCTGGATTGCGACGCAGCCGGTCGATTTCCGCCGCGGCATGGACTCGCTGGCGATGCTGGTGAGCGAGGCCTTTGGAGCCGATCCGTTCGACGGCGGACTTTATGTCTTCCGCTCCAAGCGCCGAGATCGCGTGAAGATCCTGACTTGGGATGGAAGCGGCCTTGTCCTTTACTACAAAAGAATCGAGGGGCAGTTCACCTGGCCGCCGATCAAGGAAGGCGTCATGTCGCTATCTCATGCTCAGCTCTCGGTGCTGCTCGATGGCTCGGACTGGAAGCGTGTGCCGATGCGAGTTGTGGATCAGCCGATGCGAGCTGGTTGATCATTATCAAGAGTCGTTCGTCACTCATGCGGAGTTGTTGTAGAATCGCTCTGCATGAGTGATTTGCCTTCCGATCCAGCATTGCTCCGACAAGCCGTGATGACGCTATCGTCACGGCTTGCGGCGTTGTCGGAGGAATGCAGCACGCTGGCGACCGAGCGTGATGCAGCGATCGCCCAACGCGACGCTGCGATCCAGGAGAACGACAAGCTCCTGATGATCCTGTCCCAGTACAAGCGCACGATCTTCGGTCCGCGCTCCGAGACACTGGATATCGGACAGCTGTCTCTCTTCACCATCAGGGCACAGGCGGTTCGTGCCGCCGCCAACGACGACGTGACCGGAGGCAGGCTGCCTGACGGAGCGGAGGGCCGTGGAAAGCGACCGGCGCGACGCAACCGGGGGAAGCTTCCGGAGCATTTGCCGCGCATCGATGTCGTGATCGATATCGAGAGCCACATCTGCCCTTGCTGCGGCGAGCAGCTGCACAAGATCGGGGAGACCGTCAAGGAAGCCTTCGACGTCATTCCGATGCAGTACCGGGTCAAGCGCATCATGCGTCCACGGTACGGCTGCCGGGGATGCCGCCAGGGTGTTCTGCAGGCACCCGCGCCGGCCCAGGCGATCGACGGTGGAATGGTGACGGAAGCCTTGCTGGCCCACGTCGCGGTGATGAAATACGGCTACCAGCTGCCGCTGTATCGCCAGGAACAGATGTTTGCCGCCCAAGGCATCACGCTCGACCGGCAAACGCTGGCCTCGTGGATGGGCCGCGTCGCCTGGTGGCTGAAGCCGCTTCACGCGCTGTTGCGCCGCGCAGTGATGTCCTACCCGCGGCTGTTTGCCGACGAGACGCCGCTGCCAGTTCTCGATCCCGGCCGTGGCAGAACCAAAGTCTGCCAGTTCTGGGCGATCGCCACCGACGACCGCCCGTGGGGCGGCCCGGCGCCGCCGGCAGTAGTCTACGTGTTCGCCGAGGATCGCAAGGCAATCCGCGCCAGGCAGCTGTTTGGAGACTACGACGGCATCCTGCAGGTCGACGGCTACGCCGGGTACAAGGGGCTGATTAGAAACGGCGGCCGTCTGGTACAACTGGCGTTCTGCTTCGCGCATGCGCGGCGGAAGTTCTGGGACGTCCACGTCGCGACGAAATCGCCGATTGCCGCGGAAGCGCTGCAGCGGATCGCGATGTTCTACGCCATTGAGGATCGCATTCGCGGTTTGCCGGCGACGCAGCGAGCTGCGGTGCGACAATCCGACACCAGACCGCTGATCGAGGACTTCAAGCCCTGGCTCGAGGCGCGACTGCTGGAAGTCTCGAAGAAATCCAGCCTTGGCAAGGCGATCCGCTACACCCTCAACCATTGGGATGGCCTGACGCGATTCATCGATGATGGGCGCATCGAGATCGACAGCAATACGGTCGAACGCAGCATCAAGCCGATCGGGCTGGGAAAGAAAAACTATCTGTTCGCAGGCAGTGAGGGCGGCGCCGAAACCTGGGCCACTCTCGCATCACTCATCAACTCCGCAAAGCTTCACGACATCGACCCACGGCACTATCTTACTGATGTTCTCGAGCGCATCGTCTCCGGACGTACCAAGATCAATCAGCTGAACACGCTGCTGCCGTGGAATTGGAAAGCCGAGCGCGATGGTTCGGAGCCAAAGCTCGCCGCTTGATCAGTTCGACGGCAAGGCGTCGGGAACTTCCTGCGCATCGCTGGCGTCGTCGTAGATCTCTTCGCGGATCACGCGCAGCGTTACCTCGTGCAGATACACTTGCAGCGCACCCTCCAGCTCGGTGAACTCGGGCAGCAGGACTCGATCAACGAAGCCCCGTGACGCACGGACCATCACCGTGTTACGTCGCTGTCGGCGATATCGAAACGGCCGCAGCCCATATCGGCGGCAAAGCGCCAGAAACAGGTGCCGAGACCACTGGTCGGGAAGTGAGAATTGCTGTTCGATCGGTGGATCGTGGCGAGCAAGTTCCTCGACCCGGGCCCGCACCCGCTGCAGCGCGGCTTCCGCTGCAAGGCGCTCACCAGCAGTTCCGGCACCCACGAACAACGCCTCGATCTTCCGAAGCTTCTCGCGCAGCTGCGACTCGCTGGTCATTCTGATCCC
>NZ_JBWJZD010000108.1:0-2897 GCF_056429065.1 Bradyrhizobium sp. USDA3010
TCCTCCAACGCGTTCACGAAGTCGGGTCGAAAAGCGGCGAAAAAGCCGAAGCGTTCGCGCGCGCCTTCACCCCGACCGGAAATGTTCCAGCTGCCCCGCCCGGCAATCATGAATAAGACGGGCTAGCGTGACTTGATCGTTTCTCGCTTGCCGGCTGTCGCGACTGGAAACGGCTCATCCAACCATGAATGCGGCGCCGAGGCAGCTGGATTGAGCAGACCGCAACATCGTGCGCGTAGGTAGAAACGCGCGCACCCTATCATCCGCCTGCCTGAGAACGCGCTTCCGACGATTCCACACGCCCGGCGGAGCGATTTTTGCTTATCATCAATTACGAGCCGATAGCGATCGCAGGCGTTCGGGTGACCGCGCCGAACCAGACGGTTCAACAGCCCTCCAAAGTGCTTCCCGATTTCTCATCCGTAAATCGGCAGCGGCCTTCACTTGGCCCTCGAAGATCGGCGCGACAAAAGCTGAACAAGCCCGAGCGGATCGGCCGAATGGAAACATAGAAACGAGCGTAGGTCGGAAAGCCGACAAACACTGCACGAATCTGGCGCGATTTGCCGGCTATTTCCTGGCACGAAGGATGCAAGCTCAAGGGTGCCCAGGCTTCTCCCCCTGGGCAGGTCCAGCACGGCAAATTGGGGTTGTAGCTGGCCCACTGAAGTTAGCGGCGCGTGACTCGAGGGGACAGACAGCGCCTGCTCGCGCGGGACATCGGCGGTGCCCGCGTCACGTTGCCGCTAACTTCTTCCAATCGAGCATAGCATCGAGGGCTGCCGCTTTGACGTGTGGATGAAAAACCGATGGTCCGGCTGTTATGAAGAGAATGTCTGCAAGAGGCGTGCATTGTCTCTGTCAATCGCTAGTTTTCCTTGCTGGGCTGGTTGCGACGGGCAACACTGCGCGAGCCGGCGAAAGCGCGCTTGTCGAACGAGTCAAGTCAACCTGGCGAGCGCGAGACGGTGAGACAATCGAGCACATTGTCTCCAAAGTTTCGAAAGTGGCGCAATTCGTCCCTCGAAACTGGGGAATCGCCGAAGGCATCGACCACACTGAGTATGTTTACCTTTCCTGGACCAGGCATCAGGATAACAGATCAGACGAACATTACGTTATTACATGGAAGGTCGGGACCGACGGAAAGATTGAAGTTGCGTCTCCCTATGCAAAGCCTATCGAATTCGGCTGGCGCGCCCTGGCGCTTTCACTCATCGTCAGTGAAGTCACCGACGGCGAAAAAGACGCAAACCTTCGTTTTCTGCATGATCCGGTCAATTTCAACTTTGTCACGACCGCGCAAGGCAAGCTCGGCGATCTGCTCCGACGCGGCCGCTGTCACATCATCGAACCTGTAGTCGTGGATTACGTTAGGGCGGCGAATGACAAGCCGACCGAGAAAGCGGACCGGTGGCGCGTTCTGCTGTTGGTGAACTGCAACATACCAGGCCCCCGCCACTTCACCCAAAATGGGGTCATCACCTTCGACAAGCGCGAGGGACGCGATTGGGAGCCGCAATCTTTCCTTGCCAAGAGGATTGCGATTTTTCCTCCGGGCTCCTGGTTCCATCATATAGATCAAAATGAACGGGACGCCTTTGGAGGGGGTGCGAAGGGCCTCGACAACTGATCAGGATGGTAGCGCTACTCTTGAGCGCTGAGGCCTCGGCCGCACAGCAAGATCCATCCGCCGGAAAATTTACGCGTCCCAGTTATGCCAGTAGGAGGCGGGCTCTCTCCGGCCCGCAAGCCGCAATGGGGACAGCCAGGCATCAGGATGCCTCTTGCCCCAACAGTAGTCGCGGCGGAACTGGTGCAAAAAGATACATCCGCGCTCTCGCCAGCGCGCCGCGTGTTATCCTTCACGGATCAGGCGAGGAGATGCTGAGGCCAGGCCCGATCCGGCGAGCGCGCAGCGCATCGCGCAACCAACAAGAACCCGCGGGAGCGAGTGCAGCGACGAGACCGGTTTCAGAGGACCTCCGGGAACGGGGCAGTGATAGCGACGCCGGCATTCTCGATGGCGGCGGGATCCTTTCCCGAGTGCCCCGGCGAGGAGTTCCGCAGCCTTGCTGCGAGGATCGAAGATCGAATTGAGCCTGATCTAAACTTCCTCGCGGGCATTCGTCTGCGCGTCATAGATCTTGATTTGAAGCGTGGGAAAACGCTTCTTTAGTTCTGCTCCACCAGCCCGGGCGCCGTCCCTGGTTGCGAATTCGGCTTTGAGTCGGCCGTCCACTTCAAGCGCGTAAGAAGAGACCAGCAATTCAGGAGTGGCCATCACCATTTCAGTCCCATTGTCAGCGAGGCGGTTGAACATGATGACTAGCGTGAGTCGCCTAAGCCCTGCCAGAGCTAACTGCCGCAATGCCCTGAGTGCCGACACTTGCTGTGGATTGATTCACCGCTCTGAAATGGCATGCAGATCGCCACTCGCAACAATGCGGGGACGCCTCAGCACCGCAAGCCCGCAAAGCCGGCTGTCATTCCGCACGGTCGCGATTCTGCCGAGCTTTGTGCTTTCTTCATTCATCGAAGGCCAGCTAGGCGTTGTGGAAGTCATTTCGCGCGCAGCGTTTCGGGGCGGATAAGGTCGCGGATACGGGCCACCGTGTGAGTAAAGCATGGTGGCCTTGTACCGTAGGACCAAGCGGGGAGGCCGATCCCTTTTGAGCAGTCACTCTTATCGTGCCTTATCCAGACTTCCGCTTTCCTCACCATGATGAACCGCGCACAGTCCTGTCGAACGATAGCAATCAAAAGAGGCTTAGCCCGTCTTATTCGTCAGAGGCGCCTGAGAGGCTGGCGAGCGTGGTGTAAAGCGCTGATGCGGCGTAGGATTCGGTTGCAAAGCCAACCCCATCACCTTCAGCCGCGAACACCACGCCCGCCAT
>NZ_JBWJZD010000109.1:0-2770 GCF_056429065.1 Bradyrhizobium sp. USDA3010
CCTCCAACGCGTTCACGAAGTCGGGTCGAAAAGCGGCGAAAAAGCCGAAGCGTTCGCGCGCGCCTTCACCCCGACCGGAAATGTTCCAGCTGCCCCGCCCGGCAATCATGAATAAGACGGGCTAGTGGTCGAACTTGATCGCACAACAAGGACATCTCGACAGCGTTCGGACGAGCCCATGTTCGAGGCGCCGTCGCATCGTCGCGATCGAATTTGGAATGTGACGTTGGGTCCGCAGCGGCAAATCCGCGGGGTCTGTAATCTGCGGGAATGCGATCGAGCAGGATCGGCCGGGCGTGCCGAGTGCCTGAGGGGGGAATCGTCTCCCGCTCGGAGATCAGGAATCCGTAGGCTGCGATGCACATTGTTGCGTGATGATGAAAGCCGCGCCAGCCGCGTCCCTCGAAGTGGCCGAGCCCGACCTCCTGCTTGAGTTCCTGATAGTCGCGTTCGATGCGCCAGCGCAATTTAGCCGTCTCAACGAGAGTCCGGAATGCCACATCCTCCGGCAATGTCGAGAGCCAGTATTTGGTAGGCTGGTCCTCGCCTTTTGGCCATTCGATCAGCAACCATTCCTCCAATCGCCGGGTAGTTTGCCAATAATCACGATGCGCGGCACGGACCCGCACGCGGGCAAAGCGCGAGGTCAGCTTTTCGTTCGTTCCTTGCCGCCACGTGATGGTGCGCCAAGCTTTGGCCGGCAGGCCGATCGCGAGCGCCTTGACGGCGGCCGGCTGATGCTGACGGTTGCGGCGCATCAGTTTCGGTGGACGGCCGCGGCCCGACCTTGGCTTCGGCGGCAAGGGACCGGTACCGGGCGCCCATACCGTTGTGCTCGACAGAAGACCCGCCACATAGGTCAATCCCAGCGCCGTGATCTCCGTGCGCAGGCCGCTGTTATTACCATAGCCCGCGTCCATCAGTACGACACCGCGTGGAAGGCCGCTCGCGCAGGCCCACCGCAACTGCTCCAGCGCGATCTCCGGCTTGGTCCGGAAGCCAACTTCGGCAGGAATGCCCACCTTGCGCCGCCGATCGCAGTCCTCAGTCCATTCCTTCGGAAGATAAAGGCGATAAGCGACAGGCAGGCTGGCGTGGTGGTTGGCAATCGACAGTGACACCGCCACCTGACAATTATCCTGCTTGCCGAGCTGCCCGCAATATTGCCGTGCAACTCCAACTGAATGTCGCCCCTGCTTGGGAAATCCGGTATCGTCGATGATCCAGGCTTCGATGGGGCCCTGGCGTTCAATCGCCGGCAGGACCATTTCACGTACCTTGCCCAGCACCTTCTCATCCGACCAGGCGCCGCTGCCGACGAAATGCAGCAGCGATTGATGCTGGGCGGCCGTCCGTTCCGGAGCTGTCACCGCCGCCATCGACTCCACGCTCTTGCGACCGCCACAGGCCATCAGGCCGACGCAATAGTCGCGCAGCGGCGCCTTCCGATCAGCATGACCGATGACACTGGCAAGCCCTTCCAAATACGTCGCAAATCGCTTCTCGCTCGTCTTGGTGCCACGCCCGCTCATGTCGGCCTCTCGACTGATGGTCCGTGCTTCATCCATCGCTGATTCTGGCCGGCGGTTTTGTGACTCAGTCAGACTAGTCTAGCTAGCTAGTGAGGATGCACCAGCCGTAAAGCGCAAGCTGACGCGCCGGACGATGCGCGAGTTCTTCTCGAAGATCGAGCCGTGCCGCGTTGGCATGGAGGCTTGCGGCTCAGCGCACTATTGGGCGCGCGAACTGAAGGCCATGGGACACGATGTGTCTCTGATGCCGCCGGCCTACACAAAGCCCTATGTCAAACGAGGTAAGAACGATGCCGTCGATGCGGAAGCCATCTGTGAAGCGGTCTCGCGTCCTGCCATGCGTTTTGTGCCGATCAAGAGCGCTGATCAGCAAGCGACCCTGATGTTGCACAAGACGCGCGAGCTGCTGGTCAAACAGCGAACGATGAGCGTGAACGCTCTACGCGGCCACTTGGCCGAATTCGGTCTTGTCGTCGCCAAGGGCACCGGCCGCGTCGACGAGCTTTTAGGCCTCGCAGAAGGCGACGCGACTCTTCCCGACGCTGCTGTCGTGGCCGCGAAGGTTCTCGGTCAGCAAATTGATGCCCTCGGAAGCGCGCTCGATGATTTGGAGAGAGAGATTGCCAAGGCTCACGCGCTCAGCGAGACGAGCCGTTCGCTCGGAGAAATTCCCGGCGTTGGCAAGCTTGTTGCCTCGGTAATTACAGCCAGTGTACCAGACCCAAGCGTATTCAATTCGGGACGGGATTTTGCTGCCTGGCTGGGTCTGACACCCAGGCAAATTTCGAGCGGGGGTAAACCAACTCTCGGAACCATCACCAAGGCGGGTAATCGATATATAAGGAAGCTACTCGTTCTCGGAGCAACATCGCTTCTAAACGTTGTGGAAAAACGCCGCGGCGGCTTGCGCGACTGGATTGTCGGGCTTTTGGCTAAAAAGCCAGCGCGGCTTGTGACCGTCGCCCTCGCCAACAAGCTTGCTCAGATCATCTGGGCAATGATGAAAACCGGAGAATGCTTCCGCACCGAGATGTTCGCCAAACCTTGAGTGTCGGACAGCCGCATCCGAATCGAAGAGTTATAAGCTTGGTAAGTGCAAGAAAGGCATGATTGAGCCGGTCCCGGTTGTCTGAACAGAAACTCCGCATCGATAAGTGGAGCCTCTGCCGTGGTTAGGCTGCCGTGCGGAGCGGCAGCGAGATGAAATAGGCTTGATCCGGTGTGCTGCCGTCAAGGCT
>NZ_JBWJZD010000110.1:0-2641 GCF_056429065.1 Bradyrhizobium sp. USDA3010
TATGCCTATCCTTATCGCTATCCTTACGACTATTCTTTGACATTGTGACCTCGCGACAAACCATTCCGCGAGATCTTCCTAGCCGACCAGATCAACCCTCAGCGCGTGGTCTCCGCATGACGCTCACCTCCAACTGAAGGTCGTTCGCGTTGACGCCGGTCGCTTCGGACACGCGAGCGCCGGTTCTCGCCAAGAAGAGCAGAAAGGCCCGGTCGCGCCGGCCGCGGGGCGTCGTCTGATCAGGGGCTGCGATGATGGCATCACCTCGGCGTTGGTGAGCTTCTTCCCCAAATGGGCGGCGGCAAAGAGGATCAGCATGCGCAAGGCATCGCGATAGCTGGCTAAGGTCGCGGAGGTCGCATCGCGCTGCGTGGTCAACCGGCGACGAAAGTACGACTCCAGGAGCGGCGCCAGCAGGAGGTGTTCGTTCATGCCGCGCCTCCGTCGAGGAAGGCGCGCTCAGCCGCGATGGCGAGGAGATCCGACGAGCCGGTGAGGTAGTAGGCTGTGTCGCTATAGTTGGCGTGGCCGAGGAGGTGGCGAGTAAGGCAGCAGTGCTTGAACGTCTGCGCGCTGTTGGTGCCACAGCCTGAGCCTGGTCACCGCGAACCGGTGCCGAAGATCGTGCGGTCGCAGAGGCTTGCCATTGTCAAGACCCGCGAGCTTGCGGGCCTTAGCGAAATTGCTTTGCAGGCCGGTCGCCGACAGACGGCAGCCTCGCGAGCTGAGGAAGAAGGCCTCGCCTTCGGCAGCGCTCGATCACCGTCATTGCTGCACGTCGTTCGGTCGATAGAGACCTCCAGTGCTGCTCGCGCCAGGCAGCACCATAGCGGCGGAAGATATCCGCCACTTCCGGACCTGAGCGTCCCAAGGGGCCGCCGTCAGAAATGTTCAGGCGGCGGCGCTGGTAGTGCCTTAGGGATTGGGCGCGGCAGCAGCTCCAGTGGGCTGGTCGCCGCGCAGACTTTGTTCGTGGCTATCCGGAGATATTGCGTGGTTGTGGACAGAGCTGGATGGTACGAAGATCCGTGCCGGCCTCGAGTAGATGAACGGCGAAGGCATGCCGCAGCGAATGCGGCGTCACGGGCTTGGCAAGGCCGGCTAACCGATGCGCCTTGCTGCAGGCGTCCTGCACCGCGTTGGTCGATATCGGCTCGTTGGGGATCCGACCGCGCTATCCAGAGCATTCCGCGCAGGTCAAGCCCAGGAACCGGTGATCCTCTCGTGACGCTTACTGAGCATGCGCTTCGACCCGTCGGGATTGCCTGGGATTAACGCCCAAGTGTCTCCGTTGAATCCTGCGTAGCGGCGGCCCATTCGATCCGACTTGGGTTTCACGCGCCCTGCGGTCCGCCCACCCGCCACGTGTCATCAAAGGATTGTTCGAAACCGGACATTCCCGCGCAGCGTATTGAAGGCCTCGGATCAGGTGCGGCGGCTGGTCGCGACGAAAGGAGCGGCGTTCCGGCTGTATCTGCGGCCGGCGACGGTCGTGGGCGATTATCTGTCCGGGGACAGCCGATCGGTTCGTATACCAGGATCGACCCAGAGCTGCGGCGATGCGGGATTTAGCTCGACTGGTAAATCCGGTTGGTTGGGCGGACCAACGGACGCTTATCGCAGAGCCGCAGATCGGATCGACCAGAAGAACAGCCCTCATTCTCGGCATGGGAATTGCTGGCCCGCTCCTCGAACGAGCCGCTGCCCGCACATGTCTGGTCGTACGACGCCGCAGGAGAACCCTCTCCATTTCTGTCACTGCAACGCTCGCTTCGGGAATAGGACTGTGCAGCCGCAAACCTCAGGGCCGCAACCCCAGCAACGCAATCATGGTGAGTTGGCTTGCCTTGCTAGGCGTCCTTCCGACCCACCAGGGAGGAACGAAATGAGTGAGCGGAATGTGGCCGAAATCGATCTTCACAACCTACACGTCTTGGATCCGCTGATTGGGAAATGTCAGCAGTTGGTAAGGGAAGTGGCAATTCCCTACCAATGGGAGGTGCTGAACGATCGCAATCCCGAGGCGATACCGAGCCACGCGGTGGAGAACTTCCGCATCGCCGCAGGAGATGCGAGAGGCGAGTTCCATGGAACGGTTTTTCAAGACAGTGACGTCGCAAAATGGCTAGAGGCGGTTGCTTGGTCACTATGCCAGGCACCCAATCCAGAGCTGGAGAAGGCTGCCGACGAGCTGATTGAATTGATTGCGACCGCCCAATGTGGCGATGGCTATCTTAACACCTATTTCATACTGAACGCGCCTCGGGAGCGCTGGAGCAACCTAGCGGAGTGCCACGAGCTTTACTGCGCCGGCCATTTGATTGAAGCGGGTGTCGCTTTCTTTCAGGCGACTGGCAAACGGCGATTGTTCGAGGTTGGTTGCAGACTTGCTGACCACGTCGACACGGTTTTCGGCCGGGAACGCGATCAGCTACATGGCTACGATGGCCACCCGGAAATTGAACTTGCGTTGGCGCGCCTCTACGAAGTGACGCATGAGCAGCGATATCTCACGCTAGAGCGGTTTTCGGTTGATGTGAATCGGAACAGTAAGGGGGTTCCCAAAAGCGCGCAAATCAGATTCGGGTTGCTTTGACAGCAACAGCGAGGTCGCGCGATGGCGAAGGGATACTCGAAGGAC
>NZ_JBWJZD010000111.1:0-2487 GCF_056429065.1 Bradyrhizobium sp. USDA3010
TCCTCCAACGCGTTCACGAAGTCGGGTCGAAAAGCGGCGAAAAAGCCGAAGCGTTCGCGCGCGCCTTCACCCCGACCGGAAATGTTCCAGCTGCCCCGCCCGGCAATCATGAATAAGACGGGCTAGGGCGTCGCGCAGATTGACGCTTTTGTCACAGCCGAGAGGAGTTGATCAGTTGGTCGCCGACTGGGCTTTGAGTGCTGCCGAGCGCGGCGAGGCTCCGACTACAATCCGAGACAACCATCCGAAGTCGCGCACAATGAAGCGAACGGTCATTGCGATGACAACGATTGACACCCCAAGCATGCTGGCGACGGAGATCCTGGTCGAGATATCCCATAATTCTCCGAACTGAACGAAGTCCATGAGGCGAAAAACGGTGCCCTGGAGCAGATAAAGAAGCAGCGTGCTCTGGCCAAGCTCCACCGCGATAAAACGAGCTATTCGATTTGAGGAACTGAGTTTCCAGAGCTGAGCGATTATTTCAAACGCGATCCAAGAGGCCGCTGCAGAGCCCGCGAACATCAGCAACACTTGCTCAGCCGAGGCAGTGTCGTGAATCAGGGCGAGATTGTTGTAGACGTAAGTCTCTTTGCTCCAAGCAAGAAAGCACGCGCAAGCAATTGCAGCGGGAGCGAACATCAGGAGGATTTTGTTGCGTGGAAGAAGGTGTGTCTGACGTTCGGTCGACTGGGAGAGCAAGAATCCGAGGCAGAAGAATGGGTAAGTGTATCTAAGCAAGGGCGCTATGGAAAAGGTGACGGGCATGACTGCGACAGCAAATGCAGACATGCCTACAATCCACATCGATAGGCGACGGAAGATCGTCAGAAGACCCTTTACGACAAGGAAAGAAGCAAATGTTGCCCATATAAACCAGTAAGAACCGACTAAATCGTTCAAAAAATCTCCGCCAACTATACTGCCCGAGGGCAAAGACACCACAACTTTAACCGCCTCCAAAATGGCCCACCAAAACAGCGTTGGCAGCAACAATTGGGTTGCGCGCTCTTTGACGCTACGAGCGAATGATTTTCCAAGGAGGGCTCTCGAAGACAGATATCCGCTTATCGCCATAAAGAGAGGCATATGAAACATGTAGATCGATTTGAAAAACGCCGAATCCCAATAGCCATTGCCTCGGTAGATGACGTACTGCAGCAAATGTCCAATGATCACCAAGATGATGAGTATGCCTTTGGCAAAGTCAAAGCTTAGATCTCGCTTGTCTGCTCCGGCCGCGTGTGAGCCGTGGCCAGTCGATGGAGTTGCGCGATAAAGCATAAAACCTCTAGCTTGGTTGTGCCACAGCACCGTTCCGGGACTATCCGTTCCTTAAAGATAGTGTGCGGCCTCTAGGCAGACGACTTTGCATCAAGGGGTTTACTCAGACCGTGTAGTGGTGTCCACGGCCTTGTAGGCCCGCAGCAAGCCAACGTCCTCATGTGTCGCCCAAAACGTCAAGTCCGGCCGGCGCTGCGTCACGCTGCATCGTTTCAGATGAGTGCGCTGGCGAGTAGATGCGGCGCTCGCGTCGAACAGGCGAGGTCAATTGTGTCCTGGTCGTCCAAGTGCGGATTATGCTTTCTTTCCTCTGCAGGTTGTCACCCAATTCGATTGAACTAATACGTCAGATCAATATCGACAGATAATCGCGGCATTTCGCGGACAACTAGCTAGATTGATCGCTGTGCCGCCCTTGAGGGCGAAGTCCTTTTCAGCCGCGACGAACGGCAGCGCTTCGATCAGCAGCGCGACCTGTTGTTGATAGCGTTCAGACAGGGGCACTGAGTTCCTCCGGAACGGTTATCAGGTATTTTGGATCGAGCTTCCCGCCCCTCACGAGCATGCGCTTTCCCTTCCCCAGATCGACCTTTTCGCGGTCTATTTGCTTCAACCATGAATGGTTGTGACGCTCGGCGAACCAGAAGAACAATCGTTTCACCTTCACGCTTTTGCAATCGTCCAGCAGTTTCTGAAGCTTGCGCGGACCGAGATTTCGCAAGCCCTCAACGAGCATGTCGACCTGGTGGAAGCTTTCGTTATTTGGAAGCTCGTCTAACAATTCAAGCAGGGCGCGCTCTGGCGATGAGGCAGTAAGTGGCCATTCACCCTGGCCCCATATCTGCTTGAACGGTCCCGCTTGTAGTTCATCGGCAGGCGTGCCGGTGTTGCTCTGAACATTCCAGGCGTAGTTCTTCAGTCCTTTCGTGACCGGATCGGGCTTGAAGAGCGTCGTGCTCTTGCGGAAGAGAAAGCGCTCTTTGAGAGGCAGCTTGGAGACCCAATTTATAGGTACACGGCCTACATCGGCCGCACGGTTTTCCTCAGACCGGATCAAGGAACGCGCCAACGAGCTAGCTAGCCCGTCCTATTCGTGAGAGTGCGGCTTTTGGGCCCGATTGATGCGGCCGTACATCTGCTCTGACGAGGCGCACAGGATTGCCTTCGGCTTTTCACCGCCTGACGACCGGTACTTTGCAACGC
>NZ_JBWJZD010000112.1:0-2462 GCF_056429065.1 Bradyrhizobium sp. USDA3010
TCTGGCTCTCAACGTCGCCCAAGCCCACCCGGACACGACAGTCTCCCTGCGCGGCAAGCTCAAGCGCGCCGGATGGAACGATGCATTCCTCTTCGAACTCCTCGGCCACATGCGATAGCCCTGCCCCGCAGGGGGAGGGAGCCTGACTGGCGTGCGTCCCTCACGATGAGGCGCTGAAATCACAAGACAATTCCGAAATCGACCGACCTCTTCCAACCTTCAGCTAGCTCGATTTCCAAATCCGGCGAGCCCTTTCGCCGCTGCTCCTGCTTCCTCCCGCCACGTACTCATCACGCCATGCCGGAGGACACCCGTGACCCGTCGAAAGCTCATTCTCATCCTCGCCGCCACATCAGCCCTCGGTGCGCTCGGCTGGTCCGCCGCCCGCGCCCGCGACGTGCCGAAAGTGGCGACCGGATTTGTCGCCAACATCGTCTGCTCCGAAACCTTTGTCAGCGGGCTCGATCCGAAGCGAAACCTGGCCGAGACCACCGACGCGATGCCGGGGGCCGGCCTGATCACCTGGGCGATGGACACCGAGGTCGACCTTGATCGCAAGGACGTCACAGTGACGCTGTTCGGGCTCGGCCGCAGCCATGCGGTCTATCGCGAGGGGTTCGGCTGCACGCTCGACCACGGCGCGGTGCTCGCCGATGGCCCGCTGCCGCCTTCGAGGCCGCAAGCTGCATCGCTGCCCGAGATCGCGGGTCCTGCACTCGTCGCGCCACAAAGCCCGCAGCTTGTGGCCGCGCTCGATCGCGCCTTTGCCGAGCCGGCGGAGCCGCCGTTTCGGCGTACCCGCGCTGTCGTCGTGATGAAGGACGGTCGCATCGTCGCCGAGCGCTACGCCGACGGCATCGGCATCGAGACGCCGCTACTCGGCTTCTCCATGAGCAAGTCGGCGATCTCGGCCCTGATCGGAATCCTCGTCCGCGAAGGCAGGCTGACGCGCGACCAGCCGGTCCCGATCGCTGCCTGGCGGAATCCCGACGATCCGCGCCATGCGATCACCGTCGACGAGCTGCTGCGCCACACCGCGGGCCTTGCTCTCGGCAGCTCGCTGCAGGCGTCCCTGGCGTCCGTGCTCGAGCCGGTCAACCGCATGAAGTTCATGGAGCCGGACATGGCCGCGTATGCCGAGAGCATTCCGCTCGAGACCGCCCCGGGCACGGCGTGGAATTATCACGACGGCAATTTCATCATCCTCTCGCATCTGATTCGCAACGCGGCCGGTGGTCACGCCGCCGATGTGATGCGCTTTGCACGTCGGGAGTTGTTCGGTCCGCTCGGCATGCGCAATGTCGTGATGCAGTTCGATGCTGCGGGCACCCCGGAAGGATCGGGCGCGATGATGGCGAGCGCACGCGACTGGGCGCGTCTTGGCCAGCTCTACCTCAATGACGGGATGGCCGGCGACAAGCGCATCCTGCCCGAAGGCTGGGTCAAGTACTCCGCATCGCCGACGCCGAACGCCTGGGTCGGCATCGGCGCGGGCTTCTGGACCAATCTCGGCGACAGCTTTGGCGCCAACTACCGTGTCAAGCACGGCTGGCCGCGCGACGCCTTCTTCGCCAAGGGCACGATCGGGCAGTATGTCGTGATCGTGCCGTCACAGCACCTCGTCATCGTACGGCTCGGCCGCTCGCCGAATATGCCGCCGCAGGCGGACGGCGTCTTCGATCTGGTCCGTGATGTCGTCACGGCGACGTCGATGGGCGTACGGCTCGCGGGCGGCAATTGACGGAGACGTCACACACCACCCGCGCGATCGTGAATTGAATCTCGGCCTCCGGAATTTTCCGATGCCGTGGCGCATCTCGCAGGAGGTGCGCCACGTTCTCTAAGATCGCCTCAGCCGGAGACCATCATGCCGAAAGCCTACTGGATCGTGCACGTCACGGTGCACGATGAAGCCCGTTATCCCGAATATCTCGCCGCCGCGATGCCGGTATTCGCCAGATACGGCGCCCATTTCATCGTGCGCAACGGCCCGTATGAGGTGATGGAAGGCGCGACGCGCCAGCGCAATTTCGTCATCGAGTTCAGGGATCGCGCCACCGCGATGGAATGCTACACCTGTCCCGACTATCAGGCCGCGAAAGCGATCCGGCAGAAATACTCGGACGGGGATTTTGTGATCATTGATGGAGCGGAGTAGGCTTTCCGTCATTCCGGGGCGCGCGAAGCACATGCGCGGGTGATGACACCGGGTGGTGTGACGCCTTGAATCGACAACCATCCTCATCGTCGTCCCGGCGAAGGCCGGGACCCATGACCCCGAATGCGCATTGTTGCGCGAGGCTGGGGCCGCAGCTCACTCTCACAACGCAACCCTGTGGTTATGGGTCCCTTGGGTTCACGACACAAGTGCAACACCTGCTAGGGTGTTGTGGCGATGGGACAATGTTATGGCCAGCTCAGCCTTGAAGAGCGCGTTGAGATTTACCGCCTGCATGCAGGCG
>NZ_JBWJZD010000113.1:0-2220 GCF_056429065.1 Bradyrhizobium sp. USDA3010
ATGGCGAGTGTGGCGGCCCGGATGCGCGGAGGGTGGGTGTCAGCAACCGAATCCTACGCCACCTCAGCGGCTTACGCCACGCTCGCCAGCCTCTCAACAAGCCGCTGATGAATAAGACGGGCTAGTCTGACTGAGTGTGCGCCGGGAGGCCGGCAAGGGATAGATGGTGAGAGTCCATTACGATGAAGGGGGTAGCGTCCCACATCGGCGCCGAGCCGTGCGGTAGCGTCCGTGAGGGCGCTGGCGAAGCGTCGGCAGGGGAGCATGCAAGCCAGCCATTGAGCCGCGAAAGAAGATTGTCCCGGGAGCCGACGCTGTACTCAGAGTGGAAGGCGACGCGGACGAGTGCGATAACGCGAGCACCTGGACGTTCCGGCGTGGTCGTAGACCCTGGCATGTATGGACGTTCCTTGCGCGGAAACCGGGAGATCTCGAGTCTGACCGGGGGGGCGGTTCGGCCGCCCCGGCCCGCACCGGGAAGCCGCCCAATCCAACTCATCGGTGACGCCCTCGAGCGCGGCGACCCTGCGCACCAGGTCAAGCCGGATTTCCCAGCCAGTAGGTATCTCGGCCGCACGCGAAACGCTGGATCGATCGCCGTTTGCAATACGTTATACAACAAGATCATGAATGATCTTCAGCGTCGCAAGCTGCTCCGCATCGAGGTTGAAAGGAAGCAAGTTTCGCTGACCCGAGAAGAGCTCGACCTCATGCGCGAATATAACGAGGAGCTGGCCTATATACTGAAGATGGCTACGCCTGACGCACTCAATGAGCGTACCGGAAGGCCGACTCGTTTCACTGAAAATTCTGTTGTCCGTATACCGCCGCGTACGGACCCTTGCGGAGTATCGGAACAAAGATAAAGCTGTTCTGCCAACCGATATTTCTCGAATGGAGAGGCTGTCGCCACCACAAGGCGATGTCTGATGGAAACTGGGTCGAGTATTGGCGTTCGTGCCGTCGGGAAAGCTTAACCAGTGGGCTGATACAATCTCGGAAACCAGCGGTCGACGACGGCTGTCGGAAAACCTAACTTTACTGGTGATCGCGTCGTCGGCGAGACTAGGTAGCTCTTGTCGATCAGCGCGTTGAGGACAGTTCGCGCTTGGCGTTCTTCGTATCCCGTAAGAGCGGGCGCGCTCCCTCGCGCATACTCTCCGGCCATGACCGCTTCGCGCAGCAGCGGCCAGGAGCCCTTTGGGAGCCGTTTCGCGCGCGTTTCTTCTTCGGCCCAGATCTCCATGCGTCTCAAGAGTTCTTCCGGCTCCAGGAGCCCGGCCATGAAGTCCACCTGGTCTACACAGGTGGTCAGGAAGAATTTGCAGAAATCGATGAGCCCCGCCATCGTGAGGTTGCCGCGGCCATCGAGATCGCCGCGGCGCGGTTCGTCCGCCGCTTGCAGGTTGGCCTTGTAGTCACCGACGCGCCGCGCAAGTCCTCGCGAGACAGCCCAAAGCTCGGAGCCGACGTCCAGCTCGCGCAAAAGTGCATGCGAGAACAGGCGCGTCACGCGGCCGTTGCCGTCCAGGAACGGGTGAATCCAGGCTAAGCGATGGTGGGAGGCCGCAACGCCGATGATCTTGCGCAGCCTCGAAAGATGTGAGGACGAGTAGCCTTCGGCGAACCGCTTGAGGAACGCGGGGAGATCTTCCGACGAAGGCGGAATATGAAGTCCAACCTTGACATCCTCCTTGCGCAGTTCGCCTGGGACGATCTTGATTTTCTCTTTGCTGGTGGGGTGCTCGACGACCAGCAGGTCTTCGGGCAGGCGTTCGCAGAAGTTTTTGTGCGTCCAGATAACGAAATCGACGGACAGGACCGGCGAGGGAGCGGCACCCCGGTCAATCATCTGCTGAACTTCGATGTGGGCGCGCGCTTCCAGCTGGAGATTCCGACGTTCAGGCTCTTTTGCCAGGTCATTGTTGAGCGCCCGATCAATGTCGATCGGCAGCGTGTTATGACCTTCGATAAGGTTCGAGTAGTAGCAGTTCATCGAACGGACGAGATCGCCGACCGACGCCCGCATGACGGGATGCAGGCGTCCAGCCAAGGTGCTGGCCTTGGCCACCAGATCCGTGGCTAGGTCTTCAGTGAGCGTCATGCGGAGACCACGCGCTGAGGGTTGATCTGGTCGGCTAGGAAGATCTCGCGGAATGGTTTGTCGCGAGGTCACAATGTCAAAGAATAGTCGTAAGGATAGCGATAAGGATAGGCATA
>NZ_JBWJZD010000114.1:0-1955 GCF_056429065.1 Bradyrhizobium sp. USDA3010
GTAAGCGGCAAGCTGAGGCCGTCAGGCGGCGTGGTTCCATGGCATAAGTACGTCGATTTGGCTGCTCGGCCAGCCATTGGCGATACGCTGAAGCGTGAGGGTGAGCCAGGCGAACGGATCGACGTTGTTCATCCTCGCCGTCTGCAGCAGCGTTGCGATGGTCGCCCAGGTTCGTCCGCCGCCGTCGCTGCCCGCGAAGAGGCTATTCTTTCTCGTAATTGTTTGTGGCCTGATGGCGCGTTCGACGATGTTGGAGTCGAGCTCGATGCGACCATCGGTCAGGAAGCGTTCGAAGATGGTACGGCGCGAGACGGCATAGCGGATCGCCTCGGCCAGTTTTGATTTGCCGGAGATCCGCCGCAAGGTCTGCTGCCAGAGATCGAAGAGATCTGCGACGACCGCTGCGGAGGCTTGCTGGCGCGCGGCAACGCGTGCGTTGGGGCTTTGACCGCGCACGCCCTTCTCGACCTGCCAGAGCTTTGCCATCCGCTCGACCGTCGTCGTTGCCACTCTCGAGCTCCCTGCAACATGCAGCTCGTAGAACTTGCGCCGGCTGTGGGACCAGCAGCCAGCCAATGTGATGCCATCATTGCCGCGATCGGGTCGCGCCAACTTGTTATAGGCGGCATAGCCATCCACTTGCAGTATGCCGCGATAACCATTGAGGTGGCGGACCGCGCATTCGCCGGAGCGGCTGTCTTCGAAGCGATAAGCCACCATCGCGGGACCGCTGCGGCCAAAAGTTCGGTCATTTCTGGCATAGGCCCATAAGTAGGCCGTCTTCGCCGATCCGGAGCCGGGAGCGAGCGTCGGCAAGGTGGTTTCGTCGGCAAAGACCCGTTCGGCCTTCTTGACCTCGCTGAAGATGTAGTCGGCCACGATCTCCAGCTCGAAGCCGAGCTTGCCCATCCATTGCGCCATCAACTGGCGGTCGAGCTCGACCTTGTCGCGGGCGTAGATGGCCTCCTGCCGATAGAGCGGCTGGCCATCGGCATATTTGGAGACGGCGATCTGGGCCAGAAGCGCTTCCGTCGGAATGCCTCCTTCAACGATATGGGCCGGAGCCGGCGCCTGGATTACGCCGTCCGCGTTCTTGAAGGCATACTTGGGACGGCGCGTGACGATCACACGGAACTTCGCTGGCACCACATCCAGGCGCTCAGACACGTCCTCGCCGATCAGCACCTTCTGCTTGCCGGCATGCTCAGCAAGGTCTTCCGGCTCAATGACGGTTTCGATCCGTTCCAGATGGGGCGCAAAGCCCTTGCGCCGACGCGGTGCACGCTTGCCATCCGCTTGCTCACGGCCCTTGCTGACCTGGGCCTTGATTGCAGCGATGCCGGTCTCGATCTCCTCGAAGACAAAGGCCTGCTGTTCATCGTCACCGTTCGCAGAGCCGAGCTTTTCCGATCGTCGGCCGAACCGGGCGCGGTCGAAGGCCTTCAGTATCTGCGTCAGCCGCTCGATGCGCGCATCGGCGTCGGCGTTGCGCGCCCTGAGATCGGTGACTTCGCTCTCCAGAGCATCGGCGCGGGCCGCCTTCTCAGCCATGGCAAGCACCATGGCTTTCAACATCTCTACGTCATTCGGGAGGTTGAGATCGGGCGGCGTCATTGGCCCGACCAGAGCACATTTTGCTCCGTTTCTCTTGCCTTTTCAGCTCACTGATTCACTTCGCCGCAGCTCTTTTACCCAACAATCTCCGGCGGCTTGACCGCCACGGTCCGGACCCGCTTCCAGTCCATCCCATCCACCAGTGCCATCAACTGCGCGGGGTTAAGCTGCACCCGATGATGCCCGATCCGCGGCCAGCAGAACTTCGCCTTTTCAAGACGCTTTAAATAGAGGCACACGCCGGACCCATCCCACCATACGATCTTTATTCTATCGGCTCTTTTGGCCCGGAAGACATAAAGCGCACCGTCGAACGGATCTGAGCCCGCATCGCGCACTAG
>NZ_JBWJZD010000115.1:0-1839 GCF_056429065.1 Bradyrhizobium sp. USDA3010
GCAGTATCCACGCGACGAAAGTGCAGGGCCATTTCAACCCTCCACTAGGAGAGGTCCAAGCTTGTCCTCCGCGGTTATCCAGATGAACGCTTTAACCTGCTTTTGTGCGATCGGCCGCTTCAGCCTCGCGCGCCAGCCGTTCCGCCTTTAGGCGCTCCCGATTGTCGTGGAGTGCTTTTTGCGCTTTCGCATATTCGGTCAAAGCTTTCTTCGCTTCGGCTTGTCTGAATACCTTGCGGGCTTCGCGTTCCGCTGCCGTAGGTGCCCGCCGTTCTCGGTCACTGATCATCGTTGACCTCCCATTTTGGGCTCAATAGTCAACGCGCAGAGACTCGGTTTTGATCCTATTGGCTTGGGGGCTGACAGGGGACGGCGGCGGCCATGCCGAAACTGGTCAAGTTGAGTTTCGGTCGCGTCTGACTTTCTGAAACTCCTCCGGTCCTTTGATGAGCCGACGCTTACGACTGGCTTGATCGTCCGGGCTGGCCGCAGGGTCGGTAACCTTGTCGATTGCTTTGCTCGCCAGTTCGCGGGCGCGCTGCTTTGGGTCTTCCCGGCCTTGCTCTTCGCGCTCATCAGGCAGGGGCTCGGTCGGTACGGTCAACCCGATCTCGACCAGCCGGCGGATGGCTTCGGAGCGGCTTGGCGCGTCGCCCTGCTGTTCTGCCCAGCCATCAACAGCGGCGCGCAAGTCCTCCGACAAGCGAATAGCCGTCACCGGATCTTGCCCTGTGGCAGGACGCCCAGGGCGTTTCCGTACTACGTTTTTCTTTGACGGTTTCATAAAAACGTACTACACTTATTGAGCTTGAAAAACAAGCGGTCCGCCGCAGCGCTTGCAACACTGCGACAGGCTTGGCCTAACCTATGAGGTGATTCATGGCTCAGGTTGATTCGAGAATAGCATAGCTATGCCCGCCGCTACGGAGCCAGCTGGTGAGCCTTATTTCCGAACCGACATTTCCCCGGAGGCGGTCTTCGTCGCCATAGGGGAACTCCGCAATGAGGCCCGGGATGAGATAGACCGGCTCATCCGGTTTTTGGACGATACCGACGACCACATGGAGCTGGAGCCGGACGATGACGAGCCGTCTCTCGGCACCCAGGAGGCCTTTCCCAGCATGGGCCGGGGCGGACGCGGCGACGATCGCGAGCCCGATCTTGGCAGCTTCGACCGCATGCTGAACCAAGAGCACTGCAACCGGCAGCGCCTCGGCGAAGATGGAGTCGAAGTCGACGCCGAGCAGGACTCGGCCGACCTTGAACCGAGCCTTGGCGGCCTGGATCACAACCATACCCAAGAGCGATGGGCCGCAGGCGGTCGCCGTGACCTCGAGGCCGACCCCGCCGAATTCGGCGTCGGCGATCACGACGGGCTGCATGAGCAAGCCGGTACCAATGACTGGCAGATGGGGGCGATGGCATGAAAGCGCAGTCTTGGCATCGCCGTCACGCGATTCAGATGGTCGCGCAGCTTCCCGAGGGCACAGAGGATGCGCTGATGGTGCTGCGGCTTTCCGAGCAACTGGTAACGGCCTCTCCTCCTCGTCGACGAGGAGGAGAGGAAGGTGGCTCCCGTGATCGCTTTGATCGGAGGCAACGACTGCGCCTGATCCGGTCGAAAAAAAGTAACGCCGCCGGGCTCGAAATGCAGCGTCCCGGCGGCGGCCTGTTCTTCCAGCCCTGGGCCCTGAAATCCCCAGTGGTGATGTTCTAGCCCGTCTTATTCATGATTGCCGGGCGGGGCAGCTGGAACATTTCCGGTCGGGGTGAAGGCGCGCGCGAACGCTTCGGCTTTTTCGCCGCTTTTCGACCCGACTTCGTGAACGCGTTGGAGGA
>NZ_JBWJZD010000116.1:0-1817 GCF_056429065.1 Bradyrhizobium sp. USDA3010
AACGTCGATCCGTTCGCCTGGCTCACCCTCACGCTTCAGCGTATCGCCAATGGCTGGCCGAGCAGCCAAATCGACGTACTTATGCCATGGAACCACGCCGCCTGACGGCCTCAGCTTGCCGCTTACGTCAAAGTGCTCGGCCAGTTGAGCTATCGTTCGGTCGCCCTTGACAGCGGCCAGCGCCACCTTCGCCTTGAAAGCCGGTGTGTGGTTCCGGCGTGCGCGTCTCGTCATCGTCTCTCCTGATTCGCGGGACAATCTTGCCCGCCGTCAGGCAGAAACTCCACTTATCGCCCTGTTCAGATTTCCGGAGCCGGCTCTGCCGGAGCTTTTGTTTGGGTGGGAAATGATAGGTTTTTCAATAGACCGCGTATTGGACAAGCATCCGCGCTGGTGGCATTAGATTTCTTTTTCGTTTCCTCCATTTGTCGGTATTTGTGCAGCGCGTTTTCCAGATGCGCTAGCACGATATCCGGTCATCGGAGAGTATTACATCCTCATAGGAGCTACAGCTTTCTTTATCATCGCTATTTGCATTGCTTTGCAGATTAGGCTTCGCAGTCTCGAGCAAAATAGTCCGTACCGAAATAAACTTAGACTGACTGTACTGTATCGATTCGCTGCGTCTCCAAAAATTATTACGGGAGCGTTTTTAGAAGACGGCCAACCTGTACACGCCCATCACGCGGATATTGCCGCAACAAAATTGGTGCAAGCAGACATGGTTGGAGTCGGTGACGAACAGCAATGATCTTTCTTGGAACGATGCCGCGGCACCCCGCACATTCTCGTCGGAGCCAATCGTTCTTCTCTGTGGACCGGCCGGAAATTCTCTCACTCAGGATCTCAATGAACACCTGTCGAAATCAAGTCGCCCCGCGTTTTATTTCTCACCTCTGGATAGTGCACCGGTTTCGCAAATTCCACATGGTCACAAGAGATGGATAGTTGCGCACAACACATTTCCAGTCATTCAGTTGGCCTACCCGGCAAATGACAGTGAAGACTACGGTATCATTTTTGTTGGCAAGAATCCAAAGAACGAGAACCATTGGCTTGTATGGTTAGCAGGCCTCGGACCGCACGGGACTGTCGGTGCTGCTCGCGCGTTTGTCGACGAGCGTCTTCAAGCAGTCCTCGCGTCGCATCTACGTACGAGTCCTTATGTGTCGGCTCTTGTGAAATATAGATTTACCGGTCTCGACACGGGAACGGTCACATCTGTTTTGTTCACAGGCTCCAACGGACAAATGAGTTAATCCATCTATGGCGCGTTGGCACGCGGCGATTTTCCGGGCATGCGACCCTCAGGCCACCAAGTATCACGCCGAACGACGCGAAGAGTTTCGTCGCATGTATAAATAAGTGTAGGGAGGGGAGATTAGTGTAGGGGAGGCATCCCCCATGACGCATTGGTTCCTATCGCTCTATAAGCTCCTTTCGCAACCTTTGCTGGACAAGGTCGAGAAGCCTGCTCCTTCGCCGAAACCATCGGCTCAAAGCGCTCCTGAAGGAGTTTGATGTTGTGTAGGATGCGCTGGCCATCTTCAGTTTGCAGCTCGCGCTGTACTTCTCGTGCCCACTCGGCACATTCTCCGTGCAAAGTTCTAACCCGTCCTATTCGTGAGAGTGCGGCTTTGGGCCCGATTGATGCGGCCGTACATCTGCTCTGACGTGAGCGTCACGAGAGGACTTGCGCGGAATGCTCTGGATAGCGCGGTCGGGATGATTGACGCCGCCGGCGCGCGGTGATGGGTTGATCCCGGTTCGGAGCGGGCAACAGGGATCAGAATGACCAGCGAGTCGCAGCTGCGCGA
>NZ_JBWJZD010000117.1:0-1655 GCF_056429065.1 Bradyrhizobium sp. USDA3010
GAACGCGCCGGCCTCATCAGACGACAGCCAAGGACGCCTCGCAGCATCGAGGTCCTCATTGATCCGAAACTCCTGCCGGAGCTAATCTGACCGCCGGACCCAACCTGTCAAAATCACTGTGCAGAGCCACTAGTAGCTGAAGTATCGCGCGTCGTCGGAATCTCGGGTTGTTCCATAGTCTTCGGCAACTTCTGCAGTTCGCCTTGCTCTAGCGGACACGAAGTCGGAGTACTCTTGCGGGTTATCGGCGATGTACTTGATCTCGTCGCCATGATAGGCCTTCGCGGCTTCCCGGAATGATCTGCGATCTTTTAATTCTATCACAGGAGGAGTTTAAACCAGCGAATACGGTCTTGTTGCTGATGATGAGCTGCCGCTTGAGCCAGATTCGCCCAACCGCATGTTGGTGAACGCATCCGCAAAGCTGTTTGCATCCGCTTGCTCGTCAGCTTCGGCAACGGGCGGTGATTGGTAGTAATACGAGCCGTTGATGCGATTATACATGGCGATTGGTGCTCCCGTCGGGCATAGATTTCTGCACTTGGTCAAAGGCCTGTTAGGCCGTGTGGAGCTGATAGGCAGCCTGGCTTACGAAAACCTGGCGTGGATCCCGCTAATCGTACTTCACTCTGGCTTCTCACCGTGCTTGCTTCCAAACGAGCACGGCGCACGCTCAAGCCATTGGCATTCAGTAGGTTTGATGAGGCCGCGAGCAAGTCCCAGAATGCCTCTTCACAAACAATTGGATCGTTCGATGTTGGCCTGCCGACTCCAAGCGGATCGTTGGCTTTCCAAACTCCCACCGCACCGCCTCATATCCTGTTCTTCGGTTCGATGGTTCAGAGCAGCTCGTAAGCGGGTCGTCTTAAATAGATTGACGATGTCCAGGCTTTGACCGGCGATATCGCCTATCTAACTGCGGCTCGTGAAAGCGCGCCCTTTGTCAGCGTCAGCGCTCATTTATCCAAATCCGCATTTCGCCTTCGCCGCGGTTAGCCCAGCTGAACCACGGAATGAATGTCAACCGCTGCGGTTCTAGCTGTCCAGGCACCTTGTCGTAGTGATAAAGTGCCGCTTCTTCGGATTGCGTGTGTTGCAGTCGCACTCCGTCAGCCTGCAGCAAAATCCTGCCCTTGAGGAGACCAGTTCCGTCGACAAGCGAAAACTGGCTGTCTGCATGAAGCCAAACGTTGTGTAACTCGGTCCCGTTGTCGACTTCCTCAAGGCAATAAACTAACGGGCCACGCTCTATGGCCACCTTGCCGGCCAAATTGCGCACTTGCGGATGGCCGTAGACGCGACGCACTTGCATCGGCAGCAATAGTTTGACGCGATCTCCCTGCCTCCATGTCCGGTGAATGTGCAAATAGCCATTTTTCGGCTCGCAATTGATACGTTCTGGCTATATGCTTTGTTTTTTAACATCCAGGGCAGGCCGCCTGATTCGGTGGCACAGGATTGCCGGCGCTTCTCGTACTCAATGTCGTAAAAATGTGGCTCCGAGCCGCGTTGCTCCACGAAAAAATTGGCTAGAGCGGTTTCCACTTGATATGGGTCACTACTCGTATCCGGCATGTCGAAAGTAGTTCGCGCATTGCTCGGGTGCAAATGTCTTGATGAGCTTGCCGATCAGCTTCATCAGCGTTGTCGCGGTG
>NZ_JBWJZD010000118.1:0-1463 GCF_056429065.1 Bradyrhizobium sp. USDA3010
CCCGCGCGAGATAATCGAACACCGTCTGCGGGGTCACTCCAAGCTCAGCCGCTGCGCCCTGAATTGAGAAGCTTCCATCGGGCCAGCGCATCGGATTCTTGTCCACGCCGTTGATTTTGACGGTGGGAATGCCCCAGCGGGTACGCAACAGCCAGACATTCTCGCCTTTGAAGGCGCAGCCTCGAGCCGCGACGAAGCCTTCCTGATTGAGTATTGCCGCGATCTCGGCATCCATTTTGTGTTCAGCATTCAACTCGACGATCCGTTGCCGCAACCGATCAATGTCGATGTAATCACGGTATGTCTGAACGCGCCGTTGCACGTGATGCTCGCTGGTTGCACCGGTCTGCCAGACGATCTTGAGCCACACCTGACCTCGGGTCCGCTTCTGATCAAGAACGACTTCGCGGATCACAAATCGCAGAATGCGCTTGCGATCGGCTGCCGACGTGGTGGCCGCGTTCCAAATCCGCGGCAGGTTCTCGCCGAGCGCTTGTAGCCCTGCGCATTCCGCCGGGCCAATCAGAAGCGGCTCTTGCCCGCGCCAACGCGCATGCTCCTGCTCGACCGCCTCTGCGACACGCAGCCTCTCTTCCCAAGCCCGCTCAAGTGAGCGCGCCACAAGACGGTTCTCGGGCTCTACGGCGTCATACTGGCGCCGAGCGCGCTCGGCCTCGTAGCGGGCGCGCTCCACGCGAAGCGCCCACTGGCGCTCGAGCTGACGGCTCTCCTGCTCCAGTTGGCCCGCGGCTGCGAGTGCGATCTCAATCTGATCCGGCACCAGGGCGTCGAGGACTATCCGCTCGACCAGCGCGTCAACCGCCAGGGCCCGGACTTCCTGGCACATTGCACTGCCTCGCTGGTCCCGATCCGAGCGGCAGCAATAGACCGGATAGTCGGCATTCGGGCCCGTGTAGCGCATGCTCATGCGCCGTCCACAACGACCGCAGACCGCAATTCCTTGTAACAGGGCTGCCCCCTTGCGCGGTACGCCAGAGTGTCTTGCCTCATAGCGGCAGACGTTATCTGCCAATCGCCCCTGGTTGGCCATGAACTCCTCCCAGCTGATATAGCCTGGGTGAGCGGCGTGGAGGCAAACCGCCCAATCCGCGATCGCTACCTTGACCGTTCCCGTCAGCGATCCCCGCCGGCATCGGCTCGGGTCCTTTTGCCGGCGGCCATAAACATACGCCCCAGCATAGGCCGGATTCTGAAGGATATTAAGGACGCGTGTGCTATCTGGCGCACGCCAGACGATCTCGTGTGGAGAAGGTCCAAGCAGCGGCCGAACCGGCAAGGACAATCCATTCCTGTCCAAGTAACGCATCACACGGCGCGCACTTTGCAGTTCCCGGAATTTAGCAAACACGAGATGAAGACGGGCGCGCACCTCCTCATCCGGATTGAGAACAATTGTGCCCGCTCGATCGTAGGCGAGCCCGGCCGGCAGCGGCAGCCGCAGT
>NZ_JBWJZD010000119.1:0-1405 GCF_056429065.1 Bradyrhizobium sp. USDA3010
GGGACCCATATGTGGACGGCCCCCGTGGCACAAGAGCTTTGTGAGGTTTGATCGGATCGCTTGCATCCATATGTCCGGCCTATTGATGCGGCTTGTCGGACCGCTGGCCAAGATGGTTTTTCGCGACACGAGTTCCAATCACCCACGCGACCTTGTTCGGCCAATGGGTCCCACGGATTTGCTCGCATCTCGGACGATCGATCGCACCATCTCCTCTGCTCTTGCAGCTCCGGTCGGCCGGTGGGCTAACCCGCCGGTCGGCCGAATCTCTCGATCACACGGCAGCGGCCATTTGGGCCTCGGTTCGCGCCTCAAGTCGCGCGCGCTCGTATTGCTCTCCCGTCGTCATCAGCTTCCAGGCGATGCGGGCCATCTTGTTGGCCAGCGCCACCGCCGCCAGCTTCGGTGTCTTGCGTTTCAAAAGCTCGGTCAGCCAGCTCGGCCCGCGATCTTTCGATTTGGCTATCTTGACCACCGAGGTTGCCCCAACCACCAGCAGCTGACGCAGGGTCTCATCGCCTGCACGGGTTATCTTGCCGAGCCGGGTCTTTCCCGCGGTGGAATGGTCCTTTGGAGTCAGGCCGAGCCAGGCGGCAAACAGCCGCCCCGAGCGGAAGGCGTGAGGATCGGGCGCCTTCATCACCAGCGCCGCGGCCGTGACCGGACCGATCCCCGGGATCTGAGCCAAACGACGGCTCAAGGCATTGGCACGGTGCCAGGCCAGAAGCTTCGCCTCCAGCGCCTTCAGCTCGACCTGCACCTGGTCATATTGGCGGGCAAGCGTCGCAAACAGCTCGCGCGCTAGCGTCGGCACCCCTTCATTGTGCTCGATCGCAGCCAGGAACGAGGCGAGCTTGTTCAGCCCTTTGGCCTCGATCAGGCCGAACTCCGCCGCATGGCCGCGGATCATGTTGGAAAGTTGCGTGCGCCGCACGACCAGTTGTTCACGGATGCCCAGCAGCATGAGCGCCGCCTGTTGCTCGGCGGTCTTCACCGGCACATAGCGCATCCGCGGCCGGCTTGCCGCCTCGCATAGCCCCTCCGCATCGCGTCCATCGTTCTTGTTGCGCGCAACGTAGGGCTTCACCAGTTGCGGCGCGATCAGCTTGGCTGTGTGTCCCAGCCTGCCCAGCTCTCGCGCCAGGACATGAGCCGCCCCGCACGCCTCGATCACCACCACTGTCGGCGGCAGCTTGGCAAAAAAATCCAGCATCGCCTTGCGGCCAAGCCGCTTGCGCAGCACGACCTGCTCCGACGCATCCACGCCATGAAGCTGAAAAATATACTTCGACGTATCCATACCAATGCGGATAATCTGGTTCACGGACGGCTCCCATGTATGAGATCTAGACAACCTCATTCTGGCACACCGATGCCGTAGGGGGCCGTCCACACCATCAACCAC
>NZ_JBWJZD010000120.1:0-1284 GCF_056429065.1 Bradyrhizobium sp. USDA3010
TGAGCTGGTCCCGCAAATCTGAACAGTGCGATAAGTGGAGTTTCTGCCTGACGGCGGGCAAGATTGACCCGCGAATCAGGAGAGACGATGAGCAGACGAGCACGGCGGAACCACACTCCGGCTTTCAAGGCGAAGGTGGCGCTTGCCGCCGTCAAGGGTGACCGCACGCTGGCGCAACTAGCGGAGCAGTTCGACGTTCACCCCAATCAGATCACATCGTGGAAGGCCCAGCTCGAAGGCAGCGCTGCCGATGTTTTCGGTCCGGGCGGCGGGAGTCGGATCGCCGAACCCACCGTCGACGTGAAGTCGCTGCACGCCAAGATCGGCGAGTTGACGCTGGAGAACGATTTTTTAGAAGGAGCGCTCACCAAGGCGGGATTGCTGAGCGCAAAGCGATGATCGACCGTGAACACGATCTGCCGATCAGCAAGCAGGCGGAAGCTCTGAACATCAGCCGCGGCAGCGTCTACTATCTGCCGCGTCCAGTGCCGCCCAAAGACCTCGCGCTGATGCAACGGCTCGACCGGCTGCATCTAGAGTTTCCCTTCGCCGGTTCGCGAATGCTGCGAGGCCTGCTGGCTGCCGAGGGGTGCAAGATCGGCCGCCGGCATGTCAAAACGCTAATGCGGCGGATGGGGATAGAGGCGCTCTACCGCCGTCCGCGCACCACCCAACCCGAGCCCGGCCACAAGATCTATCCGTATCTGCTGCGCGGTATGGAGGTCACGCGTCCGAACCAGGTCTGGGCGATGGACATCACCTACATCCCGATGGCGCGAGGCTTCGTCTATCTGGCCGTGGTGCTGGACTGGGCGACCCGCCGGGTTCTGTCGTGGCGGCTGTCGATCACCATGGAGGCTGCATTCTGCGTCGCGACACTGGAAGATGCCCTGGCCCCTCACGGCAAACCGGAGATCTTCAACACCGATCAAGGCTCGCAGTTCACCGGCGCGGCGTTCACCGGCGTGCTCACCGACAACGGCATCGCCATCAGTATGGATGGCCGGGGCGCCTGGCGGGACAACGTGTTCGTCGAGCGGCTGTGGCGCAGCGTCAAATACGAGGAGGTTTATCTGCGGGCCTACGAGAACGTCAGCGAAGCTCGTGCCTCGATCGGCCGATACCTCGACTTCTACAATTGCCGCCGTCCACATTCGAGCCTTGACGGCAGCACACCGGATCAAGCCTATTTCATCTCGCTGCCGCTCCGCACGGCAGCCTAACCACGGCAGAGGCTCCACTTATCGATGCGGAGTTTCTGTTCAGACAACCGGGACCGGCTCA
>NZ_JBWJZD010000121.1:0-1271 GCF_056429065.1 Bradyrhizobium sp. USDA3010
TGTTTAGACCGGAGACATGGCTGACACCTGTTCCGACACATCACTGACAGGTTCGCCATTGGTCAAGTCGATTGATGCGACCTGCCAGCTAGCGAAGAAGATTCCGTAGTTGCCGTCGCGATCGAGCGGCCTGATCGCAAGGCGCTCGCCGCAGAAGGCTTGCGGGACTTTCCACATCTGTCCCTGGAAGGCGACGTAGCTCCGTGTCGAGGAGACGGTGCGAACGATCTCTCCGGTATTGTATTCGACCTTCGGAATGCGGTTCGGCATCGCGCGCGAACTTGGCCGGTAGCGGTCGGCTGGGACGGCCATGCCGAGCCCCTCGTGGGGCCGCTCCAAGTTGTAGAGTGTGCGCCAGCTATCCAGGACGCGCTGGACTTCCGACAAAGTGCGGAACGAGCGCAGGGCAAACACTTCCGCGTTCAAGCTGCGATGGAAGCGCTCGTTCTTGCCGCGGCCCTGCGGGTGACGCGGCCTGGCATGGACCACGCGGATGCCGAGCTTGAGCAGCCAGACCTTTAGCGCGGTCCAGCGAGCGCCGGACGTATCGCCCCAGGGCGAGCCGTTGTCGATGTAGAAGGCGTCCGGGAGGCCATAGCGGCGAAAGGTATCGGTCAGATGCTTCTGCACGTTGGGGCGCTGCTCATTGGCGCATGCCTTCAGGCACAGCGCATAGCGCGAGTGATCGTCCACCATGGTCAGCGGATGGCAGCGCGTCCCGTTGCAGAGAGGCATATGGCCCTTGAAGTCCATCTGCCACAGCTGATTGGGCGCCTCCTTCTCAAAGCGATGGCCTGGCGGACTGGACGGCGCCTTCTCGCTCGGCTTGATCCGCTCGTGCCGGCACAGGATCCGATGCACCGTGGAAGCCACCGGCACAGTCTGTCCGTCCCGCTTCAGGCAATGGGCGATCTTGCGCGCTCCCCAGGCCGGATGCTTGTCGCGGACCGCCACCACCTGCGCCTCCAGCGCGGTCGCGCTGCGCTTGGGCATCGTCTTCGGTCGACGGGACTGATTGGCCAGCTCTCGATCGCCAGCCTGCCATCGCCTCAGCCACTTGTAGCCGACATCAGGACTGATCCCGAAGCGCCGGCACAGTTCTCGCCGGTTCGCCCCCTCCTGCAGAGCCAGCCGCACAAACTCTCGTCGCTGATCCATCACTGACACCTCGCTCCACGGCATGGACGGCCTCCCGAATCGACCAATCCAGCCAATTTTGACGTGTCAGCTATGTCTCCGAACACCTGTCAGTGATCTGTCCGGTCTAAACA
>NZ_JBWJZD010000122.1:0-1261 GCF_056429065.1 Bradyrhizobium sp. USDA3010
GGGACCCATATGTGGACGGCCCCCGTGGCACAAGAGCGTTCTGGGCTTGGTCGGATCGCTGTCATCCATATGTCCGGCCTGTTTGATGCGATCGTGTTGATCGCTGGGCCAAGATGGTTTCCGCGACGCGAGTGCCAAACAACCTGGCGACCTTGTGAAGGCCAATGGGTCCCGCGGCTTGTCTCGCGTTCTGGATCGATCGATCATTCCATCTGCTCTTGCAGCTCCGGTTCAGCCGGCGAGCGCTGCGTCCGGCCGGCCGAACTGTTAGGTGACAGCGTTCATGCGTGCGGCATCATAGCTCTCGCCGGTCGCCATCAGCTTCCAGGCAATGCGGGCCACCTTGTTGGCGAGCGCTACGGCCGCAAGCTTCGGCGGCTTGCGCCTGAGCAACGCCACGAGCCAGCGCGAGGGCTGGCCGCGCCCGAGCCTTGCCTGCCGGATCACCGCGGTCGCACCGGCCACGAGCAGGCGACGCAGGGTCTCGTCGCCGGCGCGGGTAATCTTGCCGAGCCTGGTTTTGCCGGCGGTGGAATGGTCCTTGGGCGTCAGGCCGAGCCAGGCCGCGAACAAGCGGCCGGAGCGGAAGGCGTGCGGGTCCGGCGTCTTCATCACAAGCGAGGTCGCGATGATCGGACCGACCGAGGGGATCTGGGCCAGACGACGGCTGGTGGCGTTGGCCCGGTGCCAGGCCAGCAGCCTGGCCTCGACCGCCTTCAGCTCACCCTGCAACTGCGCATAGTCACGGCCCTGCATGGCGAACAGCTCGCGCGCCATAGCGGGAACGCTCTCGTCCTGCGTGATCCGGGCCAACAGCGGCTCGATCTTGTCCAACCCCTTCGGCGCGATCAGGCCAAACTCCGCCGCGTAGCCGCGGATCGCATTGCTGAGCTGGGTACGGCGGCCGATCAGCCCGTCGCGGACACCTGCAAGCATCAGCGCGGCCTGCTGTTCGGCGCTCTTCACCGGCACAAACCGCATCCGCGGTCGGCCCATCGCTTCGCACACCCCATCCGCATCTCGCCCGTCGTTCTTGTTCCGCAGCACATAAGGCTTCACCAACTGCGGCGCTATCAGCTTCACCTCATGGCCAAGCTTGCCAAGCTCGCGCCCCCAGTAATGGGCCGCGCCGCAGGCCTCCATCCCGATCACCGTCGGCGGAAGCTTGGCAAAAAACTCAAGCACCTGCTTGCGCGACAGCTTCTTGCGCAACACCGGCTGTTCCGCCGCGTCAACTCCATGCAGCACAAAAATATGCTTC
>NZ_JBWJZD010000123.1:0-1214 GCF_056429065.1 Bradyrhizobium sp. USDA3010
TTAGCACGCTGATCACATTGCGGTAGCGGATGGGCTGCCAAACGAAGTTTGTCATGCGACCTTCGTCAGCAGGTCGGGGGAAATGGATTTGCTCCGCCTTCATCGACAACAACACCTGGCGAGCGCTACCAAGTTCGCGAAAGCGAGTGAAGATAAGTCGAATCACCTCTTGCAGACGCAGGTCAGCATCCAGGCCCAGACCGGCTTCGCGATGCCAGACATAACCAAACGGCACTGATAAGCGTAGCTCACCACGTTGGGCCTTCGCCCTGGCTGCCTCTAGCATCCGTGCCCGGATTATGCCCAACTCAAACTCGCTTATGCTTCCCTTCATGCCGAGCAAGAGCCGATCGTTCGGAAGGCAAGGATTATAAACGCCGTCGTGATCAATCACCCTCGCTTCGACAAGCCCGCATAACTCAAGCAGATGATGCCAATCGCGGCCGTTGCGCGCGAGCCGCGATGCATCGAAGCAAATCACGGCACCAACGGCTCCTGCGCACAACCATGCGACCAGCCGATCAAAGCCGGGCCGGGCCACCGTTCCACTCGCCGAACGGCCGAGGTCATCATCAATGACTTCCACGTCGGAGAAGCCGTGCCGGCGCGCAATATCCACAAGATCGTACTGTCGCCGTTGGCTCTCCAGATTGGCCATCACCTGGGATTGCGTTGACTGCCGCACATAGACGACAGCTTTGCGCTTCAAGAGCGCTTCCGGGATCTCGTCAGTGTCGGGCATCACCGAGCTCCTCGACTACCAGGCCGGCGGCCTGCATGAGGATTTGGGCGAGCGTCAGTAACGCCTTCACCCGCGCCGCCTCGTTCATCCTGTCCAGCCTGTCTGGCTCGAATATCAGGCTCAGTTGCCCGTCTGAAATCCGTACAGCTACGCGCTCCTGCTTCATCGGCGTTCTCCCATGCGACTCGATCGCTCGGGGAGTTTGTGGAAATGGCGAGCGCTGTGACCAGTCTCTTCAGCTCTGACAATGCGGCAAGATCAACTTGTGGTGGCCCGGAGGTCATCTCCGTGCATGCGATTGGATCTACCATCCAGCCGGGAATCGTGATGACCGTGCCCAATGGGGTTCGGATCCGCAAAAACTGACCTGTCGCGCGTTGCTCCACCCGACGCACGTTCACCGTCCGGCCAAAATAGGGATGCCAACGATAGTGGACCTCGAAATCCTCCCCGACATGGGCAGAATGAACGG
>NZ_JBWJZD010000124.1:0-1190 GCF_056429065.1 Bradyrhizobium sp. USDA3010
TGATCTTCCCCCGAGAAAGTGGACTGGTTTAGGCGGCTTTTAGCTCCATTTCGATCGGGGCGATATATCCCACGGCGGAATGGAGCCTTGTTCGGTTGTAGAAGCCTTCGATGAAGGCGAAGATATCGCGCTGGGCCTCGGCGCGGGTCTTGTAGTTGCGATGATGAACGAGCTCAGTCTTCAAGGTATGGAAGAAGCTCTCCATCGGAGCATTGTCGTAGCAATCGGCCTTGCGGCTCATCGATGCGGTGATGCCGGCGCCTGCGAGAGCATTGCGATAGGCGTGTGAGGCATACTGCACACCGCGATCGGAGTGGTGGATCAACCCGGCCCGGGGCCGTTGTTGCTGGATGGCCATGGTCAGTGCCGCTGCTGCGAGTTCGACCTGCATATGATCGCGCATGGCCCAGCCGACGATCTTTCGACTGAAGAGATCCATCACGGCCGCGAGATACAGCCAGCCCTCCGCGGTCGGGATGTAGGTGATATCGGCGAGCCAAATCCGGTTCGGGACCGGGGCTGAGAAGTCGCGCGCGATCAGGTTCGGCGCGATCGGCAGGTTGTGACGGCTGTCGGTGGTGCGCACGCGGCGCGGCGGCGCCATGATGGCGCGGATACCGTGCCGACGCATCATCCGCTCGATCCGGCCGCGGCTGGCGCCGCGGCCCTGCCTCCGCAGGACGGCATGGACGCGGGGACTGCCGTAGCGGCCGTTGCTGTCTTGATGGACTTGCCGGATCGCGGCCAGGAGCGCGGTATTGGACTTTGTCCGCTTACTCACCGGGCGATCGCGCCAGGCGTAATAGCCGGCCGGCGAGACCTCGAGTACGGCACACATCAACCGTACCGGATAGGCATCGCGGTGATCCTCGATGAAGCGGAAGCTCATGTCCGGGTTCCGGCAAAGATCGCGATCGACTTTTTTAAAATGTCGCGCTCCATGCGCAGCCGTTCGTTCTCCTGGCGCAACCGGGCGATCTCCGAAGCCTGGTCCGCCGGCATCGGCGTCGTCTGCGTGGTGGGGCGCCACGCCGCCGATGCCGGCTCCTGCCGGACCTTATCCACCCAGCGCCGCAGCACCGAGTCTCGCAGACCAAGTTCCTTGCCAACCGACGTAATCGAGCGGCCGCTCGACACCACCAGCTCAACGGCTTGCCGCTTGTACTCCTCGGTAAACGACCGACGTTGAC
>NZ_JBWJZD010000125.1:0-1144 GCF_056429065.1 Bradyrhizobium sp. USDA3010
CCGTCATCCTTGTAAGTCTCGAATCGCCGGATCGGCTAGAATGGCCGGCGCGGTGACGGACGGGAGACCGCTTCATCCCAGGGCATCGAAGCCCGAACCTCAGCGCGGCGCCCCGTCCGTTGTTCCATTGAACCCGAACAGTCGCGAGGGCCGCCTGGCGAGCCCGATTGCGCAAGGAGGGGTGCAGATGGAAACGATCTATGTTGGCATTGATGTGTCGAAGGACCGGTTGGACGTGCATGTCCGTCCGGGCGAGGAAGCCTTTGCCGTGGCGCGTGACGGCAAAGGCTTGGAAGAGCTCGTTGCGCGCTTGCAGGCGATCTCGCCGGTGCTGATTGCGGTAGAGGCAACTGGCGGCTTCGAGACGATCGTTGCTGCTGCGCTGGCCGGCGCCCAGCTGCCGCTGGTGGTGGTCAACCCGGCCCAAATCCGGCACTTCGCGCAAGCGGTTGGTCAGCGTGCCAAGACGGACCCGATCGACGCGGCGGTGATCGCGCGGTTCGTCGAGGCCGTGAAGCCGCAGCCACGTGCCATGCCGGATCAGGAAGCTCGGCTGCTGGCTGAACTGGTCAGCCGCCGACGGCAGATCATCGAGATGATCGTTGCCGAGCGTCAGCGCGAGAAGCGCGCCGAGAACGTCCGCGTCCGCAAGAGCCTTGCCCGCCATATCAAGGTCCTCGAGAAGGAGCTGCCGGAGATCGACAACGACATCGACACGCTGGTGCGCGGCTCGCCAGTCTGGCGCGCCAAGGAGGAGTTGCTGGTCAGCTTTCCTGGTGTGAGCAACACCCTCGCGCGGACCTTCCTCGCCGAGGTGCCGGAGCTCGGCGCGCTCAATCGGCGCCAGATTGCGAGCCTCGCCGGTCTTGCCCCGTTCACCCGCCAGTCGGGCCGCTGGAAGGGCAAGAGCATGATCGGCGGCGGAAGAGCCAAGCTGCGTGCCGGGCTCTACATGGCCGCTCTGTCGGCCAGCCGATACCATCCGCAGCTCAAGGTCTTCTACCGGCGCCTGGTGACCGCTGGAAAGCCCAAGATGGTCGCCCTCATCGCCGTTGCGCGCAAAGTCCTTACAACCCTCAACGCCATGCTCAGGGACCAAAAACCATGGCAACCCGCTTGACCAAGAACACAGTCGCTGAGGTGC
>NZ_JBWJZD010000126.1:0-1122 GCF_056429065.1 Bradyrhizobium sp. USDA3010
TATGGGTCCCTGTGTCTGGAAAGTCTGTCATGATGGCGGTGGGCGGGAAGCCGTTGGGTCCTTGGCGCTTGACGCCGTGAGCCGGCTCGGTCCCCCGCCCGTTCCATCTATCAACCTGAACAGTTGCACGAGGCTGCGCCAACAGACCTCGCATCACAGGGACAGGCACCGTGATCCTAGCTCTTCGTTGCGTCGGAATCGACGTCTCCAAACACCATCTCGATATTTTTGATGAAGCCGTAGGCGTGCCGGAGCGCATCGCCAACGCGACACAGGCCATCACACAGCTGGTGGCGCGTTGGCGATGCGATGCGCTGGTGGTCTTTGAGGCCACGGGTGTCTACGACCTCGCGCTTCGCGAGGCGCTGCGTCAGGCCGGCATCCGCTTTGCCCGGATCAATCCGGCTCGTGCCCGCGACTTTGCCCGTGCCGGCGGCCAGCTCGCCAAGACCGATCCGATTGACGCGCGAATGCTGGCGGCCTTTGGGCGTGCCATGCAGCCTGCCACCGAGCAGGCCGCGACGGCCGCCCGCAACGCATTGGCGAAGCTCGCAAAACGGCGGGACCAACTGGTCGCCATGCGAGCCCAGGAAAAGAACCGCCGCAGCGAGGCCGAGGACCTCGCCATGGCCGAACGCATCGGCCGCCTCATCGAGGTCCTCAATGATGAGATCGTCGAGATCGAAGCCGAGATCAGCGCGCTCGTCAAAGCCGAGCCGGAGCTCGCGGACGATGCACAGCTGATGCGCTCCCTGCCCGGTGTGGGACCCGTCGCCTGCATGCAACTCATCACCCAGATGCCGGAACTCGGACATGTCGGGCCAAAGCAGGTGGCCGCTCTTGCGGGCCTGGCTCCCTTCAACGTTGATAGCGGGGCTTATCGTGGCAAGCGCAGGATCGGCGGCGGACGAAAGCGCGTCCGTGACGCCCTCTACATGGCCGCCCTCAACGCCGTTCGCCGCGCTGGTCGCTTCAAGGTCTTTTACGACCGGCTGCGCCAGGCCGGCAAACCGGCCAAGCTCGCCCTCATTGCTGTCGCCAGGAAGCTGCTGACCATCCTCAACGCCATGATGCGCGACCGAAAACCCTACAAGATCGCTCCATCAACATAACAGTTGCCGG
>NZ_JBWJZD010000127.1:0-1060 GCF_056429065.1 Bradyrhizobium sp. USDA3010
CCCTTGGGTTCACGACACAAGTGCAACACCTGCTAGGGTGTTGTGGCGATGGGACAATGTTATGGCCAGCTCAGCCTTGAAGAGCGCGTTGAGATTTACCGCCTGCATGCAGGCGGTAAATCTCAAAACGATATTGCGTCTGCGCTTGGCCGCGCGACGTCGACGATAAGTCGGGAGCTGAAGCGCAACTCGCGGCCTACCAAGGTCTGGAAGAGCGGTTACGAACCTGTCCGGGCTCAACAATTGGCCGAACGTCGGCGACGGCAGGATGGCCGTTTCAAGCTGGCGCGCCAGCCGGCCCTGCGGGACTGCGTCGGCAAAAGCCTTGCGATGGGACATTCGCCGGAGCAGATCGCTGGTCGACTGGCGCGGGAACATGGTCGCGTCATGATCAGCCACGAGTCAATCTATCGTTTCATCTATCATCGTACCGCCCAGAAGGATTACTGGCACCGCCTGCTGCCGCGCCATAAACTCAGACGAGGGCGCCGGCGACGCCCAGGCGGCAGCCCTGCCAGCTTCATTAAACAACGGCGCTCGATCGATGAACGACCCTCCGAGGTCGAAGGCCGCGGGACGCCGGGTCATTGGGAAGCCGACTTCATGCTGTTCGCGCGATATGGCCAAGGATTGCTGGTTCTCCACGAGCGACAAACCCGCTTCAGCATCGTGCTGCACCCACGCGATCGGAAAGCTGTCCTCACCGCTCGGACCATCGCCCGTCAACTCGGCAAGCTTCCACAGGCGATCCGTAAAACCATCAGCTTCGACAACGGAACCGAGTTCGCCGAGCATCACAGGCTTCACAACGCCCTCGGCGTCCAAACCTTCTTCTGCGATCCCCATAGTCCCTGGCAAAAAGGCGGCGTGGAAAACTCCATCGGGCGCTTACGACGCTCTCTGCCACGCAAAACCGACCTCCGGTACATCACGGCAGCCGCCCTCAGGCGGCTCGCTCAGCGCCTCAACGATACCCCACGCAAATGCCTGGACTTCAAGACACCCGCCGAGGCATTCTCCAAGCTCAAATCAATCGTTGCACTTCAAACGTGACTCCATC
>NZ_JBWJZD010000128.1:0-1034 GCF_056429065.1 Bradyrhizobium sp. USDA3010
CTAGAGCGGTTTCCACTTGATATGGGTCACTACTCGTATCCGGCATGTCGAAAGTAGTTCGCGCATTGCTCGGGTGCAAATGTCTTGATGAGCTTGCCGATCAGCTTCATCAGCGTTGTCACGGTGCGAGCGGCACCCTTGCGAAGCGCCGTCTTCAGCTTCGAGAATGCCATTTCGATCGGATTGAGATCCGGCGAGTAGGCCGGCAAATAGCGCACTTTGGCGCCGACCGCTTCGACCGCATGGCGAACGCCGTCGATCTTGTGGGTGCGCAGGTTATCCATGAAGACGATATCGCCTTTGCGCAGCGTCGGCGCGAGGATCTGCTCAACATAAGCGAGGAACGATGGCCCATCCATGGCGCCGTCAATGACATAAGGCGCTGTCAGGCCATTAATGCGTAGCGCGGCAACGAGCGTCAGCGTCTTCCAGTGGCCGTGCGGCACGCTCGCAACGAGACGCTCACCACGTGGTGAGCGGCCGCGGTGCCGGGCCATCTTGGTCGTAACCGCCGTCTCGTCGATGAAGACGAGGCGCGGCGCGTCAAGCCTGGATTGCTCGAGCTTCAGTTCGGCACGCGCTGCAGCGACATCAGGACGATCCTGTTCGGCGGCGTGCAGAGTTTTTTTTGAACGTGATGTCATGGCGTTCGTAGAAACGCCAGACCGAGGTCGTACCGGTTTTCAGCCGCCTCTCGGACTTGAGCCGAGCGCGAATCTCTTCGAGCGTCAAATCCGGCTCCGCTGCGACCAGATCAAGCAGCCACTGGCGATGCGCCTCGAGCGGCGAGCGACTGTGGCCCGTGCCGGGCAATGCCGCTACACTGCCCGTTGTCGCCCAGCGCTCGATCCAGCGGATCGCGGTCGAGGCGCCGAGACCGAGCACCCGCGCCGCCTCCCGTCTGCTCTCGCCGTCTTCGACAAGTGCGACCGCCCGCGCCCTGAGGTCCTTCGAGTATCCCTTCGCCATCGCGCGACCTCGCTGTTGCTGTCAAAGCAACCCGAATCTGATTTGCGCGCTTTTGGGAACCCCCT
>NZ_JBWJZD010000129.1:0-999 GCF_056429065.1 Bradyrhizobium sp. USDA3010
CGATCATATGGAAGGTTCTAGTTCCAGAACTAGGCGCAGACATAGAAGCTCACATCGGCTCACAAACTCAGCAGCCGATAGCCGATCGCTTACCACTCCGCCAGACGGGGTTTCCTTGCCGCTTACGCCAAAAAGGGGATGACTGGCTCTCAACTCTTGACGAGGTCGATCGGCGCCGTGTTGTGTTTGCCTTAGTCGAATAAGTAATCTATCGAGTTGGCGCGTCGGCTTCGCCGACTTGGCTCGACGCGCGCCGAGCCTCCCAACCGGCCTTCGATTAGCCTCCTCGCGAGGGGCTCCGCCCCCGGCGCCCACGAGGATCGTTGCGCTCGCCGCGGCCGTCTCCCCAGCCTTCCGCGCTGCGCTTGTGCAGGCTGAGTGATCCCCTCGGCAGCGTCGTCCCTGCGTGCGCCCCCGGTCTCAGCGGGCTGGGCATGACGGTTCAGCGTGGAAGTCTGCGCTGAATCGTTGCCCCAAAAGGAAAACTAAAAAATCAAGAATTGCGTCCAAGCGACAGCTTAAGCGGCGTGCAAACCCACCGCGGCAGTCGCGGCACGATCTTAAGCGGGATGGTTCAATCACTGTGACCACATTTGGAAGCACGAAACTCTCAGATGAAAGGACCAAAAAGACGCGGGATGCATGATACGAGCGCATTGTCGGGCGGCCGAGGAGTAAGCGTCATCATCGCGGGCCAGCAGCTTGATCGGGCTGAATCCTCACAGGATCGCAGATCAGGTGCGGACGTACTTTGGAAAGACCCGTCTGGAATGTTCAAATGACAGGCCTGTCTCCGAACAATATGAGGATAGCCGGAACCGCCGATCTTCCGATAACTGAGGTTCAATGAGGATCGATGGCCGTCATACGGTACCTAGCCCGTCTTATTCGTCAGAGGCGCCTGAGAGGCTGGCGAGCGTGGTGTAAAGCGCTGATGCGGCGTAGGATTCGGTTGCAAAGCCAACCCCATCACCTTCAGCCGCGAACACCACGCCCGCC
>NZ_JBWJZD010000130.1:0-910 GCF_056429065.1 Bradyrhizobium sp. USDA3010
CTGGCGGGTGCGATGGTCAAGCTCACCGAACACAAGAGCCTGTCGCACGAGACGGTTCGGCGGCGCCTGGCCGAGAATGGCCTCAAGCCCTGGCGCAAAGACGTGTGGTGCATTCCGCAGGTCGACGACGAATACGTCGCCCGCATGGAGGATGTGCTCGACCTCTATGCCGAGGCGCCCGACTCCAGACGGCCAGTGGTGTGCTTCGACGAAAGCCCGGTGCAACTCATCGGCGAGGTGCGTCAGCCGATCCCGGCCAAGCCCGGCAGGCTCGAACGTTACGATTATGAGTATCGTCGCAATGGCACGGTCAATCTCTTCGTTCTCCTCGACGTGCATCGTCCCTGGCGCAAGGTCAAGGTCACCGAGCGGCGAGCGGCAAGAGATTACGCCCAATGCATGCGTGATCTCGTCGACATCCATTATCCCGACGCCGAGATCATCCGGGTCGTCCAGGACAATTTATCGACCCACTCCGCCGGCGCCCTCTATCAGGCGTTCCCGCCCGCCGAAGCCAGGCGGATTTTGCGACGGCTCGAGTTCCACTACACCCCAAAACATGCAACATGGTCGAGATCGAAATCGGCGTCCTGCGGGGCCAGTGCCTGGATCGCAGGATCGACGACCCCAAGCGACTGCGCCGCGAAATCACCGCCTGGGAACGACAACGAAATGCCGCCCGCTCCCGCATCAGATGGATGTTCACAACAGACAAGGCTCGCACCAAAATGGCGGGCGCCTATCCCGCCACTTCCAAAGAGTCATAATCACTGTGACGAGATACTAGCCCGTCCTATTCGTGAGAGTGCGGCTTTTGGGCCCGATTGATGCGGCCGTACATCTGCTCTGACGAGGCGCACAGGATTGCCTTCGGCTTTTCACCGCCTGACGACCGGTACTTTGCAACGCG
>NZ_JBWJZD010000131.1:0-822 GCF_056429065.1 Bradyrhizobium sp. USDA3010
CGATGCCGGTGATCAGCTCGGTGACGGGATGCTCGACCTGCAGACGGGTGTTCATCTCCAGGAAGTAGAAGCTCTTGTCCTGGCCGGCGACGAATTCCACGGTGCCGGCGGAATCGTAGTTCACCGCCTTGGCCAGCGCGACGGCCTGCTCGCCCATCTTGCGGCGGGTCTGCTCGTCGAGCAGCGGCGACGGCGCTTCTTCGATGACCTTCTGGTTGCGGCGCTGGATCGAGCACTCGCGCTCGCCGAGATAGATCACGTTGCCATGCTTGTCGCCGAGGATCTGGATCTCGATGTGCCGGGGATCGACGATGAATTTCTCGATGAAGACGCGGTCGTCACCGAATGACGACTTCGCCTCGGCCTTGGCAAGGTTGAAGCCTTCGGCGACTTCGCTCTTCGAATGCGCGATGCGCATGCCTTTGCCGCCGCCGCCGGCGGAGGCCTTGATCATCACGGGATAGCCGATCTCGTCGGCGATCTGGACGGCGTGCTTGTCGTCCTCGATGACGCCGAGATGGCCGGGCACGGTCGAGACCTTGGCCTTGGCCGCGGCCTTCTTGGATTCGATCTTGTCGCCCATCGCGGCAATGGCGCCGGGGTTCGGGCCGATGAAGACGATGCCGGCGGCTTCCAGCGCGCGCGGAAACGCCTCGCGCTCGGACAGGAAGCCGTAGCCGGGATGCACGGCCTGCGCGCCGGTCTTGCGGCAGGCGTCGACGATCTTGTCGATCAGAAGATAGCTCTCGGCCGCGGCGGGCGGGCCGATCAACACGGCGTCGTCGGCCATCTCGACATGCAGCGCGTCGCGGTCGGCCTCGG
>NZ_JBWJZD010000132.1:0-745 GCF_056429065.1 Bradyrhizobium sp. USDA3010
AGAGGCTGGCGAGCGTGGCGTAAGCCGCTGAGGTGGCGTAGGATTCGGTTGCTGACACCCACCCTCCGCGCATCCGGGCCGCCACACTCGCCATGACCGACGATACGAGTCTGCCGTTCTCATTTCCAGCCGTTTCCCGCAAGAAGATCACAGCCTCGTTCGACGGCGGCAAGCTGACGTCGGATGGCGGCGTCATGCTTCTGGCCATGGCGGACCGGCGCCTCGGCTTGGCGGCGAAGTTGTCCTGCGTATTCCCCGAGCGGCGCGATCCGGGACGCATCGTGCACAGCCTTGCGGATATGATCCGCGCCCGCATCTTCGCCATCGCGTGTGGCTACGAGGATGGCAATGATCTCGATCGTTTACGCGGCGATCCGGCGTTCAAGCTGGCTTGCGGCCGACTGCCGGACACTGGCCGGGATCTGTGTTCGCAGCCGACCCTATCGCGCCTGGAGAATGCACCACACCTGCGCGAGGTGATCCGGCTGAGCTCTGTGCTGGTTGACCTATGGATGGACAGCTACGCGCGAGCGCCGAGCGCAATCACGCTCGACATCGACGACACGGTCGACGTGGTGCATGGCCGTCAGCAACTCTCGCTGTTCAACGCCCATTATGATGAACACTGCTTCCTGCCGATCCACGTCTACGACACCGAGCACAGCCGGCCTGTTGCGGTCATCCTGCGCCCCGGCAAGACGCCGAGCGGCCGCGAGGTGCGGGCACACCTGCGCCGCCTGGTTCG
>NZ_JBWJZD010000133.1:0-737 GCF_056429065.1 Bradyrhizobium sp. USDA3010
TGAAAGCCGGAGTGTGGTTCCGCCGTGCTCGTCTGCTCATCGTCTCTCCTGATTCGCGGGTCAATCTTGCCCGCCGTCAGGCAGAAACTCCACTTATCGCACTGTTCAGATTTGCGGGACCAGCTCAGATGAAAGACAACGGTCGCCACCGAAAACCAGGAAAACCCGACCAGTCGTGTGAGCTTTAAAGCTCGCATCCTTGATGTGACCCCTTGGTTGTCGGACTTCATCAGGGCCAGCGGAGATATGATCCGCGCTAAAGGCCGGACATACGATCGCAGCCGTCCAAGTCGTTCGCAGTGCCAAATTGTGCTTGCCATCAGAGGCCGTCCACATACGACGACTGGGGTCTCGAGCCGCTCGACGCCGCGGCCCGCCACGACCTCCTGGAGATCCTCGAGGACCGCTACGGCCACCGCTCCACCATCGTCACCAGCCAGCTTCCCGTCGATCAATGGCACGCGCTGATCGGCGAGCCGATGACTTCATGATGCCTCCTTCTTCGAACGCTTGGTGCGTCGTACCCGATTGCGAAGCTGACGGATTTGGTCGTCTGAGAGCTCGATCTGCCATGGCTGGCCTTTGGCTAGCTGACGACCTGCCAGCAATCCCCGCGCGAGATAATCGAACACCGTCTGCGGGGTCACTCCAAGCTCAGCCGCTGCGCCCTGAATTGAGAAGCTTCCATCGGGCCAGCGCATCGGATTCTTGTCCACGCCGTTGATTTTGACGGTGGG
>NZ_JBWJZD010000134.1:0-715 GCF_056429065.1 Bradyrhizobium sp. USDA3010
GTTTCTTTGCCGAATGTGACAAAAGCGACACGGGGCGATTACTTTGCGTGGTGCTGGATAAGGACGGGCGAGACCGACCTCGTACTGTCGGCTCAGAAGGTGGCACTTGAAGGACGCTCCGCCCGAGACGCCCTTGGCGAAATTGATCACCTCACCCCAGTCGAGCCGCGTGTCGACCAGCCGACCTGGCCGCACGCGGTGCATTTGAGGTGTGCCGAGATATCGTACCAGTCTGCGTTGCCAACCCGTCCCAGCCGTTGCGGCATGGTAGTGAGCTAAATTGAAGGGCTCATTGATCCGCAGGTCTCTTGGGTTTTCTTGAGCGCGTGCGCACGCCAATGTTTGAGCACGTACCCCTGCTCACAGTGATGGTGCTTCTGGGCGTAGCTAATCGAACCGATCACAATCAAAGCCACTACGACAAGTCCGGCGACGATGTTCTGCACCATGGTTGTCAATCCCTGGGACCGCACCGCCCCAAACGGGGATGATGGACACCGGAATTCTTCGCGGCGATGGATATTTGGGATTAGGTTTCCCTGCAGGCCATCGGTTAGCACCCGATACCCCATTCCGCCGATGGGTGCCTTGGCGTCCCAGTTGAAGTTTGGCCAGACGTCGGCGCCGCGCTTGCCCGTAAGCAAAGGGCTTGGGCGGCTCAATCCGCCTGCGGCTCCGCTGGCGTTCTACGTCGGCTGTCTCGTGGCCTGGAGCC
>NZ_JBWJZD010000135.1:0-700 GCF_056429065.1 Bradyrhizobium sp. USDA3010
GTGCGTGCACGGTCCAGGGCGACGTTGCGCTTGTGGAGCTTCGGTGCTGCCTGGACATCGACGGCCGGAGCCGCGTGAGCAATCGATTTCATGGTGCCCCCAGCCGGGTCTGCAGCCGGATGTTGCAATCGGGAACCCGATTCAGCAAGGCCCAATCGTCCCGATTCCGTGGTGTCGAGGTCGGTCATTTCAGTGGATCTGTTTCGTTCTGGAACCGGGGTCGGTGGCGGGCGTTGTCGGCGGACGCGCAAGACGCGCGCGGTTTGTGGAGCGAGCAATGACACTGCTGAAATGGGCGTTGGTCTTCCTTGTGGTCTCGATCATTGCGGGCCTGCTCGGCTTCACCGGCATTTCCGCCGCCTCCGCCGACATCGCGCGCTTCCTGTTCTACGTGTTCGTCGTGATCTTCCTGGTGCTGCTGATCCTTGGGCTCACGATATTCAGGGTCTAGCGGCGATCCGGCCGAACACTCCCGTCGTCATGCCCGGGCCCCGCCCGAGCATTTCCGCTTTCAGCTTGGATGGCACTAGCCAAAACCGCCGGGCGAGGCCCGGCGGTTGCGGCAGGCGTGACGGTCTAGCCCGTCTTATTCATGATTGCCGGGCGGGGCAGCTGGAACATTTCCGGTCGGGGTGAAGGCGCGCGCGAACGCTTCGGCTTTTTCGCCGCTTTTCGACCCGACTTCGTGAACGCGTTGGAG
>NZ_JBWJZD010000136.1:0-687 GCF_056429065.1 Bradyrhizobium sp. USDA3010
GCCGTGTCGGGGCCCGGTGTTGCCGTGAAGCTCTTCCAGGCGCTCCACATGCTGCCGTCATTGGCCTTCACCCAGAGCGTATCGGGCGTCGAACCGCCGGGGCCGAACACGTAGCTGACCTGCGACAGGTTCGCCGCCGCAACATCGATCTCGGCGTTGGTGGCCTGGACGACGCCGTTGACGACCCAGTGTCCGTTACCTTGGGTGTCCCAGAACGCGTACTGGGTGATCGTATCGTGCTCGGCATCGGTGACCGAGAACAGGCTCGAGGCGAGCGCCGACGTCTGCCCATGAACTGCGGCCACGTTCGGCGCCGTGACCACCGGAGCCGTGTCGGGGCCCGGTGTTGCCGTGAAGCTCTTCCAAGCGCTCCACATGCTGCCGTCATTGGCCTTCACCCAGAGCGTATCGGGCGTCGAACCGCCGGGGCCAAACACGTAGCTCACCTGCGACAGGTTCGCCGCCGAAACATCGATCTCAGCATTGGTGGCCTGCACGACGCCGTTGACGACCCAGTGTCCGTTACCTTGGGTGTCCCAGAACGCGTACTGGGTGATCGTATCGTGCTCGGCATCGGTGACCGAGAACAGGCTCGAGGCGAGCGCCGACGTCTCACCGTGAACCGCGGTCACGTTCGGCGCCGTCACGACCGGAGCCGTGTCGGGGCCCGGCGTTGCCGTGAAGCTC
>NZ_JBWJZD010000137.1:0-657 GCF_056429065.1 Bradyrhizobium sp. USDA3010
GCTCTGACGAGGCGCACAGGATTGCCTTCGGCTTTTCACCGCCTGACGACCGGTACTTTGCAACGCGCTTGAGGTGTAGGTTGGGCGAACGGGGGCGGACGCCCCGCCGGTCAAGGACCGAGCGGCAGCAGCGCGCCTGGCAAGCCGCGGATCAGGTCGGCTTCGGGACATGCCGCGGCAAACGCAAGGCGAATGCGGCTCGTGGTCTCGACGACACGGGCAGCGAGTTTCAAGAGACGAAGACGCAGCGTCGCGAACTCGGCTGTGGCCAATTCCCGGGCTTTGGGAATCGCGTCGCGCACGGTCAGCATCAGCCAATAAGCGGCGGTGTGGAGAACGAGGCGGACTTGATTGGCGAGCGCCGAACGGCAGCTGGTGCGATCGGAGGCGAGCTGTGTCTTATGCAGCTTGATCAGATTCTCGGCTTGGCCGCGCGCGCAATACAGGCTGTCGTAGATCCACTCGGCCGAGCCGACATCGAGGCTGGTGACGACGAAGCGGATGTCGAGGCCGAGCATCGTCGCCTCAATACGGGCGACGGTGCGTCGTTCGCGATCCCAGGACTTTGCCTTGTGGCGCGTCTCGGTATAGCCACGCAGAACCGGCAGGTTCTCGATGGCGCGTCGCGTGCGGATGTCGTCGGCGACCGCGTCGACT
>NZ_JBWJZD010000138.1:0-632 GCF_056429065.1 Bradyrhizobium sp. USDA3010
CCTTGCGGGCCCGTCGGACCGGTAGGCCCTGTTGGTCCGGTCGCTCCCGTTGCGCCGGTACGTCCAGTTGCACCGGTCGAGCCCGTTGCACCGGTGTTGCCGGTGGCTCCCGTGGCGCCAGTCGCACCTGTGGCTCCGGTTGCGCCGGTGTCGCCCGTCGCGCCCGTGGCGCCGGTCGCACCCGTTGCTCCGGTTGCGCCGGTGTCACCCGTCGCGCCCGTGGCGCCGGTCGCACCGGTGGCTCCGGTTGCTCCGGTGTCGCCCGTGGCGCCGGTCGCACCCGTGGCTCCGGTCGCGCCGGTGTCACCCGTCGCGCCCGTGGCGCCGGTCGCACCTGTGGCTCCGGTTGCACCGGTGTCGCCCGTCGCGCCGGTCGCACCCGTGGCTCCGGTCGCGCCGGTGTCGCCCGTGGCGCCAGTCGCACCCGTCGCTCCGGTCGCGCCGGTGTCGCCCGTCGCGCCGGTCGCACCCGTGGCTCCGGTTGCGCCGGTGTCACCCGTCGCGCCAGTCGCACCCGTGGCTCCGGTTGCGCCGGTGTCGCCCGTCGCGCCGGTCGCACCCGTGGCTCCGGTTGCGCCGGTGTCGCCCGTCGCGCCGGTCGCACCCGTGGCTCCGGTTGCGCCGGTGTCGCC
>NZ_JBWJZD010000139.1:0-495 GCF_056429065.1 Bradyrhizobium sp. USDA3010
CCGCGTTGTTCCGGCAATGGATCGTCAATCTCGGCACGCGATCGGCACCGGGACGCATGGCCTATTTGATTGCGGAGTTGCGCCAGCGGCTTGGAGCGATGGGTATGGTCGCCAACGAGCAGTTTGACTTTCCGGTTACCCAATCGAAGCTGGCCGAGGCGCTTGGACTGAGCGTCGTGCATGTCAACCGCGTCCTCCAGGCGTTCCGAACCCAAGGCATTCTCGATTTCAAGCGCCGGATCGTCACGCTCGGCGACCTCGAGAAGATCGCGGAACTTGGCGGTTTTGACAGCCTTGAGAACAATACCAGCACTGAGTCATAGCCTCCAGGCGGCGCGGCGCTGCATTGCAGCAAAACGGCAAGCACTTAACCCGTCCTATTCGTGAGAGTGCGGCTTTTGGGCCCGATTGATGCGGCCGTACATCTGCTCTGACGAGGCGCACAGGATTGCCTTCGGCTTTTCACCGCCTGACGACCGGTACTTTGCAACGCGC
>NZ_JBWJZD010000140.1:0-494 GCF_056429065.1 Bradyrhizobium sp. USDA3010
TCCGGACACCTGCCCGCAGGAACGCTTTGCCCCCTGGCGAGTCCTAAATACTACATCGATCCTCGTTTGCGCCTAGATCGAACATGGACAAGGCGGCTGCCTATGCGATCTCACTCTTGATCGTCGGCATCGGCGGATGGATTCTTCTTGCCGGCCTAAGCTCTGGCGCGCCTGCTTTCTGGATCTGCGTCGCTCTGGTTCCCATAGCGATCGGACTGCTGAGCGCTTTCGGGCCAAAGTAGCAATCAATCTTTTCCCGGCCGCCTTCGGCCCGCGTCCATCACCTATCGAGGATCGATCTGTCGCAAGGCGTTCCCGGCGCCCGGAGGCCATCCGCCGGCTGGTCGACATCGGGCTGAAGGCGAAGAAGTGTAAGCGGCAAGGAAACCCCGTCTGGCGGAGTGGTAAGCGATCGGCTATCGGCTGCTGAGTTTGTGAGCCGATGTGAGCTTCTATGTCTGCGCCTAGTTCTGGAACTAGAACCTTCCATATGA
>NZ_JBWJZD010000141.1:0-470 GCF_056429065.1 Bradyrhizobium sp. USDA3010
AGCCAATAGGCGGCGGTGTGGAAGACGAGGCGGACCTGGTTGGCGAGCGCCGAGCGGCAACTGGTGCGATCGGAGGCGAGCTGGGTCTTGTGCAGCTTGATCAGGTTCTCGGCCTGTCCGCGAGCGCAATAGAGGCTGTCATAGATCCACTCAGCCGAGCCGATATCCAGGCTGGTGACGACGTAGCGGACGTCGAGCCCTTGTTGGGTTGCCTCGATGCGGGCGACGACGCGGCGCTCACGATGCCAGGAGCCGGCCGCGTGGCGGGTCTCGGTGTAGCCGCGAACCACGATCTTGTTCTCGATCGCACGTTCGGTTCGAACTGCATCACAGACCTCGTCGACCTTTCTGGCGAGCGGCTTCGTGCCGGCTAGCGCGAAGATGTAATCGACGCCGTTTTGCTCGCAAAAAGTCATCGCCTCGGGGCCGGCGTAATGGCTGTCGCCGCGGAAGGTGATACGCGTATCGGG
>NZ_JBWJZD010000142.1:0-450 GCF_056429065.1 Bradyrhizobium sp. USDA3010
CCGGTTGTTCCAGGTGGGATCGGTAAAGCGTCATCCAGGCGCCCATCACCGAGTGCGGGGGTACTTCGATACGCGGCGGCATGGAGGGTTTCGGTTGCTGCTGCACCGCGCGGCTGTAGCCCTCGGCGAGCACTGCGTCTGAAAGCAGAATGTCCGGGTTCCCGCTCATTTGCTGTTGAAGATCGCGCAACGCTTCACGGGTACTTGGCAGGGCCCTGCCCGTGGCGTGGATGAACTGTGCAAGGATGACGGTGGACCCTGCGGGGCTATGGTGCGCCTGGCTGTAGGAGGAGCCTGGGCTGAGGGGCATCCGGGTGTCTTCCAGCGATTGCTCTAGGGCGTGTTCGCTAAGTTGACCTGCATCCATGCGGCCGATCAGGCGCTGAAGCTGGTTGCCCAGGCGTTGGCGGTCGTAGGTGTCACCCACAAGTCGCTGATGAGTCAGAAGGG
>NZ_JBWJZD010000143.1:0-427 GCF_056429065.1 Bradyrhizobium sp. USDA3010
GTATGCGTCTTGCCATCGTCAATCCTGCCAATGTGTTAGCGATCACAGTTGATTGCGGGCGCCATTATGCGTCAGTTTTGTGACAGATTTATGAAATAAATAGCCATGACAAAACCTGCCTGTTGTAGGCAGTAAGCATAGCGATTATTTCTAGTCACGCAGAAACATCATATTCCCTTTATAATCCCTGCCATTACTCTATCGCCCTGGGAGTGTCATGCGCCTGATCCACACCTCTGACTGGCATCTTGGCCAGTATTTTTTCACCAAAAGCCGTGCCGCCGAACATCAGGCTTTTCTGCGCTGGCTGATCGAGCAGATCGAACAACAGCAGGTGGATGCGCTGATCGTCGCCGGAGATCTGTTCGATACCGGCTCGCCGCCAAGTTATGCCCGCGAGCTGTATAACCGTTTTGTGGTCGAGCTG
>NZ_JBWJZD010000144.1:0-423 GCF_056429065.1 Bradyrhizobium sp. USDA3010
ACGACTCTGACCATCACCATCCACGGCACCGACGACGCGCCGGTTGCGGTCGCCGATACCGGCGACGCCACCGAGGCCGGCGTCAATCCCGACGGCAGCGCCAACGCCGGCACGCATGCGACCGGCAACGTGCTCGCCAACGACACCGACGTCGACAACCCGCACAGCGACCTCGTCGTGAGCGCGGTGACCGGCGGCACGGTTGGTTCGCCGCTGGCCGGCAGCCACGGCACGGTGACGATCAATGCCAACGGCACCTATGACTATGCCATCAACGATGCCGACCCCGCGGTGCAGGCGCTCAACGTCGGCGGCACGCTGACCGACAGCTTCACCTACACGGTTTCGGACGGCCAGGGCGGCACCAGCAGCACGACTCTGACCATCACCATCCACGGCACCGACGACGCGCCGGTTGCGGTC
>NZ_JBWJZD010000145.1:0-421 GCF_056429065.1 Bradyrhizobium sp. USDA3010
GGATTTACAAAATCAAGTTTTATCCGAGCAATTCCAAAAATATACATCACATCAACCTCGTGTCAGAACTATCCCAGTAGGTAGTCTACATCAATTAAGTTATCCAATTGGGGAAAGAAAGCGATATTCTATGCTTACGGCTTCTAGGTTAGCTAGTGAAAAACATGTAGATTGGATTGCGAAAGCTGTAATTAAAGCTAAAAAGAAAGTGCCAAAATTAACATTTGATATATATGGTCATGGTAACGAAAGATCGAAAATTGAAGAAATCATTAAAGAAAATGAAGCACAAGATTATATTCAACTTAAAGGTCATAAGAAGTTAGATGAAATCTATGTGAACTATGATTTATTTGTATCGGCTTCAACAAGTGAAGGGTTCGGTTTGACCTTAATGGAAGCGGTAGGTTCTGGATTAGGC
>NZ_JBWJZD010000146.1:0-396 GCF_056429065.1 Bradyrhizobium sp. USDA3010
GCGCGTAGTCTCGCAGACAGGAAGATCCGTTGTCTCTGCGTGTGGTTTGGAACTAGCGGCCGACGTCTCGATCGATGAAGAGCGCGAATTGCTCTTGACGGAGCGCCGACCGTTCATGGCGGTTATTTGCGGCGGCCATGAGATGCCCGCAGCGGCTCGTGGCCTTACCGCGTGGGTGCGAGAATGCGCGCTGCACCGCATCTGCATTGGAACCCTAGCCGGTGGCGCCTTCATCCCGGCGGCCGCGGGCCTACACCGCAATAAGCGTTGGGCCGTTCACTGGGAGCATTTTCCGGCATTCAACGAATCCTTTCCGGAAATCACTGCCACTCAGAGCCTGTACGAGATCGACGGTGACCTGTTCAGTTGTGCAGGTGGGGATGCGTCGTTCGATAT
>NZ_JBWJZD010000147.1:0-389 GCF_056429065.1 Bradyrhizobium sp. USDA3010
CGTCGATCCGTTCGCCTGGCTCACCCTCACGCTTCAGCGTATCGCCAATGGCTGGCCGAGCAGCCAAATCGACGTACTTATGCCATGGAACCACGCCGCCTGACGGCCTCAGCTTGCCGCTTACGAAGAAGTAAGCGGATTGATATGATCAAGGTCGCGATAGGCTGGCTGGAATTACCGCACTGGCTCATCATCGCCGGAGTCGCGCTGGTAGTCGTCGGCCTCATTGGCCTTGTGATCAGCCGCAGGCGTCGGGCCCATATCCGAGACGAACCAGCCACCGAGCCGCGCCCCGAATTGTCACCGCTCCCGGACCTTCTTGGCTCCAGGCCACGAGACAGCCGACGTAGAACGCCAGCGGAGCCGCAGGCGGATTGAGCCGCCCAAGC
>NZ_JBWJZD010000148.1:0-370 GCF_056429065.1 Bradyrhizobium sp. USDA3010
TTGTCGGCGTCATCGAGCTCCCAGGCCTGGCGCAGCACCCGACGGGTGGCCGCATGATGCTCTTTCGGCAGGCGTTCCATGATGTTGCGCGCCTTGTGGATCTGGCAGCGCTGGATCGCAGCGGCCGAACCGAAGGTGCGGCGGATCGCCTTCGACAACGCCTTCGCGCCGTCGGCGATGAACAGTCTTGGCACCGTCGGGTCGAGCCCGCGCGAGACCAGCCTGAACCGGTGCGGCATTCTCGGTCGCCCCTTCCACCAGCGCCAGCGGATGCTTGTTGCCTTCGCCGTCAACCCCGATCGCGGCGACCAGCACGAGATCGTCGCCGAGATGCAGCCCGTCGATTTGGACCACCAGAAGGTCGAGCGCG
>NZ_JBWJZD010000149.1:0-349 GCF_056429065.1 Bradyrhizobium sp. USDA3010
GGCTCTGGTAGTCATCCCTCGATAGTGAGGCGACCCAGGAACGCAGCGCAGGCGCGCTCGGCTTCAGCGAACGTGCCGAAGGGCGATCCGGACACTTGAGCCGCGGGCATATTCAGAAAGTCCGGGCGATATGACGCAACAAAACCGGGCTCTCCATGCAAGCCCGGTCCACTTCGGCTCTCGCTGCTGATAACGAATGAATAGTCATCGCTGCTTGCGATCCCAAATTTCCAGATCCTCAGCAGTATCCACGCGACGAAAGTGCAGGGCCATTTCAACCCTCCACTAGGAGAGGTCCAAGCTTGTCCTCCGCGGTTATCCAGATGAACGCTTTAACCTGCTTTTGTGC
>NZ_JBWJZD010000150.1:0-349 GCF_056429065.1 Bradyrhizobium sp. USDA3010
AACACGTAGCTGACCTGCGACAGGTTCGCCGCCGAGACATCGATCTCGGCATTGGCGGCCTGGGCGACACCATTGACCACAAAGTGTCCGTTGCCGCCGGTGTCCCAGAACGCGTACTGGGTGATCGGATCGTGCTCGGCATCCGTGACCGAGAACAGGCTCGAGGCGAGCGCCGACGTCTCACCGTGAACCGCGGTCACGTTCGGCGCCGTCACGACCGGGGCCGTGTCGGGGCCCGGTGTTGCCGTGAAGCTCTTCCAGGCGCTCCACATGCTGCCGTCATTGGCCTTCACCCAGAGCGTATCGGGCGTCGAACCGCCGGGGCCGAACACGTAGCTGACCTGCGACA
>NZ_JBWJZD010000151.1:0-305 GCF_056429065.1 Bradyrhizobium sp. USDA3010
AGCCAACCGTGCCGGAGGTACCCGAGCCGGCTTCCGTGCCGGTGCGGATCGCCGAGACCGCCAGCGATGCCGTGGTGTTGTCGACGTCGGTATCATTGGTCAGCACGTTGCCGGTGGCGTTCGAGCCCGGCGTTCCGTTGTTGGTGCCGCCGGCTTCTGTCGCCGAGCCTGTGTCATTGACCGCAACCGGCGCGTCGTCGGTGCCGTGGATGGTGATGGTCAGAGTCGTGCTGCTGGTGCCGCCCTGGCCGTCCGAAACTGTGTAGGTGAAGCTGTCGGTCAGCGTGCCGCCGACGTTGAGCGCC
>NZ_JBWJZD010000152.1:0-303 GCF_056429065.1 Bradyrhizobium sp. USDA3010
CCCTGACCGTCGCGCTCTACACGGTGACCGATTTAGAATATCCACGCCTCGGCCTCATTCGGATCGAGGCTTTCGATCATTTCCTCGCCGACGCTTACGAACAGATGCGATGACGACTTTCTGGCAACAAGCAAAGGCCATCAGCCCAGCGCGCGATGTCTCTCGGCTTTGTAACGGGGCCCGGCGTGGTCATGCGGCGCCGCTTCGGCCTTCGGGCCGGCGCCGATTAATTCGAAAACAGTGCGATCACAAACGCCAGATCAGCAAGCAATACCGCAGAGAACAAGCCAGCTCTGTAGGTGA
>NZ_JBWJZD010000153.1:0-287 GCF_056429065.1 Bradyrhizobium sp. USDA3010
TGCCTATCCTTATCGCTATCCTTACGACTATTCTTTGACATTGTGACCTCGCGACAAACCATTCCGCGAGATCTTCCTAGCCGACCAGATCAACCCTCAGCGCGTGGTCTCCGCATGACGCTCACGTATCGGGCCAGCGCCGGCGAATGCGCCGAACCAGGGTAAGCGGCAAGGAAACCCCGTCTGGCGGAGTGGTAAGCGATCGGCTATCGGCTGCTGAGTTTGTGAGCCGATGTGAGCTTCTATGTCTGCGCCTAGTTCTGGAACTAGAACCTTCCATATGATCG
>NZ_JBWJZD010000154.1:0-273 GCF_056429065.1 Bradyrhizobium sp. USDA3010
CCTTTCTGGCGAGCGGCTTCGTGCCGGCTAGCGCGAAGATGTAATCGACGCCGTTTTGCTCGCAAAAAGTCATCGCCTCGGGGCCGGCGTAATGGCTGTCGCCGCGGAAGGTGATACGCGTATCGGGCCAGCGCCGGCGAATGCGCCGAACCAGGCGGCGCAGGTGTGCCCGCACCTCGCGGCCGCTCGGCGTCTTGCCGGGGCGCAGGATGACCGCAACAGGCCGGCTGTGCTCGGTGTCGTAGACGTGGATCGGCAGGAAGCAGTGTTCAT
>NZ_JBWJZD010000155.1:0-267 GCF_056429065.1 Bradyrhizobium sp. USDA3010
GGCGACCTATAATCAGCGGCGCCATCCGCTCCCAAGCCGCGTCGCTCAATACCAAACGGTCCATCACACCCAAGACTGCCTCCCCAAAAGCAGTCTTGAATCTGATTTGCGCCTAAAAGGGAATCCTCAGAGTCCACACCACCTAGCCCGTCTTATTCATGATTGCCGGGCGGGGCAGCTGGAACATTTCCGGTCGGGGTGAAGGCGCGCGCGAACGCTTCGGCTTTTTCGCCGCTTTTCGACCCGACTTCGTGAACGCGTTGGAGG
>NZ_JBWJZD010000156.1:0-267 GCF_056429065.1 Bradyrhizobium sp. USDA3010
GGCGACCTATAATCAGCGGCGCCATCCGCTCCCAAGCCGCGTCGCTCAATACCAAACGGTCCATCACACCCAAGACTGCCTCCCCAAAAGCAGTCTTGAATCTGATTTGCGCCTAAAAGGGAATCCTTAGAGTCCACACCACCTAGCCCGTCTTATTCGTCAGAGGCGCCTGAGAGGCTGGCGAGCGTGGTGTAAAGCGCTGATGCGGCGTAGGATTCGGTTGCAAAGCCAACCCCATCACCTTCAGCCGCGAACACCACGCCCGCC
>NZ_JBWJZD010000157.1:0-265 GCF_056429065.1 Bradyrhizobium sp. USDA3010
TGCCGGTCGCATGCGTGCCGGCGTTGGCGCTGCCGTCGGGATTGACGCCGGCCTCGGTGGCGTCGCCGGTATCGGCGACCGCAACCGGCGCGTCGTCGGTGCCGTGGATGGTGATGGTCAGAGTCGTCGTCGAGGTCAGCCCGGCGGTGTCCTTCACCGTATAGCTGAACGTATCGGTCAGCGTGTCGCTCGAGGTGCGCAGCGCCTCGACCGCGCCCTGGCCGTTGTTCACGGTGTAGGTATAGGAGCCGTCGGCATTGAGATG
>NZ_JBWJZD010000158.1:0-260 GCF_056429065.1 Bradyrhizobium sp. USDA3010
GGGAACAGGCTCTGTGCGCTGTTGATCGCCTCGACGACCAGCGAACCTTCCCGCGTCAGCAGCGGCAGGCACTCCGTCCAGCCGGTGGCGACATCGACCATCGTCAGGGTTTGGATGAACGAGCCAGTTGTAAGCGCGCGAGCGAGTGACTTCGAGCTTCTGTTCGCGACACCATGGCACGACGACATCGTTCATGAAGGCGCTGTCGTTGTCGAAGTCCACGCCGCGCAACAGCCAGGGGAACAGGCTCTGTGCGCTGT
>NZ_JBWJZD010000159.1:0-258 GCF_056429065.1 Bradyrhizobium sp. USDA3010
TCGGACCGTTCTCGGTGCAGGCGAGCCGGGTGCTGCTCTATGCGTCCTATTTCTTCATCGGTGCGGGGATCGGGGCGGCGAACCTCGAGGGCGGCCTGCTCAGCGCAAACGGACGGCTGACCGAGCGGCGTTGGTTCTGGACCGGCATCACGCTGATCCCCTACTGCTTGATGTGGGTGATGATCTACATCAAGCGCGGGGTCATCGGTAACCCCGACCCGCTGCCGGGCTGGTATCTCGCGTCCTACGGCACCTTCT
>NZ_JBWJZD010000160.1:0-255 GCF_056429065.1 Bradyrhizobium sp. USDA3010
AGCCGCGAACACCACGCCCGCCATGACCGATGATACGATTCTGCCCTTCTCCGTTCACGCCAAGAAAGTCACAGCTGCCTTCGATGGCGGGCGGCTGACCTCGAACGGGGGCGTGATGCTTCTGGCGATGGCCGAGCGGCGTCTCGGCTTGGCCGACAATTTGGCCCGGGTGTTCCCGGATCGGCGCGATCCGACGCGGGTCGTGCACAGCCTGGTCGATATGTTCCGCGCGCGCATGTTCGCGATCTGCTGCGG
>NZ_JBWJZD010000161.1:0-255 GCF_056429065.1 Bradyrhizobium sp. USDA3010
GGCCAGGTTGGCCGGTCCGTTGCCCTTGCGATTGCGGGCAAGGTCCTCGTCGAGGGTGACGTCGAGCGGCCAGTGCAGGCGATTTTCGATGCCCCAATGAGCACGGACGATGCGCAGGACCTCTTTGCGGCTGTAGGGGCGGCTCATCAGGAAGTAGCGCTCGACCGTGTCGTCCTGTCCCCGCTTGCTGGTGATGCGGGCGACAGCTTTGAGGCCCGGAAAGTCGTGCTTCTTGGCCATGCCAGGAACCGATGC
>NZ_JBWJZD010000162.1:0-255 GCF_056429065.1 Bradyrhizobium sp. USDA3010
TCTTGGGTGTGATGGACCGTTTGGTATTGAGCGACGCGGCTTGGGAGCGGATGGCGCCGCTGATTATAGGTCGCCCCGACCAGAAGGGCTCCACTGGGCGCGACAATCGGATGTTCGTGGAAGGTGTGCTTTGGATTGTTCGCACGGGCTCTCCCTGGCGTGATCTCCCGGAGGCGTTCGGGGATTGGAACAGCGTGTTCCGGCGCTTCAGTCGATGGAGCATCAAGGGCGTCTGGTGGCGGATCTTCGAGGCGA
>NZ_JBWJZD010000163.1:0-255 GCF_056429065.1 Bradyrhizobium sp. USDA3010
TCCACTTGATATGGGTCACTACTCGTATCCGGCATGTCGAAAGTAGTTCGCGCATTGCTCGGGTGCAAATGTCTTGATGAGCTTGCCGATCAGCTTCATCAGCGTTGTCACGGTGCGAGCGGCACCCATGCGAAGCGCCGTCTTCAGCTTCGAGAATGCCATTTCGATCGGATTGAGATCCGGCGAGTAGGCCGGCAAATAGCGCACTTTGGCGCCGACCGCTTCGACCGCATGGCGAACGCCGTCGATCTTGTG
>NZ_JBWJZD010000164.1:0-255 GCF_056429065.1 Bradyrhizobium sp. USDA3010
TGAAGCGGATGGACCACGACTTGACGACGCTCTCAAAAGCGCAGGTTGGTTTCATCGATCACGATCAGCTCGAACGGATCCTTAGTACGCGGCCGGCTTTGGCCCGAGCGCTCTGGCGCGAGTCGCTTGTTGATGCCGCGTTGTTCCGGCAATGGATCGTCAATCTCGGCACGCGATCGGCACCGGGACGCATGGCCTATTTGATTGCGGAGTTGCGCCAGCGGCTTGGAGCGATGGGTATGGTCGCCAACGAGC
>NZ_JBWJZD010000165.1:0-255 GCF_056429065.1 Bradyrhizobium sp. USDA3010
CCGCTGCGATCCAGCGCTGCCAGATCCACAAGGCGCGCAACATCATGGAACGCCTGCCGAAAGAGCATCATGCGGCCACCCGTCGGGTGCTGCGCCAGGCCTGGGAGCTCGATGACGCCGACAAGGCTGAAAAATTGATCCGCGATCTCGCGCGTCGACTCGACCAGCAATGGCCCGGCGTAGCGGCCAGCATCCTCGAAGGCCTCGACGAGATCCTGACTGTCGTCCGGTTGAAGCTGCCGAAGGAGCTTCGTC
>NZ_JBWJZD010000166.1:0-255 GCF_056429065.1 Bradyrhizobium sp. USDA3010
CACCATCGACGGCAATTTTGTCGCCGTGCAGGTGCGCGCGATCAACAACGGCTTCCGCCTCGCGCATCAAGGCTATGAGGTGCCGGTCTATGTCTTCACCGAGACCGAGGCGACCTCGGCGCGGCTGATGCCGGTGGTCTCGGCGGCCGACACCGGCAAGAAGCTGCTGTGCCCGATGCCGGGCCTCGTGGTGTCGATTGCGGTGACCGAGGGCCAGGAGGTCAAGGCCGGCGAGACGCTCGCGGTGGTGGAAGC
>NZ_JBWJZD010000167.1:0-255 GCF_056429065.1 Bradyrhizobium sp. USDA3010
CGTTCACCGTGATTCCGATCGCCTATTACGCGATCGCGCTGCGTGCGACGCCGGACCTGACCTTCTCCGAATACTGGTGGAAGACCATGATCTTCGGGCCCTGGCCGAGCGGCCCGATCTGGTTCGTTTGGGTCTTGATGACGTTCGACGTGACGGCGAGCGTGCTGTACCGGGTGTCATCGCGCCTGCTCGAGCCGATCAACCGCCTGTCGATCAAGGGATTTGAACGTCCCTCGAAGTTCTGGCTGTTCCTCG
>NZ_JBWJZD010000168.1:0-255 GCF_056429065.1 Bradyrhizobium sp. USDA3010
TTCCTGGCATGGCCAAGAAGCACGACTTTCCGGGCCTCAAAGCTGTCGCCCGCATCACCAGCAAGCGGGGACAGGACGACACGGTCGAGCGCTACTTCCTGATGAGCCGCCCCTACAGCCCCAAAGTAGTCCTGCGCATCGTCCGTGCTCATTGGGGCATCGAAAATCGCCTGCACTGGCCGCTCGACGTCACCCTCGACGAGGACCTTGCCCGCAATCGCAAGGGCAACGGACCGGCCAACCTGGCCGTGCTCA
>NZ_JBWJZD010000169.1:0-255 GCF_056429065.1 Bradyrhizobium sp. USDA3010
TGCCAATTGGCATCTTGCCAATCGGAGCCTGTTCGGTGACCGGCTGCGGACGAGGGAGGTCGGCCGCACTGGCAGCAGCCACGAAACCGAAAGTAGCAACTCCAACAACCAGAAACTTCAACATCGTGATCTCCGAGATGGGTAGCTGAGCACGAACACCCTTTACCCTCTAACGGCTACAGGGCAATTATCGCTGGTGCTCGTGCGGTCGTTTCTTTGCCGAATGTGACAAAAGCGACACGGGGCGATTACTTT
>NZ_JBWJZD010000170.1:0-255 GCF_056429065.1 Bradyrhizobium sp. USDA3010
TCGTCGAGCAGATGATCCGCGTCGCCGCCGGCGAGAAGCTTGCACTCGCGCAGAAGGACGTCACGCTGACCGGCTGGGCGGTGGAGTCCCGCGTCTATGCCGAGGATCCGTTCCGCAACTTCCTGCCCTCGATCGGCCGCCTGGTGAAATACCGTCCGCCGGCCGAGGCCAGCCATGACGGCATTACGATCCGCAACGACACCGGTGTGCAGGAGGGCGGCGAGATCTCGATCCATTACGATCCGATGATCGCCA
>NZ_JBWJZD010000171.1:0-255 GCF_056429065.1 Bradyrhizobium sp. USDA3010
TCGCATCCGCGCGACAGCGAATGTCACTGACACGTCCGCCCTCCGGCGGCTTTGATGCGTGAAATCGCTCATACCCGCCCTCTGAGCCAACGAAAATAGGCCCACGTTCCGTGGTTGGCCAGCGACACTTGCACTACCTGAGGGCGTGGAAGAGGCAGCGCCTTTGACCTATTGGCATTCTATTCAAAAAGGTTTCGGTCTCATGGGCATACTGGCAAATATAGCAAGAGCGGCCCAATTCGTATTGGGTCTCAC
>NZ_JBWJZD010000172.1:0-255 GCF_056429065.1 Bradyrhizobium sp. USDA3010
GCGTATGACCCGGCCCGAAAGCGAGCATCGCGTGATAGCTCGACGCGTCGGCACCTTCGAATTTGCGGTGTATGCCGCGTCAACGCAGCAGCGCGGCTTGCCATGGATTACCTATGATGCCTACTGGCCTAACTTGCCGCAGGCACGCTGGATGGCGGAAGCGATAGCCTCCGATCCGACCTCGGAAACGTTTGTCACCGTCAACGACTCGGAGTTGGCCTTCAATGCCGTCCGAGCCGGCCTTGGCCGGTCGCT
>NZ_JBWJZD010000173.1:0-254 GCF_056429065.1 Bradyrhizobium sp. USDA3010
GTTGCCCGCTCCGAACCGGGATCAACCCATCACCGCGCGCCGGCGGCGTCAATCATCCCGACCGCGCTATCCAGAGCATTCCGCGCAAGTCAAGCCCAGGCACCCGTGATCCTCTCGTGACGCTCACCCCGATACGCGTATCACCTTCCGCGGCGACAGCCATTACGCCGGCCCCGAGGCGATGACTTTTTGCGAGCAAAACGGCGTCGATTACATCTTCGCGCTAGCCGGCACGAAGCCGCTCGCCAGAAAGG
>NZ_JBWJZD010000174.1:0-253 GCF_056429065.1 Bradyrhizobium sp. USDA3010
TGCCGCTCGGTCCTTGACCGGCGGGGCGTCCGCCCCCGTTCGCCCAACCTACACCTCAAGCGCGTTGCAAAGTACCGGTCGTCAGGCGGTGAAAAGCCGAAGGCAATCCTGTGCGCCTCGTCAGAGCGTGAGCGTCATGCGGAGACCACGCGCTGAGGGTTGATCTGGTCGGCTAGGAAGATCTCGCGGAATGGTTTGTCGCGAGGTCACAATGTCAAAGAATAGTCGTAAGGATAGCGATAAGGATAGGCAT
>NZ_JBWJZD010000175.1:0-253 GCF_056429065.1 Bradyrhizobium sp. USDA3010
CTTATTCATCAGCGGCTTGTTGAGAGGCTGGCGAGCGTGGCGTAAGCCGCTGAGGTGGCGTAGGATTCGGTTGCTGACACCCACCCTCCGCGCATCCGGGCCGCCACACTCGCCATGACCGACGATATATGATCCGCGCCCGCATCTTCGCCATCGCGTGTGGCTACGAGGATGGCAATGATCTCGATCGTTTACGCGGCGATCCGGCGTTCAAGCTGGCTTGCGGCCGACTGCCGGACACTGGCCGGGATCT
>NZ_JBWJZD010000176.1:0-250 GCF_056429065.1 Bradyrhizobium sp. USDA3010
TACTCGACCGGCGGAAAACAGACGTTGCTTGGCGTCAGCAAACGCGGCAACCGTTATGTGAGAAAGCTTCTAGTGCATGGCGCGCGATCCTGCCTCCGGCATTTGGACCGGACGCGCGATCGCCTAGGAAGCTGGCTCGACGGGCTCCAGGCTCGGATGCATCCGAACAAGGCCGTTGTCGCTCTAGCCCGTCTTATTCATCAGCGGCTTGTTGAGAGGCTGGCGAGCGTGGCGTAAGCCGCTGAGGTGG
>NZ_JBWJZD010000177.1:0-250 GCF_056429065.1 Bradyrhizobium sp. USDA3010
CGTCGATCCGTTCGCCTGGCTCACCCTCACGCTTCAGCGTATCGCCAATGGCTGGCCGAGCAGCCAAATCGACGTACTTATGCCATGGAACCACGCCGCCTGACGGCCTCAGCTTGCCGCTTACGAACCAGGCGGCGCAGGTGTGCCCGCACCTCGCGGCCGCTCGGCGTCTTGCCGGGGCGCAGGATGACCGCAACAGGCCGGCTGTGCTCGGTGTCGTAGACGTGGATCGGCAGGAAGCAGTGTTCAT
>NZ_JBWJZD010000178.1:0-250 GCF_056429065.1 Bradyrhizobium sp. USDA3010
CAAGACGCTTTAAATAGAGGCACACGCCGGACCCATCCCACCATACGATCTTTATTCTATCGGCTCTTTTGGCCCGGAAGACATAAAGCGCACCGTCGAACGGATCTGAGCCCGCATCGCGCACTAGGTGGTGTGGACTCTAAGGATTCCCTTTTAAGCGCAAATCAGATTCAAGACTGCTTTTGGGGAGGCAGTCTTGGGTGTGATGGACCGTTTGGTATTGAGCGACGCGGCTTGGGAGCGGATGGCA
>NZ_JBWJZD010000179.1:0-250 GCF_056429065.1 Bradyrhizobium sp. USDA3010
AGCGCTCGCCAGGTGTTGTTGTCGATGAAGGCGGAGCAAATCCATTTCCCCCGACCTGCTGACGAAGGTCGCATGACAAACTTCGTTTGGCAGCCCATCCGCTACCGCAATGTGATCAGCGTGCTAACCCGTCTTATTCATCAGCGGCTTGTTGAGAGGCTGGCGAGCGTGGCGTAAGCCGCTGAGGTGGCGTAGGATTCGGTTGCTGACACCCACCCTCCGCGCATCCGGGCCGCCACACTCGCCATGA
>NZ_JBWJZD010000180.1:0-249 GCF_056429065.1 Bradyrhizobium sp. USDA3010
CGCCATGCGGTCGAAGCGGTCGGCGCCAAAGTGCGCTATTTGCCGGCCTACTCGCCGGATCTCAATCCGATCGAAATGGCATTCTCGAAGCTGAAGACGGCGCTTCGCAAGGGTGCCGCTCGCACCGCGACAACGCTGATGAAGCTGATCGGCAAGCTCATCAAGACATTTGCACCCGAGCAATGCGCGAACTACTTTCGACATGCCGGATACGAGTAGTGACCCATATCAAGTGGAAACCGCTCTAGC
>NZ_JBWJZD010000181.1:0-249 GCF_056429065.1 Bradyrhizobium sp. USDA3010
TCCTCCAACGCGTTCACGAAGTCGGGTCGAAAAGCGGCGAAAAAGCCGAAGCGTTCGCGCGCGCCTTCACCCCGACCGGAAATGTTCCAGCTGCCCCGCCCGGCAATCATGAATAAGACGGGCTAGGAAGCTGGCTCGACGGGCTCCAGGCTCGGATGCATCCGAACAAGGCCGTTGTCGCTCTAGCCCGTCTTATTCATCAGCGGCTTGTTGAGAGGCTGGCGAGCGTGGCGTAAGCCGCTGAGGTGG
>NZ_JBWJZD010000182.1:0-249 GCF_056429065.1 Bradyrhizobium sp. USDA3010
CTTCTCAAAGCTCAAGCAGTTCCGCCGCGTTGCAACCCGCTTCGAAAAGACCGCTCGAAATTATCGCGCCGTCGTCACTCTCGCAGCCATCGTCCTTTGGATGCGATAAGTGTCCACACGACCTAGCGCAACAAGGCCATCGATACCCTTGCGGAAGTCGACTGGATGGCTGGCGAGGAACACCTTCACGCCCGAGGGAATCATGCCGAACGCACCGCTCGGATCACCCGCTGCAAGTGCGCCTCGTCG
>NZ_JBWJZD010000183.1:0-248 GCF_056429065.1 Bradyrhizobium sp. USDA3010
TGCCATCCGCTCCCAAGCCGCGTCGCTCAATACCAAACGGTCCATCACACCCAAGACTGCCTCCCCAAAAGCAGTCTTGAATCTGATTTGCGCTTAAAAGGGAATCCTTAGAGTCCACACCACCTAGCCCGTCTTATTCATCAGCGGCTTGTTGAGAGGCTGGCGAGCGTGGCGTAAGCCGCTGAGGTGGCGTAGGATTCGGTTGCTGACACCCACCCTCCGCGCATCCGGGCCGCCACACTCGCCAT
>NZ_JBWJZD010000184.1:0-248 GCF_056429065.1 Bradyrhizobium sp. USDA3010
CCAGACGCCCATTAACTGATACGTTGCATACTTCTGTCGTCGAGACCAATTGATAGCGTTGGTAGTTGACTTGGCCGCAAGTATTCGCACGCCGATATTAGCGTAATTGTCGCAGCTGGGACCTAACCCGTCTTATTCATCAGCGGCTTGTTGAGAGGCTGGCGAGCGTGGCGTAAGCCGCTGAGGTGGCGTAGGATTCGGTTGCTGACACCCACCCTCCGCGCATCCGGGCCGCCACACTCGCCATG
>NZ_JBWJZD010000185.1:0-246 GCF_056429065.1 Bradyrhizobium sp. USDA3010
TACTCGACCGGCGGAAAACAGACGTTGCTTGGCGTCAGCAAACGCGGCAACCGTTATGTGAGAAAGCTTCTAGTGCATGGCGCGCGATCCTGCCTCCGGCATTTGGACCGGACGCGCGATCGCCTAGCCCGTCTTATTCATCAGCGGCTTGTTGAGAGGCTGGCGAGCGTGGCGTAAGCCGCTGAGGTGGCGTAGGATTCGGTTGCTGACACCCACCCTCCGCGCATCCGGGCCGCCACACTCGCC
>NZ_JBWJZD010000186.1:0-246 GCF_056429065.1 Bradyrhizobium sp. USDA3010
CGCGTTGCAAAGTACCGGTCGTCAGGCGGTGAAAAGCCGAAGGCAATCCTGTGCGCCTCGTCAGAGCAGATGTACGGCCGCATCAATCAGGCCCAAAAGCCGCACTCTCACGAATAGGACGGGCTAGCCCGTCTTATTCATCAGCGGCTTGTTGAGAGGCTGGCGAGCGTGGCGTAAGCCGCTGAGGTGGCGTAGGATTCGGTTGCTGACACCCACCCTCCGCGCATCCGGGCCGCCACACTCGCC
>NZ_JBWJZD010000187.1:0-244 GCF_056429065.1 Bradyrhizobium sp. USDA3010
GTCGCGAAAAACCATCTTGGCCAGCGGTCCGACAAGCCGCATCAATAGGCCGGACATATGGATGCAAGCGATCCGATCAAACCTCACAAAGCTCTTGTGCCACGGGGGCCGTCCACATATGGGTCCCTTGGGTTCACGACACAAGTGCAACACCTGCTAGGGTGTTGTGGCGATGGGACAATGTTATGGCCAGCTCAGCCTTGAAGAGCGCGTTGAGATTTACCGCCTGCATGCAGGCGGTAAA
>NZ_JBWJZD010000188.1:0-219 GCF_056429065.1 Bradyrhizobium sp. USDA3010
GACTTGCGCGGAATGCTCTGGATAGCGCGGTCGGGATGATTGACGCCGCCGGCGCGCGGTGATGGGTTGATCCCGGTTCGGAGCGGGCAACAGGGATCAGAATGACCAGCGAGTCGCAGCTGCGCGAGAAGCTTCGGAAGATCGAGGCGTTGTTCGTGGGTGCCGGAACTGCTGGTGAGCGCCTTGCAGCGGAAGCCGCGCTGCAGCGGGTGCGGGCCC
>NZ_JBWJZD010000189.1:0-206 GCF_056429065.1 Bradyrhizobium sp. USDA3010
TCTTGCCGGGCCGCAGCACGACCGCCACGGGCCGGCTCTTCTCCGTGTCGTAGACGTGGATCGGCAGGAAGCAGCGTTCGTCATAATGAGCGTTGAACAGCGAGAGCTGCTGATGGCCGTGGACGACGTCGCAGGGTATCATCGATGTCGAGCGTGACGGATGCCGGCTCGCGCGGGTAGCTATCCATCCATGCGTCGACCAAAAT
>NZ_JBWJZD010000190.1:0-203 GCF_056429065.1 Bradyrhizobium sp. USDA3010
GGCGCTCAACGTCGGCGGCACGCTGACCGACAGCTTCACCTACACGGTTTCGGACGGCCAGGGCGGCACCAGCAGCACGACTCTGACCATCACCATCCACGGCACCGACGACGCGCCGGTTGCGGTCGCCGATACCGGCGACGCCACCGAGGCCGGCGTCAATCCCGACGGCAGCGCCAACGCCGGCACGCATGCGACCGGCA